>NZ_CP099959.1:634614-951921 GCF_040409815.1 Polynucleobacter sp. UK-FUSCHL-C3
GTGTTGGACCAGACACAGCGTTCGTACCATTCCATTTCTCGGGATGGTGGGAAGGCAAGGACTTGCTCGACTTTTATCCAAAGGGGGCGTATCCAGTCGTTCGTGGCGAGGCAGTGAACACCGCTACAACTTATGGTTATGACCGCGTCACGATGATGCAAGAAACCAAGACCACGATCTGTGAGATCGAAAAGGTCGCTTAATTAACACCGCATAGTCAGGAGATCAAAAATGGCAAGAATGAAATTTATCTGCGACGCAGAACGGTGTATTGAATGCAACGGTTGCGTCACAGCATGTAAAAACGAGAACGAAGTGCCTTGGGGTGTAAACCGCCGGCGCGTCGTTACGATTAATGACGGCATTATTGGTGCTGAGAAATCCATCTCGGTAGCCTGTATGCATTGCGCTGATGCGCCTTGCATGGCGGTTTGCCCAGTGGATTGCTTCTATCGTACCGATGAGGGTGTTGTTCTGCATAACAAAGATACCTGCATTGGTTGCGCCTATTGCTCGTATGCCTGCCCATTTGGTGCACCTCAGTTCCCAAGTTCCGGAACCTTTGGATTGCGCGGCAAGATGGACAAGTGCACATTCTGTAGTGGTGGTCCCGAGAAAAACGGTAGCGTTGCTGAGTTTGAGAAGTATGGCCGCAATCGTTTGGCAGAAGGTAAGTTGCCACTGTGTGCTGAGCTCTGCTCTACCAAGGCATTAATTGGTGGTGATGGTGATGTGATTGCGGATGTATTCCGTACTCGTGTTGTCAAGCGTATGGCTGCTGGTAAGAATGCGGGTGCCGATGTATTCGGTTGGGCAACTGCTTATGGTAAGCCAGGTGCACCAGCACCTGCAGCTAAACCAGCTGGAGGTAAGTCATGAAATTAGCCCTCGTGGGTTCCCTCGTTGCAGCCTCACTCTTGGTGGGCTGTAACGAGTCGGGCATGAGTGCCTCTAAGCGTCCGGATGTAGCTCCTTACATGGGCGCTGATAATGGGTTCATGGCAAAGGGTTGGAAGCCAGGCGATCAAGCTAGCTGGAGTGCTGAAATTACCAAACGTAATCAGTCTCAGTCGGAATATAGCCGCATCAAGTAAACGATTACTCCATCACGTATTGTTTTGAAGGAAGCCCTCATGAACTCATCATTGAGCAGAATTGCTCGCGTTTTGCTTTTGACCGTTGGACTTGCTACAGCAGGGGTTACTGCTGCTCAGCAAGGAGCGCAATCACCTACTCCCCAAAAGGTGGAGTCAGTCAACATCATGGATGTCGGCCGTGCCCCGAATGCCACATCACAAGCAGCAGTTGAAGCCGGTAAAAATCAACCGGGTAACAATGCTCCTATTTGGAGAGCAGTGAATAGCGAAACAATTAATTACGTTTCTATTCCTGGTGCAGAGAATGGTGTATTGATCCAGAAAACCGGTCAAGAATGGCGCTTAATTCGTAATGGTGTAATTACTGTGTACGGTGCATGGCTACTCACTTTTGTATTTTGTGCGATTGTTGCTGTGTTTATTCTGAAGGGTTCAATTAAGTTGCATGAGCCAATGTCCGGTAAGAAGATTCAGCGCTTTACCTTGCTAGAGCGCATTACCCATTGGACTATGGCTTTCACCTTTGTGGCCCTTGCCCTTACCGGAATATTAATTTTGTGGGGCAAGTATTTCTTATTGCCGCTTATGGGCCCTGGTCTATACGGACCATTTTTACTAGCCTGTAAGAATATTCATAACTTCGTTGGACCTGCATTTACGGTCAGCATTCTAGTTTTCTTCATTTTGTTTGTGAGACGTAATCTCCCAGAACAGGGTGATTGGGAATGGGTTAAAGGTTTGGGTGGCTTGCTTACAGGAAAGCATATCCCAGCTAATTTCTTTAATCCTGGTGAAAAAATGTTGTTCTGGGTGCTCCTAGTAATCCTTGGCTCGATTGTTTCAGCTTCAGGTTGGGTGCTTAATATGATTGTGCCGTTTATTCAAATTGAGTACTTCCGTGGCACGATGCAAATAGCTAATATTATCCATAACGTTGGCTCTATTCTGATGGTAGCAATGGCGCTTGGTCATATGTATATTGGCTCAATCGGTATGCAGGGCTCATTGGATGGGATGCGCACTGGAAATTGTGACGAAACTTGGGCTAAAGAGCATCATCAACGTTGGTATAACAAATTAGGAAAGGGTTGATTTAATGAAAAAGCTAATGATTAGCGCTGTTTGCGCACTCGGAAGTTCTGTAGCCCTTGCTGCGCTTCCTCCGCCAACTCCACAACAAGCAGAGGCAGCCAACCTCGCAAAAGCGAAGACTGCCCATGCAGGCGCTGTTGGAAATTTTCAGTTATGCCAATCGATTAATGCGGTTGCGATGAAGTACAAAAAAGCAGGTACTCCAGACCCTGCACCATGTGTTGCGCCGCCACCATTCGTAGCTCCAGTGACCGCCGCTGCACCGGCACCGGCTCCAGCTGCTGCCCCTGCCAAGAAATAAGCCCAGCAGGTAGGCAAACCAAGATCCCCAAGTTTTATCTTGGGGATTTTTTTATCCCAACTCGGGATTGAGGGTATATCGCCCCATGATTTGAGCATTACCCAGAATATGACGCTGAAGTGCTGCCAGTGCAGTTTTGCCATCAAAAATCCCACCTAAAGCGAGGGATGGGGTGTCTAGGGCGTAGATCGTAAAAATGTAGTGATGCCAGATACTGTCATTCCAGGGAGGGCAGGGGCCATCGTAGCCAAAGTAATTACCCTTCATTTCTGCATCGCCTGAAAACCATACGGTGTAATCATTAATACCATGAGCGCCACCAATGGGCGTATCGGGTCCTGGCTTGCCTTTGGGGCTAACCTCTGAAGAAAGCTTACCAGCGGGGATCTCACGAACATCCTTTGGGATATCGACCAGAACCCAGTGAAAGAAATCAATTCGGGGCAAAGAAGCCGGTACCGTTTTACCCTCTTGGTTCACATCATCGGGCTTGGAAGGTACGTCAGGATCATGGCAAATGATGGCAAATGATTGGGTGCCAGCGGGCACATCATCCCATACTAAATGGGGATTGCGATTAGAGCCTAAGCAAACATGGCCACGATCATTCGGGATACAAAAGGCAAATTCTCCGGGTATCAACTCACCATTCTTAAAGCTATTGCTAATCAGGCGCATAGAGGTCTCCTAGTGATGACGATAGATAAAGCTATTGTGCAATAAATTCTCGGGCTAGGAACTTGGTAGCCTCTTTACTTTGAGGGTTTTTAAAGAATTGTTCAGGCGTGGCGATTTCTAGGATTTGGCCATCTTGCATAAAGAGCACCGTATTGGCTAAGCGTTGGACCTGAGCCATGTTGTGGGATGCAAATATCACCACCTTAGATTCTTGAGCCAATTGCATCATCATGGCCTCAACATCATCGCTTGCATTTGGATCTAGATTAGCGGTGGGCTCGTCGAGCATGACTAATTTGGGATTTTGTAAACGGGCTCGTGCGAAGCATAATTTTTGACGCTCACCCGCAGACAGTTTCTGGGCGGGATTATTTGCTAGATGACTGAGGCCTACTCTCGCTAGCGCTTGATCAATGTCAGCATCACTCACGGCAATATTGGTGTCACGTAATAGTTTTAGATGCTCGCGCACACTTGCCTTGAGCATAGGGGTGTAGTGCAAGACCAATGCACTTTCATGTTTATCAAATGGGCTTACACAGGATCCCGCATCAGGTTTAATCAAGCCATGGATAAGGCGCAATAAGGTGGTTTTGCCGGCTCCATTGGGGCCAACCAAGGCAATCATGCCGTTCATGGGGATCTCAATGTGATTAGCACTAAAGATCGAACGCCCATCGGCAAACACCTTCGTTTGGTCTAGTGTTAAGAGTTTATCCATAACGACGCTCCGCAATTTGGCGCACTACAAATATGAAAATATTTGCCAGTAAGACAATGCCGAGGAGCACAATGCCTAGAGAGAGCGCTAAAGCAAGATCACCCTTGCTGGTCTCTAAAGCAATCGCTGTGGTCATGGTGCGGGTAACCCGATCAATATTGCCACCCACAATCATTACAGCACCCACTTCGGAGATGGCTCTAGCAAAACCCGCTAGGATGGCAATGGTGAGGGAGAAGCGACAGTCCCAAATCAGCCATTTAAGGCGCGCAAGGGGCGGTAGACGTAAGGCCATAAATGGCTCCCGATGAACCCTCCACGAGTCTTCTAAGATCTGACGGCTCAATGCAGCAATAAGTGGGGTCGTAATAAAAAACTGGGCAACGATCATCCCTTTAACTGTAAATAACCAGCCCCATTCGCCAAAGGGACCGCTACGCGATAGGATTAAATAGACCAAGACCCCGACGATCACCGTGGGTACCCCCATTAGGCTATTGAGGATCACAATAGCCACCTTCTTACCAGCAAACTCTTCAGTAGCTAGCCATGCGCCCAAAGGAAGTCCGATGAGGGTTCCAAGAATGAGGGCGGTTAAGCTAACCTGGATCGAGGTTAGAACGATCCGAATGATTGCGGAGTCAAGCTGGGCCAGTAAGGAAAAGGCGTCGACAAATGCTTGGTACATGATTCTTGGATAGCGTTCCTATCAGTGAAGTCTTGTGATTCTAACAAGCCAATCAAAGCAACGTGGGACGACAGTGGCACAATCAGGGAATGGAATATACCGTCTGCGTTTTCTGTGGCTCACGGCCTGGTAAGAACCCCAACTGGGCCTCTGCGGCACAAGATCTGGGTTGCCAAATTGCCGGTCTTGGTTGGCGTCTCGTTTTTGGTGGGGGAGGACGGGGCTTAATGGGCGAGGTGGCGCGTGGCGCACTTTCTTGCCAAGGAAAAGTGGTTGGGATCATTCCAGGTTTTCTGACGGAGGCTGAGCCAGTTTTAGAAGGGCTTCACGATCTCCATGTGGTGGAGAACATGGTTGAACGCAAGGAGATGATGATTGAACTCTCCGATGCCTTCGTAGTGCTTCCCGGTGGTATTGGTACCTTTGAAGAGTTGTTTGAGGTTTGGACGGGTAATCACATCAAGGCTTATACCAAGCCCATTGTTCTTGTTAATCTCGAGGGGTTCTACGATGGCTTACTTGCATTCGCCAATGAGGTTCGTAAAGAAGAGTTTCTGATTGAGCAGCACTTTACCCATCTGAAGGTGGTTAACTCAGTCACTGAAGCAATTGCCTTATTGCAGGAACAGGCACACTAAATTACGATCATTACAACTATGGCAGAAGTTATCTGTTTATGTAATCAAATTTGGGATGAAGATTTGCGTGAGTATCTCGCAAATCATGAGATTAATTCGATTGAAGAGTTGCGGGAAGAAGCATCGATTTGTAATAAATGTATGCAGTGTGAAGAACTGGTACAAGCAGAAATCTATCATGCGCGTATGAAACGCTAACCAAGGTGGCGTAAGCTCTTAGAGAATACGGCACACTTGGCCTCACCGCTATTGTAAGAACTACAAACTAATATGTTTTATAGGATAAATATTTTCCGGATAGAACAACTTGTACACGATCTCCTTTAGGATCTGGCTCACGCTGAATATCCATCGAGAAATCAATCGCACTCATAATGCCATCCCCAAACTCTTCATGGATTAATTCTTTGATTGTGGTTCCATAAACACTAACGATTTCGTACCAGCGATAAATGAGGGGATCAGTTGGGACTGCAGTGGGCAAGGATCCTTTGTACGGCACAATTTGTAACCAGGCCATTTCTTCGTCAGTCAAATCAAATAACTTGCCAGCCGCTTCAGCTTGCGCTTTGGTAAAGGTCATTTGACCTAGGCAGCCTGCTGTTACCCATTCTTTAGACTCGCCAATCGACTTGGCGATATCAGCCCATTTGAGCTTTTTCTTGACTTTAGCTTCAATAATTTTTTGGGTTACAACGTCACGATTCATCATATAAAAACTCCTTAATTAATTTGAATGGATGGATTAGAGGTGAGATTATCTTTACCAGGACGCACAAGTTTGGGCTTGAGACGTTGCGTGATATCAGTCACATTACTAACGGGGCTGCCAGTGCTAGCAGCCTGCTGTACTAATTTAGAGCGATGTACCAAGAAATCGACTAAATGATTGCGCATAGGGTAGTACATCGGGTCATGATGCATCGTGGCACGTTCCCGGTTTTTGGGAAGAGTGTTTTCAACAATCTCGGCGATGCGCGCGTTAGGACCATTGCTCATGAGCATTATCTTGTCCGATAGTAAAATAGCTTCATCAACATCGTGCGTAATCATGAACACAGTTTGCTTGGTAGATGAGCAAATTTTGAGGAGTTCATCTTGAATGACGCCGCGCGTCAAAGCATCTAAGGCGCCAAATGGCTCATCGAGCAAAAGCATTTTTGGCTCAATCGCAAATGCCCGGGCAATCCCCACGCGCTGTTTCATGCCACCAGAGAGTTCTGCTGGTCTTTTATGCTTTGCCGCAGATAGACCAACCAGATCGAGGTATTTCTCAGAATGTTCCTCAATCTTAGCTTTAGGCCAGTCGGCAAACTTTGACTTCACTGCAAAATTAATATTTTGAAGAACGGTCATCCACGGCATTAAGGCATGCCCTTGAAAGACAACCCCGCGCTCTAAACTGGGGCCTTTAATTTCTCGACCGAGCATGTAGGCATAGCCTGAGCTTGCTTCCTCTAATCCTGCTAGAACATTTAGGATGGTTGTCTTACCACAGCCAGAGTGGCCAATGATGCAAACAAACTCTCCTTGAGCAATATCAAAGTTAACATTCTCAAAAACAGGGGCAGCGCCTGGCACATAGGTTTTAGAAAGACCTTCAACTTTTAAAAACTCATGATTAATCTGCATAGGTCACCATCTTTTGGAGTTTTGCGAAGAACATATCCAGTAGCATGCCTACAAAGCCAATCACCACGATGGCAAAAATGACGCTAGAGATTGCTAAGTTATTCCACTCATTCCAGAGAAAGTAGCCGATCCCGGTGCCGCCAACTAACATCTCTGCAGCCACAATGACTAACCACGCAATACCCATGGAGATTCGCATTCCAGTGAGGATTGTTGGAGCGGTCGCCGGCAAAATTACTTTGAAGGCCTTTCGTAAGGGGCTCACCTCAAGCGTCTTGGCTACATTCAGTAATTCTTTACGAACACTGGCAACCCCAAACGCAGTATTAATCAACATCGGCCAAATCGAACAGATAAAAATGACGAATACGCCTGATATGGATGAGTCCTTGATCGTATAGAGTGCAATGGGCATCCAAGCAAGTGGCGAAATGGGTTTTAAGATCTGGATAAAGGGATTAAAGGCCGCCGATAGAAGGGGTGACATACCGATTAAAAATCCTACTGGTAAAGCAACTAAAAGAGCTAATAAAAATCCTAAACTGACTCGCCCTAGTGAGTAGGCCAGCTGAATGCCAATACCCTTATCGTTTGGACCTTTGTCGTAAAACGGATCAGACAACTGCTTATAAAAGGTCTCACCCATTTGACTTAAGGTTGGAAATCCTGACTTCATTTCTGCAGGCACATCCTTACTTCCTTTGCCCATTAGAAGGTCATACTCGGATTGGGAGCTTGTGGGATTGGCAATGACAGTGGCCTCCGATTTACCCGAACCAGATTTTGGCATTGTCGCTAGATGCCAAACCGATAACATCATGAAAAATAGGATGATCGAGAGGACAGCTCCTTTGATCTTGATAGAAACCTTATCCATTACTAGCTCTTGGAGATGGCAAAGGATTTGCTATACGCTGCTGCTGTAGCCGGGTCAAACTCTTTACCCATTATTCTGAACTTCGGATTTCCTGTGTTTGCCTTAGCTTGCGCAGTGATTGGTGCATTGGTTTCTTGCATGTATTTCTTCGCATCCGTTAAGAGGAATACTTTCTCGGAAATGTCTTTGTAATTAACATCACCCTTGACATAACCCCAACGTTGCATTTGTGTGAGCATCCAAGTCGCCATTGAATACCATGGAATTGGATTGAAATCGATGCGGTCTGGTACGTTTTGAACATTTCCTAAACCATCGGCAAACTTTCCGGTAAGCACTTGCATAACTACGGTTTCGGGTTGGTTGAGATAATTCTGTGGAGAAATCACTTTCGCAATTAAGGGACGGTTTTCTGGATTACGTGCCATGGTCGATGCATTAATCACAGCGCGATAGAGTGCAGCAAAGGTATTGGGGTTCTTCTTAATAAATTCTTCGGAAGTACCAAATGCACAGCAGGGGTGTCCATCCCAAATATCTTTAGTCAAAATTGTAATGAAGCCAACTTCGTCATAGACCGCCCGTTGGTTAAACGGATCAGGCCCTAAGAAGCCATCAATGTTGCCTGCTCGCAAATTAGCAACCATCTCAGGTGGAGGCGTTACCCGAATCTGGATATCTTTATCAGGATCAAGACCCGCTTGCGCTACGTAATAGCGCAACAAGAAGTTATGCATCGAGTACTCAAAGGGAACTGCAAACTTCATCCCTTTCCACATCTTAGGGTCACGTTTATCTTTGTGCTTATTGGCTAAGGTAATAGCTTGCCCATTCGTATTCTGGATTGTTGCTACCCGCATTTGCCTTGGGTCGGAGCCTAGGCCCATCGACATTGAAATTGGCATCGGTGATAAAAAGTGTGATGCGTCATGCTCCCTGTTGAGCATCTTGTCACGTATTAAGGCCCAACCAGCGGTCTTGTTCAGGGTGACATTTAAACCTTGTTTTTTATAAAAACCCAAGGGGTCAGCCATGATTAGTGGGGTAGCACAGGTAATTGCAATGAAGCCAATGCTGAGATCTTTTTTCTCTAGCGGCGCCTTCTCTTGCGCCATCGCTTGTAAGGAGCCAACAGGTAAGAAGCCTGAGAGGGCGCTCATCGCACCACCAGTTCCTACAGCTTTTAAGAATGCACGGCGACGGGCTTCTTGCGGAAAGAGTGCTTTTACTAGGCTAGCTTCAATGAAGTTAGCACTATCTTCCTCAACATCAGCTTTACGTAACTGAGCAGCGAGGTGCTCTGACTCAGAGGCGTGTTGGCCACAACTACAACGGTTGCTAAATAAAGGGCGATCAGGATCAAACGGCTTATGAATACTCATTGCAGGCTCCTTAAAAAGTTGGTTACTCACTCTCATGCAAAAAACGTACCAACCCCATCGTATTGGGCACTGCAAGGGCTTGTTGAGTATTAGCGCTTAGTTCTTGTGCGCGTACAGACTAGATTCACGCTATTGGTGCAGTTTTTGCACCAGACTAGCTAGATGGACTGCATTTGCCTTAGATTGGCAATCTCACTGTCCGAATAGCCCAGCTCTTTTAGGATGGCAACCGTGTGCTCACCCACGCTGGGGATCTTATCCATACGGTATTGATAGGCGTTATTAAGCCCGGGTGGAAGCAAGGCAGGCATTTGCCCCCTCGGGGAGTCCACCGATACCCAGCGTTGCCGGGCTTTGAGTTGCTCATGATCCCAAAACTGATGCATATCATTTAAGGAGGCATTCGCAATCTGTGCTGCATCGAGTTTGGTAATCACCTGCTCGCTCGTTAAGCTTGCAAATCGGTCCAAGATAATTTGTTGCAGCTCAATACGGTTCTCATTACGCTTGAAGTTCTTCTCAAAGCGCGGGTCCTTGGCTAATGCGGGCTGATCTAACACTTTTTCACAAAAGAGTTCCCACTCCCGTTCATTCTGCAAACCCAGCATGATCGTTTTACCGTCACCTGCTTGAAATGGACCATAGGGATAAATCGTGGCATGCGTTGCCCCAGTTCGGGGTGGGGGTGATGCGCCATCGGTACTGTAGTACATGGCATACCCCATCCACTCGCCAAGAGCTTCTAGCATAGACACATCAATTACCGACCCCTTACCGGTTTTCTGGCGCAGCAATAACGCTGCCATGATGTTGGTATAGGTATACATACCCGCCGCAATATCAGCAATCGAGATACCCGCTTTACTCGGCTCATCCGGAGTGCCCGTAATGGAGAGGAGACCCGCCTCACTCTGAATAAGAAGGTCGTATGCTTTCTTATCTCGGTAGGGGCCATCCTCACCATAGCCTGATAGATTGCAATAGATCAATTGTGGATTGATGGCTTGCAGTGCTTCAGGGCTTAAACCCATGCGTACTGCAGCACCTGGGGCTAGATTTTGAACAAAGACATCAGCCGTTTGTAATAGTTTCTTGAGGATCGAGAGTGCAGCATCTTGCTTGAGATCGAGGGTCAAACTTTCTTTAGAGCGATTGACCCAGGCAAAGTGCGATGACATCCCCTTGGCCCGTTCATCATAATGACGGGCAAAGTCACCGGCACCAGGACGCTCAATCTTGATAACGCGCGCCCCTAAGTCAGCAAGTTGGCGTGTCGCAAAAGGTGCGGCAATGACGTGCTCTAGGGCGACGATTGTGATGCCATCTAATGGACGCATGCGTAAGGAACTCTAGTTAGAACGAACGGGGCAAACCAAGCAAATGCTCTGCAACGTAGGAATAAATCAGATTCGTTGAGATTGGCGCTACTTGGTAGAGACGGGTTTCTCTAAACTTACGCTCGACATCGTATTCACAGGCAAAACCAAAGCCTCCATGAGTTTGCATGCACACATTCGCAGCCTCCCATGAAGCCTTTGCAGCGAGATATTTCGCCATATTGGACTCGGCGCCGCAGGGCTCATTACGATCGAAGAGTTCACAGGCCTTAAAGCGCATGAGATTTGCCGCTTCGGTCTCAATATAACTATCCGCAATCGGAAACTGGATTCCTTGGTTCATACCGATGGGGCGATCAAAGACCACCCGATCATTAGCATACCGTCTAGCACGATCAATAAACCAATAGGCATCACCAATACACTCAGCTGCAATTAAGGTGCGTTCTGCATTGAGGCCATCCAGAATATATTTAAAGCCTTGACCCTCGGTACCGATTAAGTTCTCCGCGGGGATTTCGAGATTGTCAAAGAAGACCTCATTGGTTTCGTGATTTACCATGTTTGCAATCGGACGAACTTCCATCCCCTTGCCAATTGCCTGATGAAGATCAACGATAAAGATGGACATGCCCTCTGATTTTTTCTTAACGTCTGCAAGTGGAGTGGTGCGGGCTAGCAAAATCATTAAGTCAGAATGCTGAATCCGAGAGATCCAAACCTTCTGCCCGTTGATTACATAGCGATCACCTTTTTTGACGGCAGTGGTCTTGAGCTTCGTCGTATCAGTCCCTGTAGTTGGTTCAGTAACTGCCATACTTTGTAGGCGAAGTTCACCAGAGGCAATTTTTGGGAGGTACAGTTTCTTCTGCTCATCAGAGCCGTGGCGCAGCAAGGTACCCATGTTGTACATCTGACCATGGCATGAGCCCGCATTACCGCCTGAGAGATTAATTTCCTCCATGATCACCGAGGCCTCTGCGAGACCCAGACCAGAGCCGCCATACTGTTCGGGGATCAAGGCTGCCAGCCAGCCAGCCTCAGTAATGGCATTCACAAAGGCTTCGGGGTAGCCTCGCTCGTGATCGACCTGTTGCCAGTATGCGGAGTCATAGCGGGAGCATAAGTCGCGCAGTGCCTCGCGCATTTCTTGATATTGATCGGGTTTTGGAATGGGGTGAGTCATAAGAGCTTAGTTGATTAATTTATTGCTGATATCAATAGTTTAAGCTAGATACTTATTTGGTTAATGGGCTCATTGCAATGCATCAAATTCTTTCTGGAATCCGTGTCTTAGAGCTAGGGCAATTAATTGCAGGGCCCTTTGCTGCCAAGACTTTGGCTGATTTTGGGGCGGAGATTATTAAGGTGGAATCCCCTCAAGATGGTGATCCCTTGAGGAAGTGGCGCATGATTCATGAGGGCACTTCGGTATGGTGGCAGGCTCAATCCCGTAACAAACAATCCATTTGCATTGATTTGCGAGTGAAAGAGGGACAAGACATCGTTCGCCGCTTAGCCAAAGAGGCCGATGTGCTGATTGAGAACTTTCGACCGGGCACCATGGAGAAGTGGGGGATGGGTTGGGATGAGTTGCATCAACTCAATCCTAAGTTGATCATGTTGCGCATTTCTGGTTATGGTCAAGATGGACCGCGACGGGATGAGCCGGGCTTTGCGGCAATTGCCGAGGCAACGGCAGGCCTACGCTATCTTACAGGTCACCCGGGGGATGTACCAGCACGCGCCGGTTTGTCCTTGGGTGATACGATCGCCGGTTTACATGGTGCCCTTGGTGTATTGCTAGCGCTCTATGAGCGTGATGCTAGGGGTGGCAAAGGCCAAATGATTGATGTGGCTTTATACGAGGCAGTGTTTAATTTAACCGAGAGCTTATTACCCGAATACCATGTATTCGGAGCGGTGCGCCAACCTGCTGGAGGCGCATTACCTGGGATTGCCCCGTCGAATGCTTACCCATGCGCAGACGGACAATATATTTTGATTGCCGCCAATGGCGATTCATTATTTAAGCGCTTCATGGAATTCATTGGGCGATCGGATTTAGCCCATGATCCTGACTTAGCCAGAAATGATGGGCGAGCAAAACGTGCCGATGAGATTGATCAGATCATCGGGCAGTGGACACAAACCCAATCCATTGATCAGGTCTTAAACGCATTGCAAGAAATCGCAGTACCGGCAGGGCGTATTTATACGGCAAAGGATATTGCAGAGGATCCACACTATCGTGCTCGCGGCGTGATTGAAACGATTGAAAGTGCTAATGGACTTAAGGTGGAGATGCCCGGAATCATTCCGAAATTATCTAATAATCCTGGCGCCATTCGTCATCGCGCACCCACATTGGGTGAGCATACGCAGACGATTCTTCAATCGATTGGCCTGAGTGCAGAGCAAATTAAAGCCCTAAAAGAGGCTGGCGTCCTAAATTAATGGAAGCGGTGCTTCAAACCCTGTTGGATTGGTTTGGAATGCCTACAGTGGGTCTACCCGCTGTATTTATCGTAGCAACTGTTTCGGCAACCTTAATACCGATGGGTTCCGAGCCCGTGTTGTTTGCTTATGTGAGTCTCAATCCACAAGACTACTGGTTAGCAATTGCAGTTGCCACAGTAGGCAATACGATCGGGGGAATGATTAATTGGTGGCTGGGACTCTTGGCACGAAATACCTATGAATCACTGAAAGGTGAAACGAACTCTCGAGCACAAGCTTGGTTAGAACAGAAGGGGCCACCAATGTTATTGCTGTCATGGTTACCCGCGATAGGCGACCCTCTGTGCCTAGTTGCCGGCTGGCTCCGCTTTAATTGGCTGCAATGCTTGATTTTTATGGCGATTGGCAAACTACTGCGCTACATCACCCTAACGTGGCTTCTCACGGAGATACCGAAAGAGTTTTGGGAGGGGATTGGAAAGCTTATTGGCCTATAAGAATATGATGTTAGTTTTAGTTGGTAATGGAAGGATAAAAAAATGATCTTAAAAGGAAAAACAGCACTCGTTACTGGATCCACTAGCGGAATCGGTTTGGCAATGGCTAAAGCAATGGCTAAGCAAGGTGCCAATGTGATGATGAACGGTTTTGGTGATAAAGAGGCTGCTATTGCTGCGGTGAAGGCCTATGGAGTTGCGGTGGATTATCACGGCGCCGACATGAGTAAGCCCGATGAGATTGCTCAAATGATTACTGCGACCGAGAAGCGCTTTGGCTCGATTGATGTGTTGTTAAACAATGCGGGCATTCAGCATGTTGCTAATGTGGAAGATTTTCCCATCGATCGCTGGGATGCGGTGATTGCGATTAATTTAAGTTCAGCGTTTCATGCTACGCGTTTAGCACTCCCCGGAATGAAACAACGCAATTGGGGACGGATCATTAATATTGCCTCGGTCCACGGCTTGGTAGCCTCCATGCAAAAGGCTGCTTATGTGGCAGCGAAGCACGGCATCATTGGCTTAACCAAAGTGGTCGCATTAGAGACCGCTAACACCGGCGTGACCTGTAATGCGATTTGTCCAGGATGGGTATTGACACCATTAGTACAAAAGCAGGTGGATGCTCGTGCCGAACGTGTAGGAATTTCTAATGACGCCGCAAAGCATGCCTTGGTTTCTGAGAAACAGCCATCTGGCGAGTTTGTTAAACCAGAACAATTAGCCGCTCTCGCAGTCTTTTTATGCGGACCGGATGCCTCTGAAGTGAGAGGCGCTGCCTGGAATATGGATGGTGGTTGGACTGCACAATAACGCTTACTCCTTAAATAAACAATAAGAAGAAGGTAAATTTATGCATCGAATAGTGATTGTGGGTGGCGGTGCTGGTGGTCTGGAGTTAGCAACTCGCTTGGGTGATCGTTATGGCCCGCGCAAAGGACGAACAGGAGAGCTATCGATTACGCTAATTGATAAGAATCGAACCCACATTTGGAAACCAAAACTGCATGAGATTGCTGCGGGCAGTATGGATCTGGGTGATCATGAAGTGGACTATATCGCTCAAGCCCATTGGCATCATTTCACATACCGGATTGGCGAGATGATTGGTCTTGATCGTGAGCGTCAAGAGGTGTTGGTCGCTCCTTATTGTGATGATCAGGGAATTGAGATTACGCCACAACGTACCGTCCCGTACGACACATTGATTCTTTCAATTGGTAGTCTGAGTAATGATTTTGCAACGCCCGGCGTAGAACAATTTGCCCTTCGCTTGGAGTCGCAAAATGATGCCAAGCATTTTCATACCAAAATGCTCAATGCCATTATTCGGGCGCAGGCACAAACGAGTTCCTTAACACCAGATCAATTGCATGTTGCCATTATTGGTGCCGGAGCAACTGGAGTAGAGCTCGCTGCGGAGTTATATCGCACGACGCGTGAGGTGGTCTCATATGGCTTAGACCGCGTGGACCCCAATAAAGATCTAAAAGTGAGTGTGATTGAGGCAGCTCCGCGTATTCTCCCAGCCTTACCGCTACGTCTATCGCTTGCTACTACGGCATTGCTAGAGCGCATGGGTGTTGAGGTCATTACGAATAAGAAAGTTGCTGAGGTTGTGCCTAATGAAGTCCACTTTGCAGATGGCAGCAGCTTACCTGCTGAGTTAATTGTGTGGGCCGCGGGTGTGAAGGCCCCGGATTTCTTAAAAGATATTGCGGGTTTAGAAACCAACCGTATTAATCAGCTAGTGGTTTTGCCAACCTTGCAAACCAGTAGGGACCCTAATATTTTTGCCATGGGAGATTGCGCTGCGTGCCCATGGCCTGAGGCCAATGATGGGAAGGGTGGTTTTGTGCCACCCCGTGCTCAAGCTGCTCATCAACAGGCCTCGCATCTCTTTAAACAAATTCAGTTACGCATGGCCAATAAAGCACTGAAGATTTATCGCTATCGCGATTTTGGTTCTCTCGTGTCACTCGGTAAATACAGTACCGTGGGCAGTATGATGGGCGGTCTCATTGGCGGCAACCTCATGATTGAGGGTAGCTTTGCTAAGCTAATGTATCTCTCTTTATATAAGATGCACGAACTAGCGTTGCATGGCTGGGCAAAGGTTAGTCTTGATACTCTGGCGCGGATGATTACGCGTCGCACAGAACCACACGTTAAATTGCATTAACTCAGTTGCGCACGAATCTCAGCGGATCGATCCCAAAGGTTTGGTACTTGCATAGAGGAATAGCCTGAAACAAAGTTTTTGATTGCTCCAGAGCTAGGGTCGTAAACGTGACGCTTCACACCACCAATATTGCCACCGTATACATGAATGCTAATCGAGGTTTTATCGGCAAAGGCATTCTTCACAATATGAATATCGCCAATCGTTGGGCTAACCTCGTCAATATCGCCAGGCATTAAGGCTTCTTCATGGCCTACGGGCTTTAATGACCCATCGGCATCGCGTTCATAGCGTTGCCCTGTTTCTGAACCACGTAGCATCCCAATCAGACCCCACACCATATGATCATGAATCGGGGTCGCTTGTCCCGGACCCCATACGAAACTAACCACCGAAAATCGCTCCAGTGGATCGGCATAGAGTAAATATTGTTGGTAGAACTGTGGGTGTGGCACGGTGCAAAACTCTGGTAACCAGTCATCCGACGCAATCAGCTCTTTAAGAAGCACTTTAGCTTTGGGCCGCACAAAAGACTCCTCAAGAGATTGACCAATTAAGTGGGTCATTTGGGTCACAAAATGCCGTAATGGTGCAATCGAATCAGTGGGTAAATGAGTAGACATATTCTCTAAGAACTTTATAAATAGTACGTTCTATTATCCATTAAATCGTAGAGTGGTATGTTGAACGGAGCCTAAATCTTAGATGCTTTACTAAGATCGTTAGAATAAAGCATTCCATTAAATAGAATGCTCCCGAACATGCCGACAACTGCATCTGTATTAAGCCCACTCCATGGCGTTTGTGTCATCGAGATTTGCAATGTTGCTGCAGGCCCCTTTTGTGGAATGCTGATGGGGGACCTAGGAGCGGATGTTATTAAACTTGAGAGCCCTGGAGCAGGTGATACTCTCAGAGCTTGGCCACCCCATACCGGTCCTGAGAACGATCGTCTCAGTGAAAACTTTGCCTCGCTCAATCGGAATAAGCGTTCGATTACTTTAGATCTTAAAAATCCCAAAGACAATGCGAAAGCGAAGGAGCTCATTGCAAAAGCCGATGTCCTGATTGAGAACAACCGCCCTGGAGTAATGAAGCGCTTGGGTCTGGATTTTGACTCGGCCTTGAAACTTAATCCCAAGCTTATTTATTGCTCAATCTCGGCATACGGACAAACAGGACCAAGGGCCAATGAAGGCGGCTTTGATGTCACGATCCAAGCAATGAGTGGCATCATGAGTGTGACCGGTGAGGCGGGCGGTGCGCCAGTGAAGTGTGGTGTACCGGTAGCCGATTTCACGGCGGGCTTATATGGCGCAATGAGTATCTGCGCGCAATTGTGCCATGTGCAGCTTACTGGACAGGGGGTTCATATTGATGTGCCAATGATGGGAACATCGCTCGCCATCGCTGCTTTACAAACTTCAGAGTATTTTGGTGTTGGCAAGGATCCTGTCAAGCTGGGATCGGCCCATCCGCGTAATGCACCTTATCAAGCCTTCAAAGCAAATGATGATTATCTAGTGATGGCGGCTGGTACCCAAGCCCTGTGGGAAAGTGTTTGCCATATTCTAAAAAGTGATGCGCTCTTACGCGATGAGCGCTTTAGTACAACCGCACTGCGTGCAAAAAATCAAGTTGCTTTAAAAGACTTGATAGAACTAATCTTGCAAACCAATACTGCTGCCTATTGGATTGAGGCATTTAGTAAAGCAGGGGTACCGTGCTGCCCCATCAACCAGTACTCTGCCGTTTTAAGCGATCCCCAGACAGTTGCTATGGAATGGGTGCAGCCCCTAGAAATGGCGAATGGTCATCAAACGAAGACCGTAGTGAGCCCAGTGAAGTTCAATGGTAAGAATGCAGATATTGCAAAGCGACCACCCCGCTTGGGTGAGCATAATGACGAGTTAGTGGGGTAAAGATGAACACAATTCAGGTAGAGCATTCTGGGCATATCAAACGCGTTACGCTTAATCGTCCCGAGAAACGAAATGCCATTAGTTATGAGCTCGCTAATGAGCTTCTTCAGGTAAGCAAAGAGTCTGAACTTGATGGCACCCGACTATTGATTCTTAAGGGAGCAGGGCAGGGCTTCTGTGCAGGCTTTGATTTCTCGAACTTGGATGATGCTAGCGCAGGCGATCTACTCTTACATTTCGTACGTATTGAACAAATGCTGCAAGCGATTGCGCATGCACCGTTTGATACGATGGCGTTTGCACATGGTCAAACCATTGGTGCTGGCGCTGACCTCCTCTTAGCTTGCCGCCATCGTGTCGGCTCTGAGGATATGCGCATGATGTTCCCAGGGGCGCGTTTTGGATTAATCCTTGGCTCACGTCGCCTTGCTGAATCTGTAGGTTCAGATCGCGCACAGCAGTTAATTGGGAACCCCAGACGGATTGATGCCCATCAGGCAAAAGAGTTTGGTATCTTGACCGCAGTGCTTGAGGCAACCGATTGGCATGCCTATGAAGCTCAGATACTCGAGCATATTTTGGAGATTCCTCCGGATGCTAGAGCGATGGCTCTTCATGCATGCAAACGGGATACTCGCGCAGTCGATTTATACGATCTCGTGCAATCGGGTTCAGTTCCTGATATCAAACATCGGATTGCCGAGTATTTAGCAAAAGTGCAAGCGGCCAAGAAATAAACTAGCTTTGGCAAACCGTTTCATAGATACGATCTACTTTACCTGCCAACAAGAGTTGGCTAGGTAGCGCTCTGCCAACCAGATCACGGAGTTGAGCAGAACATTCCAATAAGAGATCTAAATTGATATTGGTGTTGTAGCCCATTAGATCAAACATATGCACGAGCTCTTCGGTACAGACATTGCCCGTTGCTCCTGGGGCATAAGGGCAACCACCAAGTCCTCCCAAGGAAGAATCAAAGCGATTGATACCAACCTCTACAGCCGCTAAAGCATTCGCTAAACCCATGCCCCGCGTATTATGAAAATGCAAAGTCCATTCCATCGCTGGATATTTAGACTGCGCCTGTTCGCAAACTTCCTTGACATGCTGCGGGTTTGCCATGCCGGTGGTATCGCAGATACTGATGCCACGCACCCCTTCATTGGCAAAATGATCAATCCAGTGCATTAGCTCAGATAGTGGGGTCATGCCACTCATGGGGCAACCAAAACTGGTGGACAGAGAGACATTGACCGCTACCTTAGCATCATGCGCTAGACGAATAACATCACCCAGTGCTGTTACAGAATCTGCGCGCGTCATGCGAAGATTCGATTGATTATGGGTCTCACTCACAGACATCACTAAGTTGAATTCATCAACACCGACTCGAAGGGCGCGCTCAGCACCTTTAAGGTTTGGAATCAAAACGGTGTACTCCACACCTGGTACGCGCTCAATCTTGCTCATCACCTCTTCTGCATCGGCGAGCATGGGGATCGCCTTAGGGCTAGTAAAGGAGGTCACTTCAATTTTGGCGTATCCGGCACGACTAAGGCGGTTGAGAAGCTGAACCTTGTCTTCGGTAGGTATGAAGTTGCTTTCAGCCTGAAAGCCGTCGCGAGTGACCACCTCTTGAATATAGAGTCTTTGCATGGGAATAATCTTAAACCTTTCAGAAAGGGGATGTCCATCAAGGCAAACATAGGGCAGATGGTTTATAGTTGCAAGGTTTTGTACCTATTTAGGAGATATACATGTCGTCAATCTTGACCTCTCTTGGCCGTACAGTGCTGGCAGGCTTTGTCCTGACTCTATTAATTGTGGTTTTATTTGGCTCCAATGTGGGAAGTCCAGGTTGGGTTGCCTTTTTATTCCGCTACCTTCATGTGCTCTCAGGAGTAATGTGGATTGGTTTGTTATGGTATTTCAATTTCGTACAAATTCCATCCATGCCAAAGATCCCCGATGAGCAAAAACCAGCGATTGGTAAAGTCATTGCCCCAACTGCGTTGTTCTGGTTCCGTTTCGCTGCCATGGCAACCGTTCTCACCGGAATTATCTTAGCGATTCTGAATGGTTATGCGCACAAAGCCTTTACCTTACAACAACCATTCTTAGCGATTGGCTTGGGTATGTGGATTGCGCTGATCATGGCATTTAATGTCTGGTTCATTATTTGGCCTAATCAAAAGCGTGCCCTAGGTATTGTGGTCGTGGACGCTGAACTAAAAGCAAAATCTGCTCGTACCGCAATGTTGACCTCACGGATTAATACAATCCTATCGATCCCCATGCTTTACCTCATGGTGGCGCAGCAAAATATGGGTCTGTAATACAGAACCGCATTAGTAAAAGCCCGCAATAGCGGGCTTTTTCTTTTCCAGCTTAGAACTGATAGAGCCGAGCGGGATTAGTACTCAGTACCTGCTTGCGTAACGCAGGTTCTGGAACCCACGTATTGAGTAGATCCAATAGATCGGCATCGTTTGGCATAAAACTATTCACCATGACATGGGGCCAGTCAGTGCCCCAAACAACTTGGTGCGAATTTGCATCCAAGAGTGCATGGGCAAATGGATTGGTATCGGAATAGGGCGGACGATCTTGCGAAGAGATTCGGTAGGGTCCGGTTAGCTTGACCCAGGCGCGTTCCTCGCGCATCAGTGATAAAAGACCCTGAAAGCCAGGATCATTAACACCAAGACTAGTTTTAAGATAGCCTAGATGACCAAGCACGACTGGCACCGGAAAGTTTCTGAGGGTTTGATCAAGAGCTGGGAATTCATTAACGTGCATTAAGAACTCAATATGCCAACCGAGTGGTGCAATCTTATCGGCAAGATAACGAAGCTTCATAATCGGTAGTACACCTTTTGCCTCAGCGAGATCAACAATATTGCAACGCACCCCACGAATACCTGCGTGATGCATCTTTTCTAAATCCTGTTCTGAGATCTCCCAATCCACAACAGCAATACCCCGTAAGTGAAGAGGATCTTCTTTGAGGGCTGCCAAGAGGGCGCGATTGTCATCCGCATAAATACTAGGCTGAACGAGTACGGCCCTCTCAATGCCCAAATGATTTAATAAGGCCCGATACTGCGGTAATAGCGCATCGGGAGGGGTGTAAATTCTTTTTGAGGAGTAAGGGTAAAGCGCTGCTGGCCCACAAATATGAGCATGGCAATCACAAGCATGTTCATCTAGAACAAGACCAGGTTTTTTGAGGGCCTGGTCTGGTGCTTGGCACAGTGGGGGATTATTGGGGTTCGATTCCAGCGTCTTTAGCAATCTTGGTGTACTTAATGATCTCACTGCGGACAAACTTTTCCGTCTCAGCCAAGCTCATTGGTTTGATGGTGATTCCGGCCTTTGCGTAGGCAGACTTCACATCAGAATCTTGCAGGGCACGATTGATGTCGGTATTAATCTTTTGGAGAACACCAGCGGGTGTGGCTGATGGTGCCCATACGCCAACCCATAAACCAATTTCAAAGTTTTGAAAACCCTGTTCGGCAATCGTCGGGATCTCTGGTGCAGCCTCGGCACGAGTCGCACTAGTTACACCAAGAGCACGCACTTTCCCGCCTTGTATTTGAGCAATCGCGGTTTGTAGTGGCGCCATGTAATAGGCAGTGCGTCCCGCAATGGTTTCTTGAATAGCTTCAGGGGATCCCTTAAAAGGTACATGGAGCATTTTGATACCCATGGTCTGATTAAAGTACTCAGCCGCAAGGTGGGTTGAGCTACCAACGCCTGCGCTGGCAAACGGAATAATCTCTGGTTTACTCTTGGCGGCGTTGACCAAGTCCTTTATGGATTTGTAGGGACTCTCTGCAGATACAACCAATGCATAAGGGCTGGTACCCAAGATGTTGACATCCTTGAGGCTTTTGAGGTCATAAGGTAATTTCTTATAGATGGCTGGATTCGCTGCATAAGAAGCCGATTGCACTAAGAGTGTATAGCCGTCTGGATCAGAGTTCACGACGACACCAGTGCCCACCAAGCCACCGGCGCCAGGGCGATTCTCAATAATCACAGGCTGCTTCCAGCTCTCTGATAAGTTCTTAGCCACAATACGTCCGGCAATATCAGCGCCTGATCCTGGAGTCAGGGGCACAATCATCTTGACCGTTTTATTTGGATAGTTAGCTTGAGCGCTTACGAAAAGGGGCTGCAACGAGAGCATCCCAGTAAATAATGCGAGCGCAGTGATTCGATACGCATTGAAAGGAATATGCATGTTGTCTCCTATTGATTTTATGATTAACTTACTAGGGTTAACTATGCCACAGAGTCTAAGAATCCCCGTAAGGCCTTGTTAAATGCCTGTGGCTGCTCGATGTTGGCAAGGTGTGCCGCTTGATCAAGGACCACCATGGAGGAGTGCGGTATCAGACGATGCAAGACCGTCGCTTGGTCTACGGTGCAAGCAGGATCTTGTTTGCCGACCAGCACCATGGTGGGCGCTTTGATCTTGAGCAGCATAGTGGACTGAGCCATATCACGCACTGCGCTGGCGCAGGCTAGGTAACCATCCACTGGGGTTCCCAAAATCATGTGCTTAACGTGTTCAATCTGTTGAGGCTCGCGTTGAATAAAATCACCCAGAAACCAGCGCTTTATGGTTCCATCGACGAGACCCATAATGCCACTGGTGCGGGCGATAGCAAAACGCTCCTCCCATAAGCTGCGTGGGGGCATCTCGCTGGCAGTGTCGCAAAGGCTTAGGGAAAGAGCGCGATCGGGATAGTTAGCACCAATGTATTGGCAGATCATCCCGCCCATCGAGAGTCCCACCAAATGCGCTTGTTTTATCTGCAGAGCATCCATGAGGGCAACTAGATCTTGTGCAAGTAGGGCAATGCTATATGGACCTTCAGTCACCTGAGTTTGACCATGACCGCGGGTGTCATACCGAATCACGCGATAGCGATCGGTTAGAGCGCTGATATTACTATCCCACATTTCCAAACTGGACATGAGGCTATTACTCATGATGACTATTGGCCCATTTTCCGGACCATCGATTTGATAAGCCATCTTGATTTGATTGGCGTTAATGTGATTTTTCATAGTAGGGTCTCCAGGAAGACTCTATTTTGACACTAATAAATCTTAGCCTCCCCAGCAGGTCGATTCTTGAAGCGTTTGTGAACCCAATAGTATTCGGCAGGACGTAAGCGGATCTCATCTTCAAAACAACGATTGAGTCTCGCAGTATCTGCAATGGGATCTTTGGTCGGGAAATTAGTAAGGGGTTTACTAATATGGCAAATATAGCCAGATCGATCTGGCTTCAGGGTCGTTTTCATGATGCAGACCTCTGCACCAGTCATGCTGGCCAAGCGCGAGATTGCTGTAATGGTGTTGGTCTCAACGCCAAAGAAGGGCACAAATACCGAGTCTTTAATGCCAAGATCAATATCGGGCGCAATAAAGACAAAGTTACCTTTCTTGATCTCACGTAGGGTCTCTGTGAGATGGCCTTGTCTCGGAATGGACTTACCCCCAAAGCGTCCGCGCCACTCGATAATCTTACGATCAAAAAAAGCATTCTTCATTTTTTGATAGAGGGTTATACCGCGCTGCCAATTCATTTTTTCAGAAAGGGCACAAAGCGCCATACCGCCTTCAATGCCAACAAAGTGTGGATTGACCAAGATACGAGGCTTTTGGTCTCCTAAAGTGATCTCAGAATTGATCTCTACCATCTCCGCAATTTGTGCTGGGTTACCCAGCCAAATCCGGCTACGTTCTAGCACGCTCCGGGCAAATAGGCGCCAGTGATCGAGTGCTAATGCATGGCGCTCAGAGTCTGAAAGCGTTGGAAAACATAGGCGCAGATTAATATTGACCACGCGGTTGCGTTCGCTCGGAATATGGGCGATCAACCAACCGAGCTTGTCTCCGGTAAATATGATCCAAGAGTAGGGTAGAGCCGAGAAGACGCGCAATAGTAATAGCGCTAGGTAGTTAAATAGTGTTTGCACATGAACCCTTAAGAGCCTCACTATATACCGCTACCCGAACTCAATACCCCCATGCTTTACACTGTCTTCGTGAAACAGACCATCCTACGGGTTCTCTGGGTCTTGGCCGGCGCTAGTGTCGCCTTGGTATTGGCCTTGCATGTCGTGCGCCCAGCAGATTCAACACTATTGTTAGCCTCCTTGGGCGGATCTACTTTATTTCTGTTTGGTCTGACAGCCTTACCGCCAACTCAGCCCCGCGCTCTTTTTGGTGGACACTTAATTTCTGCTTTGATCGGAGTGATTTGTTATCAACTATTTGGTGATGCGACATGGGTCATGGTGATGTCTGTTTTGATTACGATCGCTGCTTTGATTCTGAGTAGAACGGTTCACCCACCTGCAGGCGCTAATCCTTTAATCATGATCCATTCTCATGCGGGTTTTATTGATATTTGGACTCATGTTTTTGCTGGGGTCTTGGTCTTGGCATTGACTACCTATTTATGGTCGCGTTTGGGGATTGGACAAGTGCGCTATCCCGTGAGCTGGAATCAAAAGTCACCGCCAACCGACCAGTGGGGTATCTGGCACTAGGAATGAGAATATTCATGAGTATTGCCAGCGACTTATATTCATCGCGAGCCAGCATTGACTATGTGCGTAATTGCTTCACCTGCGGTAATCATCTTGCCCTAAAGACGGAAAGCACGGCGTGATTTGGGATGCCATTATTGTTGGAGGCGGAGCAGCCGGATTATTTTGTGCAGGTATTGCTGGGCAATTAGGTAAAAAAGTTCTGGTTCTCGATCATGCGAGCGTCTTAGGCGAAAAGATTCGGATTAGCGGTGGCGGGCGTTGTAATTTCACTAATCTTCACAGTGCACCCAATCATTTTCTTTCACTCAACCCGCATTTTGTGAAGAGTCCATTGGCTCGCTATTCCTCACAAGACTTCATTAATCTTGTTAAGCAATATCGCATCCCTTTTCATGAGAAACACCAAGGGCAGTTATTTTGTGATGAGTCTGCTAATGACATCATTCAGATGCTGTTCTCTGAATGTCAGCAAGGCGGCGTTCAGATACAAAACCCGGTTACTATCTCAGCCATCACCCGTAGTCAGGATGTTTGGGAGTTAGCAACAAGCCAAGGCAGTCAACAGACACGCCACTTAGTTATTGCGACAGGCGGTTTACCTGTACCCGCCATTGGTGCAACTGAATACGCCTTAGATCTAGCAAGACAATTTGACATCCCTGTCAATCCAGTTCGCCCGGCACTGGTTCCCCTCTCATTTACAGCGGGTGAGTTTTTGCAGATGAGTGATTTGTCGGGGATTAGCATTCCGGTGACCATATCGTCTGGACAAAAAGGGAAGCGTTATGGCACATATCAGTTTGAAGAGGATTTATTACTGACGCACAAAGGGCTGTCTGGCCCAGCCGTATTGCAAGCGAGTAGTTATTGGATGGAAGGGGAGTCGATTCATATTAATTGGCTTGGCAAAAAAGATGATGCAGAACTATTCACAAGCCTTGATGCAAATACACGATCGGTGGATTCTTTATTGGCAGATCTTTTGCCCCAGCGCTTTGCCAAGCTCATTGCAGAGCAATTTGATATGAGTCAGCGCAATTGGGCGGAAATCTCAAAAAAGGATCGCGAGCGCCTGAGAAACTACCTTAAGCATACTGAAGCCAAACCCGCCGGTACACTGGGTTGGAAAAAAGCCGAGGTGATGTTAGGCGGTGTCGATACTAAGGCTTTGGATGGTAAAACTATGATGTCCAAACAGCATCCAAATTTATTCTTTATTGGCGAATGCGTGGACGTTACAGGTCATCTCGGTGGCCATAATTTCCAATGGGCTTGGTCCTCGGCCTATGTGTGCGCGCAGGCACTCGTTAATTAAGTGATATTTCACATATTCAATTGCATTTCACTCCATTGGAAAAACCAAACTAGACCATATAGTTTCTCTATTACCAATCCCGCAGTTAGAGCTTAGTATTGATGTCGGCAATTTAGCAAATGAAGATCTATCGTCATTGTTAATTGCTTTGATCTATATACTCCTAGGGGTGGTGGTTGGCTTGCAACTATTACTAATAATTAGTTGTTTGTTATGTTAAAAAATAATTCCAGAATTCTTGCTTTTCGCAAAGAGGCGCTAACCCTTTTGATAGGAAGCGTTTTTATAGAACTAGCACTTGCAAACAAGCCTGAGTATGAAGCTCCACCACTGGATGAGATTGTGGTCTCAGCCAGTGGATATGAGCAGAAAATTATGGATACTGCTGCCTCCATTAATCTAGTAACCATAAATCAGATTCAAAATGGACAAGCTAGAGACAATCTTTCTGAGCCATTAAACCGAGTACCCGGCATTTTTGCCCTCAATCGCCAGAACTACGCACAAGACCTACAAATATCATCTCGTGGTTTTGGGGCAAACTCGACCTTTGGTACGCGCGGTATCCGACTTATTGTTGATAATATTCCGGGAACTGTTGCCGATGGACAGGGTCAGATATCCCATATAGATTTGCCATCCACTGATCGCATTGAGGTAATGCGAGGCCCATTCTCTGTGCTTTACGGTAATTCATCGGGTGGCGTGATTCGTGTATTTACCCAAGATGGTGGCCCCAAGACCGAGGTGCAACCCTACTTCGAAGTTGGTTCCTATGGACAACGTAGAGCTGGACTAAAAGCAAGTGGTAAATCTGATGAGCTTGGTTACGTAATTGATGCCGGGCAATTCCATACCAATGGATATCGAGATCAAAGTGCTGCTGATAGACGTAATGCCAATGCAAAACTCAGTTTTATGGGGGGTCCCGATACTAGGATAACCCTGATCGCAAATAACGTGAGCCTTAAAGCGCAAGATCCTACCGGATTAACCGAGAGCCAGTTAATTGCAAATCCCAAGCAGGCTGGTACAAGCGCTGTATCGCAAAATTCTCGCAAATCAGTCGATCAAACGCAAGTCGGCGCATCGATCGATTTTCGTATTAACGCAAACAATAATTTTTTATTCTCCCCTTACTTGGGTCAGCGTCATGTCCTTCAGTATTTGACTTCCGCTACAGCAGGATCTGGAGTGATTGATTTAGTTCGTTCTTTTTATGGCATGGATAGTAAATGGGTCCATCAAAATAAATTTTTTGATATTCCGTTGACTATGGTGACTGGCATTGACATGAATGAGAACGACGATCGTCGCCGAACGTATACCAATAGTGGGGGCACTGCAGTGTATAGCAGCACCGCCTCACAAGATTATGCTATGAATGCCAAGAATTTCGATCAATATCTGCAAGCCGATTTTCGGTTTTCAGAGCGCTTCGCTTTTAATGCAGGAATCAGAAACTCTCAAACCAATTTGAGCTCAACAACGAATAACTCCATAAATCTAAATACAGGCTCAACTGAATTTAGGGCTATGACTTATATGGCATCGTTGCAGTATTACTTAAACGAGATGTCTAATGTATATGTATCGTATGGCTCAAGTTTTGATACCCCGACATTAAATCAAGTCTTTTATAGTGCTAATGGAGCAGTTAATGGTTCTAGTTGTACGTCTTCGTGTTCTAATTTCGGGCTTTTAGCCGCCAAAACGAAGCAAGTAGAGCTAGGTTTTAAATCAAGATTATCGCCCTTCATCAAAACCAATATTGCAGTATTTAATGCGGATACTGCAAATGATATTGTTATTGGTGCATCAAATGCAGGGAGAAATTCATTCACAAATGCTCCAAAGACAAATCGTCAAGGTGTGGAGGGTGGTGCGCAGTTTAAGTTACCTTATAACTTTGAAACTAACTTGGCATATACGTGGTTGAGAGCAACGGTAAAGGAGTCGTACCTTACAAACTCTACCAATTTGTCAACATTCAATACCGTTGCAAGTGGTAATCGGATTCCAGGGGTTCCCAATCAGGGCTTATTCGCAGAGTTACTCTGGGTCAAGCCCAATAAGTCAGTAGAAGCCGCTATTGAAGCGCGGGCGAATGGGGCAATGGACGCTAATGATCTGAATACTCAATATAAGGCACCAGGTTATGCAGTGATGAATATTCGCGGAGTAGTGCGTCAAGAAATTGCTGGCGGCTGGTCTTTTTCACAATTCTTTAGGCTCAACAATGTGTTTGATCGCTCTTATGTTGGTTCAGTGATTGTGAATCAATTTTTCCTTCGTTCGTATGAGCCAGCCCCAACCCGAAATTGGATGATTGGCGCTAAGGCGAGCTATCAGTTTAAGTAGGAAAAAAATGGTTCTCAGGGCAAATTGTCGAGACCTATCTAAGGCAAAACCCTAATTCAGAACTATATCCATTACGCTCAAAAGGGATTAAATTAGAGAATCTGCAATTGGAATAAAAGTAATTAGAAAAAGAAGGGATATAACCATGAACCAGCGACTGATTTCAGTAGCAACACTTTCGACACTCGCCTCATCACTGATGATTCTGCAAGGCTGTGCGACTGCACCGCCTCCCAAAGCTGAGGCTGCCCCAGCTCCTGTAGCAGCGGCACCAGCACCAGCATGGAAGCAGGGTATGGGCCCTGATATGGCCAATTCCAAGTTAGCTCCTTTGCCTGGAAAAATGACGGTTACCCCTGTTAGTGAAATTCCAATTGATAAGCTGAAATTACCCCCAGGCTTCAAGATTGAGGTTTGGGCAACCGGCATGCCTGGTGCTCGTGCGATGGCGCGCGGAGATAACGGCAAAATTTACATTGGCACCCGTGCGATTGGACGTGTCTATGAGTTGAGCGACAACGGTAAAGAGCGAACCAGCCGTGTAGTAGTTGATAAATTAGTTCAGCCCGCTGGCGTTGCATTTAAGAATGGCTCTTTATATGTGATGTCTATTAATAAGGTTCTGCGTTACGACGGGATTGAAAAAAATCCAAGCGTGGCACCAGTAGACCTAACAGCTAAATTTAATCTGCCACCCGAGCAACACCATAACTGGAAGTACATTGCATTTGGACCTGATGGGAAGTTGTATGTTCCATTTGGAGCGCCTTGCAACATTTGCGAGTTGCCAACCCCCGAGTATGCCCAGATTCGTCGCTATAACCCAGATGGATCGGGTATGGAAGTGTTAGCAACCGGAGTGCGCAATACCGTTGGTTTTGATTGGCATCCCACCACTAAGCAACTCTGGTTTACAAATCATGGACGCGATTGGATGGGTGACGATAAGCCGAATGACACCTTGAGTCGGATGCAAAAAACCGGATTGAACTACGGCTTCCCTCATTGCCATGAAGGTAATATGCCCGATGATGTTGTGAAGAAGGCCAATCCATGCGCAGGCGTTGAACAACCTGTTGCCTTGATGGGCCCACATACTGCAGTGATGGGTCTTAAGTTCTATACCGGCAATATGTTCCCTCCTGAATATAAAAATGCTGCCTTTATTGCACGCAAAGGTTCATGGAACCGTAATCAAAAGATTGGTTTTGATGTTGTGATGGTTAAGGCAAGCGCAGATGGCAAAAATGCCAAAACCGTACCATTTATTACCGGATTTATGAACCCAGCCGATCAATCCTTCTGGGGTCGTCCAGCTTACCTACTGCAGATGCCTGACGGCTCAATGTTGGTATCGGATGAGCAGTTGGGCGCAATTTATCGAGTGACCTATAAAAAGCAGCAAGTAGCAGCGAAGTAATTCGCAGTATTGAAGTGCAGTATTTACGAATCGCGACGTTAGCACTAGGACTTATTTGTTCCAGCGCAACGTCGCTTTCGTTTGCGCAGGATATTAGCGCAAAGATTCAGGTATGCGGCGCTTGTCATGGCCTTGATGGTAATTCCAAGATTGTAGGCACCCCATCCTTGGCGGGACAGCCCAAGACGTTTTTAGAAAACCAGATGGTGATGATCCGAGAGGGTATGCGCGACATCCCTGCTATGAAAGGACAGCTAGATGGATTAAGCGATGCCACAATTGTTGCGATCGCCAAGTTTTACACCAATAGCCCAGCCATATCGCAAGCAGGACCACGCAATCCCGCCTTATTTGAAAAGGGTCAAGTCATTTCAAAGGAAGCGCTGTGTGGTACTTGCCATTTACCCAACTACGTTGGTAGAGATCAGATGCCTCGGATTGCGGCTCAGCGTGAAGATTATCTCTTGTATAGCATGCGACAGTTTCGCTCTAACCAGGCTACAGGCAGAGATACAATCATGGCGGCATCTCTATATGGCATGAGTGATGATGATCTAAAAGCCATTGCACATTACCTCTCACAATTAAAGTAAACCTATGACTGCATTCATTGATCGCGTTGACCACTTAGTACTCACCGTCACGGATATCGAGAAAACCACCCTGTTTTATGAGAAGACTCTTGGATTTGAGCGCGAGTTCTTTAAGGGCCCGGAAGGACAACCCCGTTATGCACTCTTGTTTGGGCAATACAAAATCAATTTACAAGATAAACAAACAGAAACACCTACAAAAGCCAGGGTGCCCACCATCGGCGCAGGCGATTTTTGCTTAATCTCTAAAGTTCCTTTGGACGAGTTCATAGTCCATCTGAAAAAAATTGGGGTTCCAATTGATACAGGACCCGTTCAAAGGCGGGGTGCTTTAGGCCCGATTCGGTCAGTTTATTTCCGGGATCCGGATGGAAATTTGGTCGAAGTGGCGGAATACATCTAGCAAAAATCCCATTTTTAGCTCTCAAAAGCCTCCACTTGGAGGCTTTTTTTATTTCATTAATTCACTGATTTATATAGGTATTTTATTAAAAGACCATAAAAAATCTATTTAAAGAGCTTAGATATGTATATTTTTATTGACAAATATTTATGTAAATTTAGAATTACACCTAGAAAATAAAGGTTATTAAGATTTTTGTGGCAGAGAGTGCCATAAAACCCGCGTGCGGGTTGAGCACGAGAAGTAGGGTGTCTTTCAAAGGGAGAAAACTATGTCAGACCCAAATAAGGTATGGCCTACAGGCTTAACTGAGGCCGAATCTGAGGAGTTACACCGTAATCTGATCCAAGGCACGCAGTTTTTTGGCATGATCGCAGCTCTTGCCCATTTACTTGCGTATATTTATTCGCCCTGGCTGAAATAAGGAGATAAAAAAATGATTTACGGAAAAATGTGGTGTGTAGTAAAGCCTTCAGTAGGCATCCCATTATTTTTGGGCGCTTGCGCAGTTGGCTCATTCGCTGTTCATACAATGATTCTCAACAATACAACGTGGGTTAAAGCATTCTTGAACGGCAATGCTGCAGCAACAGCTTCAGCATCAGCATCAGCGGCACCGGCGGCACCTGCAGCGAAGAAGTAAAGTACTTTAATTTTTCACTAGTCCGAGGTCGGCGGGTCTCGGACTTTTTACTTTTAGAGACGGAGTCTTGACAACAGATTATGCTGATGGTGAGATTCAATTATGAAACGCCTTAGTCAAAAACTTGTGCAATCGTGGGCCAACTTAGGTCCAAGGTTTTTACCTTTTGCGGACGCCGCCACTCCTGATTTACCGCTTTCTCGACTGCTCCGACTTTCACTCTTTCAGGTTTCAGTTGGCATGGTTTTGGTGCTACTGATTGGGACCTTAAATCGGGTCATGATTGTTGAGCTTGGTGTACCTGCATCCCTCGTGGCTGTGATGGTCTCCTTGCCCCTTGTGTTTGCCCCATTTCGGGCCTTAATTGGGTTTCGTTCGGATACGCATCGTTCGGAACTGGGATGGCGTCGGGTTCCCTATATGTGGATGGGAACCTTAGTGCAATTTGGTGGGTTAGCGATCATGCCATTTGCATTATTGGTTCTATCGGGCGGCGGTCAATCAGCAAGTGCGCCAGCATGGATTGGACAAGCCTCTGCGGCCTTGGCGTTCTTGCTGGTGGGTGCTGGAGTTCATATTACCCAGACCGTGGGCCTTGCACTCGCTACGGACTTAGCACCACAAGAATCGCAACCCAAAGTGGTGGGACTCATGTACGTGATGCTCCTACTAGGAATGATTGTGAGTGCGTTTATCTTTGGGGCGGTCCTTGAAGAATTTACCCCAGGACGTTTGATTCAAGTGATTCAGGGATGTGCTATCACCACCATGATCTTGAATGTGATTGCGCTCTGGAAGCAAGAATCACGAGATCGCAGCAGACGCTTTAAGAATCCAGATCAACCGACCTTTAAGCAATCGTGGGATCTTTTTTGCCAAGGTGAACATGCCCTACGTCGTTTATTGGCGGTAGGACTCGGTACGATGGCGTTTACGATGGAAGATGTCTTGCTTGAGCCTTATGGTGGCGAGATATTGAAATTGAGCGTTAGTTCTACTACCTACCTGACGGCTGCTTTAGCATGTGGCGGGCTCTTTGGTTTTGCATTAGCGTCGCATATTTTGAGCAAAGGGGCTGATCCATTTCGGATGGCCAGTATTGGGGCGATGGTAGGCCTTCCCGCATTTATGGCTGTGATTGTTGCTGCGCCGATGGCCTCAGCCTACCTATTTAGTTTCGGAGTTTTCTTAATCGGCTTTGGGGGCGGTCTCTTTGGTCATGGCACGCTCACTGCAACCATGAACCTTGCACCTCCAGAGCAACGTGGATTGGCATTGGGAGCGTGGGGCGCAGTACAGGCAACCGGCGCCGGAGTGGCAGTAGCGCTCGGAGGAATTATTCGGGACATTGTGAACTACTTTGCCATGCGAAATAGCTTGGGAGAGAGCTTGGCTGATCCTAGCACCGGCTATGTTGCAGTGTATTTAATTGAAATGATTTTATTAATGGCAACCATCATTGCGATGGCGCCTCTGATCAAAAGCAAGTTACCAGTGCGTAAATTACAGACGAGTTAGAAGAGTATTAATCAACCGTGAAGAGGAGAGTGATATGGCTGCAGGATATGTAATTGCAATTTTAATTGTGGCGATTGGTGCAATGGTTGCGATACGGAATATGAATCGCCGTAAGTAGTTACTTGGAATCACCTCTGCGTTTTTTACCCAGAAACGATTCCACGACGATGGAGCAGAACACCGCTCCAATAATGGCAGTGATGACGGCCATTATAGGCCCGCTGATCTGCATGCCAAAGTCATAGCCAAACTTAAGGCCAAGGCAAACGGCTAGCAAGTAGGGGATCAGAAAAAGATAGTCTTTGGTGCCTTTCATCAGCATTATCTTACCCATTCTTTGGGCCTGAGCAAATAACTTTGATCAGGGACATAATGGGATCATCACAAAATAGCCTAGGAGTAAAACCATGGTCAAAATGAAACATCTCATTGCTGCCCTTTTTGTTGCGAGCGCATCATTCTCCTATGCGGCAGATACAACCCCGTCGTCTTCAGCCTCGTCGTGGCAAGCAGAAGCCCAGAAAGAAATCAAGGCGAAGAACTATGATGGCGCAATTAAAACTCTCTTGGCTGCTAATGAACCAAACTCAGCAGACTGGAATAATCTGCTGGGCTATGCCCAACGTAAGAAGTCTCCACCGGATTTAAATGCGGCAGAGCGTTATTACCAAGCAGCCTTAAAAATAGATCCAAAACATAAGGGTGCTTTGGAGTACTACGGCGAACTCTTTCTGATGAAAAATGATCTTCCAGGCGCAGAACAAATGTTGGCACGTCTGAATAAGGTTTGTATTTTCTCGTGCGAGGAATACCGGGATTTAAAAGAAGAAATTGCAAAGTACAAGGCCAAAAAGGGCTCAAAGTAGGACATTCTCAAAAACTCAGGGTTCTGGCTCAATATCTGAGAAAATAGAGGTTTCATTAATAAGCCTAAAGACCCCCACCATGGAAGCAGGGAGAACCAGACTTTCTGACCATTTAAGCCAGCAGCTTGACGCAGATCAGTCGATTCATCGGGATTTAGGAAAACTCATCCTCGATATTGCCACCGCCGTTCAAGAAATTGCCATATTGACCTCGCAAGGGGCATTAGCTGGGGTCTTGGGTAATTTAGCCAGTCAAAATGTTCAGGGCGAGACCCAAAAGAAACTCGATGTTCTCTCCGATGAGATCCTCATTCAAACCTTTCGATCGGGGAACTTAGTCGCTGGCATTGCCTCTGAAGAAAATGATGAGCCGATTGCTAATAAAAATGGTGGGCCTTTTCTGTGTTTGTTTGACCCCTTAGATGGCTCTTCTAATATTGATGTCAACGTTTCGGTGGGAACGATCTTTTCAATTCAGCATGCCCCTAAAGATCGCAGCCCACAGTTAGCGGATTATTTACAGCCGGGCAGAAAACAAATTGCTGCGGGCTATGCGGTGTATGGACCATCCACAATGCTCGTATTAAGTATCGGTAGGGGCACTCATGGATTTACTTTGGACGCCAGCTCCGGTGAGTTCATCCTGACCCATCCCAATATTCAGATCCCCGCAGACACCAGTGAGTTTGCAATTAATGCGAGCAATGAGCGTTTTTGGGAAGCACCCGTTGCGCGCTACATTAGTGAATGCAAAAAGGGCAAGACCGATGTGCGGTCCCGCGACTTTAATATGCGTTGGATTGCTAGTATGGTTGCGGATGTACATCGCATCCTAATGCGCGGTGGCATATTCATGTACCCCAAAGATACAAAAGATTTAAGTAAGCCAGGGCGTCTTCGCCTAATGTATGAAGCCAATCCTATGAGTTTCGTGGTGGAGCAGGCAGGCGGTTTGGGATCCACAGGACGTCAACGTATCTTGGATCTAAAACCAGAAAGTATTCATCAACGTGTTCCTGTTGTTTTGGGATCGCGCAATGAAGTCGAGCGGGTTGAGCAGTATCACCGTGAACACGATAGTACAAATTAATCTTGGATATGAGCACAGCACAAATTACTAGTAGAGAGTTAGCCAATGCGATTCGTTTCTTAGCCATCGATGCGGTAGAGAAATCAAAATCGGGTCACCCCGGAGCTCCGATGGGCATGGCAGATATTGCCGAGGTGCTCTGGCGCCATCATTTAAACCATAATCCAGCAGATCCACATTGGATCAATCGTGATCGCTTTGTACTCTCTAATGGCCATGGTTCGATGTTGATCTATGCCCTGTTGCATCTGACCGGTTACGCAGTCTCGATTGAGGATATTAAAAACTTTAGGCAGTTGCATAGCATTACTGCCGGACACCCCGAGGTGAACATTACGCCAGGGGTCGAGACCACCACCGGACCATTAGGTCAGGGCCTAGCAAACGCAGTAGGCATGGCTCTTGCCGAATCGCTTCTTGCTAAACGCTTTAACCGTCCAGGACATACGATCATCGATCACCATACCTATACCTTCTTAGGCGATGGTTGCTTGATGGAGGGTATTAGTCATGAGGTTTGTTCTCTCGCGGGCGTTTGGGGGCTGAACAAATTAATTTGCTTCTACGATGACAACGGCATCTCGATTGATGGTCATGTCGATGGTTGGTTCAAAGACGATACGGCAAGTCGGTTTAAAGCCTATGGCTGGAATGTCATTGGTCCGATCGATGGGCACGATGCTCAAGCAGTAAATGCCGCCACGACCGCCGCTCAATCTGAAACCGCCAAACCGACTCTGATCATCTGTAAAACTACCATTGGTTTGGGCGCACCGAATATGGCAGGCACGCATGATGTTCATGGAGCACCCTTAGGTGAGAAAGAGGCTGCAGCAACCCGCGAAGCTTTGGGTTGGAAGTATGGTCCCTTTGAGGTCCCTGCGCCGATTAAGACTGCTTGGGACGCAGTAGAGAGCGGTAAAGCAAAACAGGCCCAATGGAATGAGCAATTAGCAAAGTATCAAGCGGCATTCCCAGAGCTAGCCAAAGAGCTGATGCGTTGCGCTACTGAAAAGCTACCAGCGACTTGGTCATCCACCAAGACTCAATTGTTTGCCAGCATGAAGGCAATAGAATCACCAACCGCCAGTCGTAAATCCTCTCAACAAACTTTAGATATCCTGGTGCCCGCATTACCAGAACTCCTTGGTGGGTCAGCAGACCTTACCGGTTCAAACCTCACGGCTGCGAAGACCAGCATTACCTGGCATCACAAGACCGATCAAGCTGCAAACTACATTTCTTATGGAGTGCGTGAGTTTGGTATGAGCGCCATCATGAACGGGGTGGCATTGCATAAAGGATTTATTCCCTATGGCGGCACCTTTGCGGTGTTCTCCGACTATGCGCGCAATGCGATTCGCATGAGTGCTCTCATGAAGCAACGCGTTATTTATGTTTTAACCCATGACTCGATTGGTCTGGGTGAAGATGGCCCCACCCATCAACCGATTGAGCATGCGGCGAGTTTGCGTCTCATTCCTCATCTCGATTTGTGGCGTCCTTGCGATGGCTTTGAAACTGCGATTGCTTGGACTGCTGCGATTCAGCGCACCGATGGGCCGAGTGCTTTGTTCTTGTCTCGACAAAACTTGCCACAACTCAGTAAGAACATCAGTGAAGCCGATGTGATGCGAGGGGGCTATGTCTTGTCGGATTGTGAGGACAAACCGGATGCGGTCTTAATCGCAACGGGGTCTGAAGTTGGCCTAGCTATGCAAGCGCAAGAAATTCTGCGTACTCAAGGAAAGTCCGTGAGCGTGGTTTCCATGCCATGCACTTCTCTATTTGATCGCCAAGATAAAAGCTGGCAAGAAAAGGTGTTACCAAGCGGCATCAAACGGATTGCGATCGAAGCGGGTCACCCCGACCCGTGGTGGAAGTATGTTGGTTTAGATGGCGCCGTTGTGGGTATTAATCGTTTCGGTGAGTCTGCTCCAGCCGCCGCAGTATACAAAGCATTGGGTGTGACGGTTGAGCACATTGTGGAACTCGTATAACTAGAGATTGGGATAGAGGAAAAAAGAATGGCATTAATTTCGTTAAGACAGTTACTGGATCACGCAGCAGAGCATCAGTATGGCCTGCCAGCATTTAATGTCAATAATATGGAGCAGATCCATGCCATCATGCAGGCAGCGGATCAGTTAGATAGCCCTGTGATTTTGCAAGCTTCTGCCGGCGCACGTAAATATGCAGGAGAACCTTTTTTGCGGATGCTAGTAGAGGCAGCAGTGGAGCAATACCCGCACATTCCAATTTGTATGCACCAAGATCATGGTGCTTCACCAGCGGTTTGCCAAGCATCGATTCGTAGTGGTTTCTCGAGTGTAATGATGGACGGTTCTCTAAAAGAGGATGCTAAAACGCCTGCGGACTTTGCCTATAACGTTGATGTGACCCGTCGAGTGGTTAATATGGCCCATGCTGTTGGTGTATCCGTTGAGGGCGAGTTGGGTTGCCTTGGGTCACTTGAAACCGGCCAAGCAGGCGATGAGGACGGCAGTGGTGCTGAAGGAGTCTTGGATCACTCGCAACTATTAACCGATCCAGACGAGGCCGCTGACTTCGTGGCCAAGACCCAGGTCGATGCTTTAGCCATCGCAATCGGTACCAGTCATGGTGCTTATAAGTTCACCCGCCCACCAACAGGCGATATCTTAGCGATTGATCGTATTAAAGCTATTAATCAACGTATCCCGAATACGCATTTGGTTATGCACGGCTCCTCGAGTGTTCCTCAAGAGTGGCTTGAGATTATTCGGCACAACGGTGGCAAGATTAAAGAGACCTATGGCGTCCCGGTCGAAGAAATCGTGGAAGGCATCAAACATGGTGTGCGCAAAATTAATATTGATACCGATATTCGTTTGGCAATGACCGGTGCGATCCGTCAGTTCTTTACCCAACACCCCGAAGAGTTTGATCCTCGTGCATTCTTAAAGGTTGCTACGGCAGCTGCCAAAGGGATTTGTGAAGCGCGCTTTAAGTCTTTTGGCTGTGCTGGTCAAGCAAGCAAGATTAAGGTAATCCCCTTGGAAAAGATGGCAACACGCTATGCTAAAGGTGAACTCAAGGCAGTGATTCAGTAACAATGTATTCGTTAATAGAGTAAAGAGGAAGAAGATGACCATCCGAGTTGCAATTAATGGCTATGGCCGAATCGGACGCATGGTGTTGCGGGCGCTGTATGAAGAGGCAATGCAAAACAAGAAGCGTGATATCAAAATTGTGGCGATTAATGCCATGGGAGATATCGATATCAATGCCCACCTTACGCAATACGACTCTGCTCACGGGCGTTTTCCTGGAACCGTCACCGTCGATGGTGAGTACATGGTGGTCAATGGTGATCGTATTCGTATGTACTCGACCCGTAATCCCTTGGAGACCCCATGGGGCAAAGAGGGCGTTGATCTTGTTCTGGAGTGCTCCGGTAAATTTACGTCTAAAGAAAAGGCAATGGTGCATATTCAGCAGGGGGCTAAGAAGGTCTTAATCTCTGCCCCTGGTGACAAAGATGTCGATGCCACCATTGTGTATGGTGTCAACGAGAAGGTTCTGAGGCCAAGCGATGTCGTGGTTTCTAATGCAAGCTGTACCACGAACTGCTTAGCTCCATTGGTCAAGCCGCTTTTGGAGAAGATTGGTATTGAATCAGGCCTCATGACCACCATTCATGCTTTTACCAATGATCAGGTCTTAACTGATGTCTATCACAGCGATAAGCGCCGCGCTCGCTCGGCAGTAAGCAGCATGATTCCTACCAAAACGGGTGCCGCTAAAGCCATAGGCTTGGTGCTGCCGGAACTAGCAGGACGTTTTGATGGTTTTGCGATGCGCGTTCCCACTATTAATGTCTCGGTCGTTGATCTGACATTTGTTGCTAAGCGCTCTACCTCGGTCGACGAGATAAATAACATTCTTAAGAGCGCTAGTGAGAGCGAATTAAAAGGCATCCTTGGATTTAATACTTTGCCACTGGTCTCGATTGACTTTAATCATGATCCTCGCGCCAGTATCTATGACGCTTCACAAACCCGCGTTTCTGCCGATGGTAAGTTGGTGAAGGTCTTGTCCTGGTATGACAACGAGTGGGGCTACTCGGTGCAGATGCTCAATGCAGCCGAAGCTTTAATGGCGGTATAAATCATTGGCTAGGAAGCCTGCCACAAGATCTAAAAAGCAAGATCCAGATTCTGCTTTAGTTGAAGATATTCGCCTGCTAGGGCGAATCCTGGGTGATGTTATTCGGGAGCAGGAGGGGGTTGATGTTTTTAATCTGATTGAGACCATCAGAACCCTGTCGGTCCGCTTTCATCGGCATAGTGACGAGCAAGCCAATAAAGCACTCAAGAAGCTTTTAAAGGGGTTGAGCGCAGATGAGTCGGTGAAGGTGATTCGGGCCTTTACCTACTTTAGTCATCTAGCAAACCTTGCTGAGGATCGACATCAATTGCGTCGGCAAGCAGCCCAAGAGCGCCTTGCCACTAAACAAGAGGGTAGTATTGATCTTGCTCTCGAGCGAATTCGAGCAGCTGGGATTAGCAACCAAGCAATATCAAAGACCTTAGCCCATAGCCATCTTTCTCCCGTATTAACTGCACATCCAACCGAAGTACAGCGCAAGAGTATCTTGGATGCAGAGCGCAGTATTGCCCAATTACTTCAGATCCGAGATCAAATTAAAGATCGTGCCAAGGCTTTTCATCTCAAGAAAGATGTCTTGTGTGAGCGCGAGTTATCCGATAACGAGTCATTGATGAAGGCGAGGGTGATACAGCTCTGGCAAACCCGCTTATTGCGGGTTACCAAGCTTAAGGTTGTTGACGAAATCGAGAACGCGCTTAGTTACTATGAAGCTACTTTCTTGAGAGAGATTCCGAAGCTCTATGCCCAACTCGAGGATCGTTTAGGAAACCAGCCAGTTGCCTCCTTCTTAAAGATGGGGCAATGGACCGGTGGGGATCGCGATGGAAACCCCAATGTGACTGCTGAGACTTTGGACTATGCACTCAGACGTCAAGCGGATATGATCTTGCGCCATTACTTAACGGAGGTGCATTACTTAGGAACTGAGCTATCCCTATCCGCTTTATTGGTTGACTTTCCAAAGCCCATGCAAGAGTTGGCAGGACGCTCCCCCGACACCAACGAACACCGTATGGACGAACCCTATCGTCGCGCACTCACCGGAATTTACTCCCGCCTCGCCGCCACACTGAAGACTTTGACGGGTGGAGATGCGGCACGCCATGCAGTGCCACCACAAAATCCTTACACAAGCGCTCATGAGTTTTTAGAAGACCTCAAAATCATTGAGCATTCTCTTCGTTCCCATTCAGCACAGGCTCTTGTCAATCAACGCTTACGACCACTAATTCGCTCGGTGGAGGTATTTGGATTTCATTTAGCGACCGTTGATTTACGCCAAAGTTCTGATAAGCACGAAGAGGTAATCCATGAGCTTCTATTGCTAGCGAATATTGAAAACAATTACTCTACTCTGAATGAGTTATCGAAGCAGGCGATCTTGCTGCAATTGTTAAAGGAAGCTAGACCTTTGAGGGTGATTGGGGCTAATTACTCGAGCCACACCTTAGCCGAACTAAAAATAGTTTCCTTAGCCAAAGAACTCAGAGAGCGCTTTGGAAGTGATGCTATACGGCACTACATCATTAGTCACACCGAGACCGTCAGTGATCTTCTTGAGGTCATGTTGCTCCAAAAAGAAGTAGGACTCATGCACGGTACTTTAGATACAAAATCAAGGATTGATTTGATCACGGTCCCTTTGTTTGAAACCATCGGCGATCTGCGTAATGCAGCTCCCATCATGTCTGATTTTTATACCTTACCAGGCATTGCAAATTTGATAAAACGTTCGGGTGGTGAGCAAGATATCATGTTGGGCTACTCGGATAGTAATAAAGATGGCGGCATCTTTACTAGTAATTGGGAGTTGTATTGTGCTGAGATTGCACTCGTTGATCTATTTGAACGCTTAGCCAATAGCCATAATATCCAACTACGTTTATTTCATGGGCGAGGCGGTACGGTGGGTCGTGGTGGCGGGCCTAGCTATGAAGCAATTTTGGCACAACCTCCAGGAACAGTGCGTGGCCAAATCCGTTTGACCGAACAAGGGGAGGTGATTGGATCTAAATATTCCAATCCTGCCATTGGACGTCAAAACCTCGAAGCACTCATTGCCGCCACGCTTGAGGCAACACTCTTACAGCCAACCAAACCAGCAAGCGCAATATTTTTAGAGACCGCTGCACAAATCTCGCAAGCGAGTATGAATGCATACCGATCTTTGATATATGAAACGGATGGCTTTGCAGAGTTTTTCTTTCAGGCAACCCCTATTCGAGAAATTGCAGGACTTAATATTGGCTCGCGGCCAGCATCGCGCAAGGCTAGTCAGCGGATCGAGGATCTGCGTGCAATTCCATGGGGCTTTAGTTGGGGACAATGCCGCTTAACGTTGCCAGGCTGGTTTGGTTTTGGGTCTGCAGTTGATTCTTTACTGCATCAATCCAGTGCCGCTAAGCAAAAAGCTGCCTTAGCCCTGTTACAAAAGATGTATCGCCAGTGGCCATTCTTTCGCACCCTGTTATCAAATATGGATATGGCTTTATCGAAAGCAGATCTTGATTTAGCGGCGCTCTACAGTGAGCTGGTTGACGATGTGCGCTTACGCAAGAAGATTTTTACTGCGCTTTGTGCTGAATGGGATAAGACGGTGCATGCACTAACTATTATTACTGGCGAGAAGCAGCGCTTAGCTAATAATCCTATCTTGGCTCGCTCGATTCGTCACCGCTTCCCCTATATCGATCCCTTGCACCATATTCAGGTAGAGTTGGTGCGACGCTATCGCGCCGGCCATACGGATGAACGGGTCCAGCGCGGGATTCATTTATCGATTAATGGGATTGCTTCCGGACTGCGTAATACGGGATAGCCTCCAAACCAGTAAAATAATCAATTAACCCTTTTTATCTTGCTCAATAAGGAATTTGCATGCCAGGCTTGCTTCCCAATGTAGACCCTGATGGTTTACTTGAATTCTCGGTGGTATACACCGACCGCTCCCTCAACCACATGTCTGCTGAGTTTAAGAAGGTTATTACTGACATCTCAGCAATCTTGAAGGATGTCTATAAGGCTCATTCCACAGTGGTTATCCCTGGGAGTGGTACTTATGGCATGGAGGCAGTTGCACGCCAGTTTGCACCTGGTAAAAAATGCTTAATTATTCGGAATGGTTGGTTTAGTTATCGCTGGACCCAAATTTTTGATCTTGAGAAATTTACGAAAGACATTCACATTATTAAAGGGCGTCAGCAAGAGGTCAGCGCACAAGGGCCATATGCACCTCCTCCGATTGAAGAAGTAGTTGCATTTATTAAGAAAGAGAAACCAGAGGTTGTTTTTGCTCCCCATGTAGAGACCTCCGCCGGCATTATTCTGCCCCCTGAATATCTGCGCGCTATTGGCGATGCAGTTGAGTCAGTAGACGGCTTATTTGTGCTCGACTGTATTGCCTCCGGTGCAATGTGGGTGGATATGAAGGCGAGCAAAGTCGATGTTCTGATTAGTGCTCCACAAAAGGGTTGGAGTAGCTCCCCTTGCTGTGCCCTGATTGGTATGAGTGAGCGTGCCCGCCAAAAGATCGAACACACTCAAAGCAATAGCTTCTCGCTTGATCTCAAGAAGTGGTTACAGATTATGGAGACCTATGAGAAGGGCGCGCATGTGTATCACACCACTATGCCAACCGACGCATTGAAGATCCTACGGAACGCCATGAAAGAGACCCAGTCGCACGGCTTTGATTATTTAATGCAACAGCAGATTCTGTTGGGTTCCAAAGTAAGGGCATTAATGGTCTCTAAGGGATTTCCTAGCGTGGCCGCTGCCGGTTATCAGGCGCCATGTGTAGTGGTAAGTTACACCACTGACCCAGACATGCAATCTGGTAAAAAGTTTATCGATGTTGGCTTACAAACGGCTGCGGGGGTACCATTGCAGGTGGGTGAAAGCGCTGAGTTCCGCACATTCCGTCTCGGTCTATTTGGTCTAGAGAAACTCTTGCATATCGAGCGAGCCATTAGTCATCTTGAAACGGCCATGAATAAAATTACTGCGAAGTAATTACGATTCCATTTTAAGAACTGCAAACGCAGCTTTTAGACGCTTAGAGTAAATTGCTTTAAGCGCCTTTACCTTTTCTGGGGACCATTGCCAATACCCCTGCATCGTCTTGACACCAGATTTACCTGCTATCACCATATCCAAGATGGATTGAGGTATTGCGTTACTGTTACATAGGGTGGGGTAAATCTCCTTCGCCGAATGACAGCTGACGTCCCAACCGGATAACTCCTTCTGAGTAATGGGGCCAACGGCGGCGTAGCGAAAGCCAAAGCTGTAGCGCACGGCGTCATCAACATCTTCGGGTGACGCAATTCCTGCATCGATTAGATGTAAGGCTTCGCGCATCAATGCATGCTGTATCCGATTGGCTAAAAATCCAGGAATATCTTTCTTAACAAGAACCGGTTTCTTATTGACCGACTTATAGAGCTCACAGACATGTTGAGCGTGCGCGAGTTCTGTTTTTTCACCCATCACAATCTCTACCAAGGGCACAACTTCTGCAGGCATAAAGTAGTGAGCGCCCATCATGCGCTCTGCCGTCTTTAGGCCTTCAGCTATCTTGCTAATTGGATAGGCAGAGCTATTGCTCCCAATTGGAATATGTGCTGGGACACGCTCATCGAGTGACCGAAAGAGTGCTTGCTTTAATGCAAGATCCTCGGCAATGGTTTCTACCACCCAGATGCAATCGTCCCAGTCATTCCATTGATCAATCAGTCCACAACGGTGCTTAGCATTCCCTTCGGCTTGTACTAAGCCGATGGCAACATCTAAACAGGCTTTGGCCTTATCCGCAGATCGCCCCAAAATCGTGACAGCGAGACCTGCTTCGATGAAGCCGGCAGCAATTCCTGCGGCCATTGTGCCCGTGCCAATTACCGCAACATAATTCATGAAAGTCCTTTAAATGAGGGGTCAACAGTAGCAGTCTAATTCAGTTTACAAAACACAAAACTCATTACCCAGAATGCCTTGCGGGTAGGCTAAGCGCCATAAATTCCTAACCTAGGTCAAGGCGAGTCGCATTGGGAACTGGTATAAATAGGACTTTGCATTTTTAGATCAATCCCTTATTAATTTGACCCCCCCATGCTAAAACTGGACCAACATCCCTCAGGTAGACATTTCTTACATATCCCCGGCCCAAGCCCTGTGCCGGCTAGAGTGCTACGAGCCATTAGCTATCAAACTATCGATCATCGCGGCCCTGAGTTTGGTGAGCTAGGCCTTAAATTGTTATCGGGTATGCAAACCATTTTTAAGACCAAGCATCCGGTCATCATTTATCCAAGTTCAGGAACGGGCGCATGGGAAGGTGCTTTAGTGAACACCTTATCGGCTGGTGATTTGGTCTTGATGTATGAGACCGGTCACTTTGCTACTTTGTGGAATAAGCTGGCGATCCGTTTAGGAATCAAAACAGAGTTTGTTGGTATGCCTGGTGCAGAAGGTTGGCGTCATGGAGTCGATGCGGCCAAGATCGAAGAGCGCCTCAAGGCAGATACCAATCATCAAATTAAAGCGGTCTGTGTTGTTCATAATGAGACCTCGACCGGAGTCACTTCCAATATCGCTGCAGTTCGTAAAGCCATCGATGCAGCAAAGCATCCAGCCTTATTGATGGTAGATACGATCTCAGGATTGGCGTCTGCTGACTATCGCCACGATGAGTGGGGCGTTGACGTTACAGTGAGCGGTTCTCAAAAAGGCTTAATGCTGCCACCGGGTATCGGCTTTAATGCAATTTCACCTAAAGCAATTGAGGCCAGCAAGAAGGCGACATTGCCCAAGGCCTATTGGGCATGGGATGAGATCCTCGAATCTAATAAGACCGGCTATTGGCCATCAACCCCAGCAACTAACTTGCTATATGGTTTGCATGAAGCGATTGATATGATTTTGGCAGAAGGTTTAGATAATGTATTTGCGCGTCATCAGCATTTAGCAAAAGCATGTCGTGCTGCTGTTGAGGCGTGGGGTCTGGAAGTGCAGTGCAAAGATCCTGCCGTTTATTCCCCAGTACTAACTGGGGTGAGAACTCCACAGGGTGTTGATGCTGATGCTCTACGTAAAGTGATATTCGAGCGCTACAACTTATCCCTTGGTACAGGTCTTGGTAAAGCAAAAGGACAGCTATTTCGGATTGGTCATTTGGGTGATTGCAATGAGCTATCGCTGCTTGCAGCCATTAGCGGTTGTGAGATGGGTATGAACCGCTTTGGCATCAAGCTCAAGGGTAGTGGTGTATTGGCTGCGCAAGAAGTTTTACAGTAATTTGTTATTTATTTCCGCTCTATATTAGTTCGTAATGGAGCATATGAGTAAAGTTGATCAAATCGATCCCGATGAAGATGCGGGACCAAGTAAGTCAGAGCTCAAGCGCCAAATGAGCGAGCGCCAAAAGTTAGCCGAGACCCTGGCTGGCTTTAGCTCAGAATCACTTAAAACAGTTCCAATCGAAGATGGTTTGCGAAGCGCTCTCTTGGAGACTGCCAAGATAAAGACCTTTGGTGGGATTCGTCGTCATAAGCAGTACTTAGGAAAACTGATGCGCTTGCTAACGGATGATGAGATCCAGGGTATAAAAAAACAGATTGAGATTATTGAGGGACCTGGACGAGTAGAAACTGCTCATTTGCACCGCTTAGAGCGTCTACGAGAGCGCTTACTTAGTAATGACGAAGTGCTTACCGAATTGATTGCTCAGCATCCAGGCTTGGATGTGCAAAATCTGAGAACCTTGATTCGCAATGCACGCAAAGAGAAAGAATCGAACAAGCCTCCGAAGGCCTATCGGGAGATATTCCAAGTATTACGGGAACTGGATACCCAAAGCCCATGAGCTCCAAACAATCGCGCGGTGAACTCTATGTGCTGGTACAGGCAATTTTATTGATCGCCTTGTTCTTTGGACCAAAGGATCTATTGGGGTTGCCAACTAAGGTCAATCAAACCTTATGGTGGATTGGTCAAATTCTCTTCTACTTGGGTATTGCCATCGCAATTTGGGCGGCAATATTACTCGGACCTAATTTGACACCGCTACCCAAACCCAAACAGAATGGTGAGCTAATACGGACTGGGCTATATCGATTTGTAAGGCACCCCATTTATTTTGGGGTGATCTTAGTGTGCTTTGGGTGGGCTGGAATAGAGCAAACCCTCAACACCTTGGTGCTCGCCATCATCTTGCTAATCTTCTTTGATCTTAAATCTAGACAAGAAGAGATCTGGTTAACAGAAAAGTTTTCTGAGTATGCCGAGTACAAAATAACGACTAAGAAGTTAATTCCATTTGTGTATTAAGTGACTTAGGTTAATGCTTTATAGCCGGCTGTTTTGTTCGAGCGGTTCTGAATACTCTTTATAAAACTAACAATGGTCTTGTTTTTTCTGAGCTCAGGCTTCATGGCTAGATAAAAAGTCTCTGTTTCAAGCGGGATACAGCTTAGGCTAAATTCTTTAGCAATGTATTGCAGTCCCATTCCAGCGTCCGCTTGCCCAGCCAAAATACTGGTCGCAATGGCATTGTGGGTAAATTCTTCATGAGCATAGCCCTTAATTTGCCTAGTCTTGAGTCCTTCGCGTTCAATCAGTCGGTCTAACAACAAACGCGTACCAGCACCTTTTTGACGATTGATAAAGCGCACCTCTGGCCTTGCTAGATCGCGTACCGATTTAATCTTCAAAGGATTGCCCTTTGCAAGAATGAGCCCTTGAATGCGTTGCATTAAGGGAATGGCAACGAGGCCACGGCGTTGTAAATGATCCTGGATACCCTTAATTTCTTGCGGGTCCGATATATGAAAACCTGCAATATTGGCTTTATCTTCTAGCAATCGATCTAAGGCCTGACCCGAGCCCATGGTCTCGAAGGTGATCTCCTCAAACTTGGGGCTAATGTATTCAATTAAGGGGTCATTACTGCTGCAAAAAATTAAGGTATTGAACTTCTTTTGGATGTGATTGGCTAATTTGGTACCGATATCATCGGCAAGGCGTTGCAATTCATCCGATAGTTGAAGATCAAGTCTATCGAGCGAATGAATCAGTAATCTGCCAGCAGGGGTTAATTTGGAGCCATGGCCTTTGACCCGATCCAGAAATCGACAACCCAGTTCTTGCTCTGCCTCTTTGAGCTCATTCCATACAGTGCGATACGAAATATTAAGGTCTTTGGCAGCAGACGCAAGGGTGCGACCTTGCTCGACACTTTTTAGTAGATTGCCAATATGGCTAAGGTCAAGACTTTGCTGATGGTAGTTAGGGGCTTTAAGGAGTAGGGTGGGTTGGATGACTAGCTTCATATGAATATTTTTGCATATTGATTAAATCAAATCATTTATGCATGATACGTGGTTTTAACTCAAGCACATTCCCATCATGAAAATCCTACACAAATTACTTCTAGCATCTTTGTTATCAGCCACCCTTCTAGGTCAGGCCTATGCTCAAAAGAGTATTGTTCTTTCTTCAACCACATCGACTGAACAGTCGGGACTCTTTGGGCATATCTTGCCTCCCTTTGAGAAAAAAACAGGGATTCAGGTCAAGGTGGTCGCTGTAGGAACTGGTCAAGCTCTTGATATTGGTCGTCGTGGTGACGCCGACGTTGTCTTTGTTCATGACAAAGTGGCCGAAGAGAAGTTCGTTGCCGATGGTTTTGCTGATAAACGCATTGAAGTGATGTACAACGACTTCATACTTCTTGGACCTAAGAGCGATCCGGCCAAGGTTGCTGGTGGGAAAGATATTCAAGTGGCTCTCAAGAAAATTGCAGATAGCAAAGCAAGCTTTGTATCACGCGGTGACAAGAGTGGCACCCATGCTGCTGAGTTGCGTTATTGGAAGGGCGCTGGTGTAGAAGTGTCTGCCAATATGCCTTGGTACAAAGAGACTGGTTCTGGAATGGGTCCCGCGCTCAATACTGCATCTGGCATGAATGGATATATCTTGTCAGATCGCGCTACCTGGTTGACCTTCAAGAACCGTGGTGATCTCACCATTCTGGTTCAGGGCGACCCAAAACTCTTCAATCAATATGGCGTGATGCTCGTGAGTTCTGCGAAGCACCCAAAGGTGAAGAAAGCAGAAGGCCAAGCATTTATTGATTGGATTGTCTCCAAAGAAGGTCAAGATAGCATCGCATCCTACCGCGTTGCTGGTGAGCAGTCCTTCTTCCCTAATGCAAAATAAATCTAGTAAGTCCCCGGGTACAAGATATCTTTCGTCACATCCTGAATATCACGATGGCCGGTAAATGCCATGGTGAGATCTAACTCCCTATGAATAATCTCTAAGCATTTAGTAACACCAGGGCCACCCATAGCGCCTAAGCCATATAAAAAGGAGCGACCAATCATTGTTCCCTTGGCACCCAAAGCCCACGCTTTGAGGACATCTTGGCCTGACCGAATACCGCCATCCATCCACACTTCAATATCCTTGCCCGCTGCATCAACGATACCGGGCAGTGCTTTGATGCTCGATACAGCGCCGTCAAGTTGACGACCACCATGATTCGACACAATGAGGGCATCGGCACCCGATTGTGCCGCAGCACGGGCATCATCAGGATCTAAGATGCCCTTGATAATGAGCTTGCCACCCCAAAGCTTCTTAATCCACTCAACGTCTCCCCAATTGAGTCCCGGATCAAATTGCTCAGCGGTCCATGAAGATAGTGAAGACATGTTGCCAACACCGGTAGCATGACCAACAATATTACGGAAGGTGCGACGGGGTGTTTGTAGCATCCCCATGCACCAACGTGGTTTGGTCATCATGTTCAAAATGTTGGGAATAGTTAATTTGGGTGGAGCACTTAAGCCATTCTTAATGTCTTTATGGCGTTGACCTAAGATCTGAAGATCTAATGTAAGAACCAGGGCCGAGCAATTGGCTGCTTTGGCTCGTTCGATCAAGCGCTCAATAAAGCCACGGTCTTTCATGACGTAGAGCTGGAACCAAAATGGTTTTGTAGTGCGTTCGGCAACATCTTCAATCGAGCAAATACTCATGGTCGATAAGCAGAATGGCACCCCAAATTTTTCTGCGGCTTGGGCAGCAAGGATCTCACCATCGGCGAACTGCATACCCGTTAAGCCAGTGGGCGCCAATGCCACAGGCATTGCAACGTCTTGGCCAATCATTTTGGTTTTGGTGGTCCGATTGAGCATATTGACCGCCACCCGTTGCCGTAATTTGATCTTCTGAAAATCGGATTCATTGGCGCGATAGGTCGACTCGGTCCACGAACCGGAGTCGGCATAGTCATAAAACATTTTGGGGGTACGTTTTTGATGTAAAACGCGCAGGTCTTCAATATTGGTAATGATAGGCATGGGGTATGGAGTTCAAGGTTATTTATAGAGGTAAGAGTTATTTTTTGTCTATTATGGATTATTGCTTAATTCTGACGGATTACTGGATATGAAACCTAGAGTATTAGCTTTTGATGTATTTGGGACGGTTGTCGATTGGCATGGCTCGATTACTGCGGAGGTTGCTAGCCTTATCCCGGAGATTGATGCCATTTCATTTACCAGTAGCTGGCGCAGTGGTTATAAACCTGCCATGGCGAGAGTGCGCTCTGGGGAGTTGGGATGGACCCGAATTGATGATTTACACCGCATCATCCTCGACCAAGTTTTAAAAGAGTTCAGTATCGACAGGCTCACCGAATCTCAGAAAAGGCATTTGAATCTCGTATGGCACCGCTTGCATCCATGGCCCGATACCGTTTCTGGACTGACACTCTTAAAACAAGATCACACGATCGTGACCCTCTCCAATGGTAATTTAGGGCTCTTGGCAAATATGGCCAAGAAAGCGGGTTTACCTTGGGATCTGATCTTGTCAGCAGAGGTATTTCGTCACTACAAGCCCGATCCAGAAACCTATTTAGGGGTTTGCAATATCTTTGATCTAGAGCCCAACGAGGTGATGTTGGTTGCCTCTCACAAGGACGATCTCCAAGCTGCCCATGCCTGTGGTCTGCAAACAGCATTTATTGAGCGGCCGCTGGAGTTTGGTCCCAAGCAAGCCAGAAACGATCTGCATCGTGAGACCTGGACTGATTACCACGCTACCGATTTTCTGGATCTCGCCAAACAGCTAAAAACCCGATAAAGACCTACAATGAATATAGAACTACTTTCTCAAGGAGAGAATGATGGCAAACCAAATGACTGTGGAAATTGAGAACCTGAAGTGCGGTGGTTGTGAGAACACGATTATGAAGGGTTTGATGTCGATTACGGGAGTCGCTGGTGTAATTGTCGACCATGCTCAGAAAGCAGTAGTTCTGGAAGCTGATGCAAACTTACGCCCGCAGGTTGTGGCGAAGTTGTTGGGCATGGGCTATCCAGAAAAAGGATCAGTGGCCGGACTCGATAAAGGCATTGCGACTGCAAAATCGTTTGTGAGTTGTGCCATTGGTCGAATTAGTTAAAGTAGGCTAGAAGTTTTTTAGATGCGCTAAGATCCCATGGTGCTTCATGTTGACATCATTGGCTACTTAGCTGCCTGCCTAACGACATTCTCCTTTTTAGTTCAGGCAGTAAAGTCTTGGAAAACGAAGGACCTATCGGGCATTTCCTTGGGGATGTACACCATGTTTGCTAGCGGCGTAGCTTTGTGGCTAGCCTACGGCATTGCGATAGATAGCATGCCACTGATTGTGACCAATGCCTTAACCCTAGCGTTTGCCCTTAGTATTCTGTTCATGAAGATTCGGGAAGTACGGAAATAAAATACATGCTTACTAGAGTCTAACCATGAAAATCCTCAAGATGATCATTATTTCAGTTGTTGTTCTAGCGGCCATCATCCTCGGCGTAGCCTATTACAGTTCAGGCAAGATTGATGCGTATGTAAAGACTGCGATCGAGCAGTATGGATCAGAGTCACTGGGTACTAAGGTCAGTGTTGGGGAGGTCAATATTAGTTTGCGTCAGACCACCGCCACGATCACAAATCTTGAGATTGCTAATCCCCCCGGCTTTAATGATCCAGCGGCATTTAAAGCAGGCCTGATTCAGATTACGCTAAATTCCAAAGAATCCAAATTAGACTCAGTAGTGATTGATCGTATTTTGCTAAATAGTCCGATGGTCTATTACATCAAGACCAAACAAACAGATAATTTATCGGCACTTCAGGATAATGTTGCCCGGTCTGACAAAGAGCACCAGAGCTCGGATCAGGCGGGAGATCCAAAAGGTAAGAAGGATAAGGATCGCCAACAGCCCAGAATTTTGATCAAGAAGTTCGATATTGAGGGAGCTAATTTATCGTACCGTGATACTCGCATTGTCAGTACAACGGTTAATTTAAAGTTAGACGATATTCATATTACAGATATCGATACAGGCAAGAATGGTGCTGGTACACAAGAAGCTGTGAGCAAGATTGTGAATGCGATTGTTCCTGCTGTTAAGCAGGCTGCTATAAAAAGTGTTGCAGCCTATCTTGATGTCGCTACCGATACCTTACGAAATGTAAGCGACAGTGCCCAGCAGTTGGGTAAAGAGGCAGTTACCAATATTAAGAAGTTCTTCCAAAAACAGTAATTTTAAATTGAGATTAAATGGTGAATTCCACTACCCCTATCTATAACGGCCGACTAACATCCTTATCCCATGGTGGCGGTTGCGGTTGCAAGATCGCCCCCGGTATCTTGAGCGATATCTTGAAGGATTCTCCCTTTAAAACGATCTCACAAGCTTTATTGGCAGGCTCTGAAAATAATGAGGATGCGGCTGTCTATCAAATCAATGATCGGCAAGCGATTGTGGCAACCACTGATTTTTTCATGCCAATTGTGGATGATCCTTTCGACTTTGGACGGATTGCAGCAACTAATGCGATCTCTGATGTGTATGCCATGGGTGGGCAGCCATTGTTTGCACTTGCTCTCTTGGGAATGCCGATTCAAGTCCTACCGATAGAGACCATTCAAAAGATAACCGCAGGGGGTGAGTCTGTCTGTCAATTAGCTGGAATTCCGATTGCGGGCGGCCACTCGATTGATAGTGTGGAGCCAATCTATGGCCTAGTGGTCATTGGGATTGTTGATCCTACAAACTTAAAACGTAATAGCGGCGCGCAGGATGGCGATTGCATCATCGTCAGTAAACCAATAGGAGTTGGCATCCTTAGTGCAGGCTTAAAGAAAGAGCGTCTATCACCATCGGGGTACGAGCAAATGATTGCTCTCACCACCCAGCTTAATAAACCAGGGGTGGACTTAGCCAAGATGACTGGTGTTCATGCCTTAACCGATGTGACCGGTTTTGGGTTAGCAGGGCACTTACTTGAGATGGGCCGCGGTGCACATTTACGGGCCGAGCTTCGGTGGGATCAAATACCGCTTGTCACCGAGGCGGTAGAGCTTGCAAAGGCTGATATCTATACAGGCGCATCGACTCGTAATTGGCAAGCGTATGGTCATGAGATCAATCTGTCAGCCACCATGCAGGAATGGCAACAAAACCTCATTACAGATCCGCAAACGAGTGGGGGCTTGCTTATTTCTTGTGCTCCGCAGGCCGAGCAGGAAGTAATCCAACTTTTGCAGCAATCTGGCTTTATGCAGGCTAAAACCATTGGCCGATTTACTGCTGGCAAGGGCCTTGGCCTGGTCTAAACTAAGAAACAGCAAACAAATTACAATCAAGGTAGTTATTTCTAGGGAGCGATAATGAGTAATCAGAATCTAGCAGCATGCTTTCAGGCATTCATTAAGAATATGATGCAGTCCCCCACGAAGCGTGGCGAGTGGTTTTTGCAGTTAATGATTGAGAAGCGTGACCAGCGTCTTAGCAAAAAAGTATATTAATTTGTTTTGGTCTTGATGTGATCTGTTCATCAAGAAATCGTATAGGCATACACCTCGGTGTGTGCCTTTTTCTTTTCTCGAGTCTCGCTAATTCTTTAGAGAATGCCGATGTGGTGGGTGAGGGTCAAATCCGTTACTTAAAGAATCGGCCAGATCCTGGCGCGTACACCTACGAGTCTAAGGTGACGATCAGTAAAGCTAGCTTAGAGTCTGGCTTGGTCGAGATCCAGACCTGCCATAAGCAATTAGACCCTATCCGCAAGGTCGTCATTCTCTTTAATAAAGACCGAATTAAAGATATTCAGGTGCGCAGCCACGATGGAATTGCAATGGCTGAGGTGCGTGACAATCGGGTCACATTAAGCGAGGTACAAAAAGGTGGCTCGATTTGTATTGATTTGCAATCACGCGCATTAGATTCTTTAGGGAATGGAATGTATCAGCTCAATGCCGGACCTCTAATGCGTCGTTTATTTGATGGCTATTTACCCATGAGCGCTAATATGAAGTTCTCATGGCCTAATCAGCTCTTAGCTGTCGAGGAGACCAAACCCCATAGTCAGGATGGTGTTCGCATCCAACAATCGCAAGACGGGCTTGAGATGGATCTTGTATTCGCAGGCAGGATGACCGCACAGATTCTATTAAAGCGTACCCAATAAATAATTAGAGCTTTTCACACCGGTATTGCTTTGTATCAATGGTCAAGAGAGATTGGCTCGGAATCAATTGCGCTATCGAGTTTTTAGTCTCTGCTTTACAGGAACGATCAAAATAACTTACTAGACCTAGACTGCCACAGTAACTCAGCTTTTGATCCCCAATCTTCATGGTAGATTCTTGAAGAACCATCACTACTTTCTGATCGGGTTGGCCATCTGCATAGCAGTTCCATGTGCTGTAGTCAGCCTGGCCGCAGGCGCTGAGAGCCATACCAATACTCAAAATGTAAAGAATGCGCATTTCAGGGACAATGGATCATTATTCATCTTACGAGTGTATCTGTAAAACGTATGCGCCATGCGCTCTTACCCCTAACTCTTTTTTATGACGGCGCCTGTCCTTTGTGTCAGGCTGAGATTATTTATCTATCTTCCCGCAATCAGCAGGGATTGTTGCGCTTTGTGGATATCAATGGCCCAGAGTATGACCCCCAAGTAGTAGGCGTTAGTTGCGAACAAGCACTCGCACGGATGTATGGACAAATGGAAGGGCGGGAAGCGATTCATGGAGTACCCGTCTTTGCAGAAGCCTATCGTCGCGCTAACCTACCTGTATTGGCTTGGTTGTTCTCGCAACCTTTATTAAGACCGATCTGGAACCTCTCGTATCGATTCTTTGCAAAATATCGGCATACGATCTCCGGACTGATCGGACCATTCTTTCTGCGACTGGCAAAACGAGTAAGCCATTCAAAATCAACTTCAATTTAATCTTAGGATTGGCTTTTGAGTAATGCCTGATTCTGTTCTAAGATGCTCGTTTCTCGAGGTCCTGGAATCACTGTAATGGCATCACCCGGACAAATCGATCCAAGTTGCAAGACGCGAAGATACCAACCACTTCGAGCAGTGCGGATCATTTCTTTGCCAACGGTGCTAACCCCTGTTCGAGCAGTGAACTTATAGTAGGGGGTCCTTAACTTCACCACCACGCATTCAACACCACCCATTTGCCAACGATCACCAACAAATACAGAATCTTCTAGTAAGCCACTAATTGTGAGGTTCTCACCAAAATAGCCGTGCGGGAGGTCCATTGCGGTCTTCTTAGCCTCGCTAAGATAATTAGTCCAGTGAGGATAGTGCTCAATGGGGTAGGCGTATAGAGCTTTTTCAATACCACCATGGGCCAGATGATCAGCTTGCTCATCACTTGCAATACCACTTGCGGTAATTTCAATGGGACAAGGCTTTGCAAGAGTGCTGATAGGAGATTTCTTGATGCCCGACATGACTGAGCGTAATTCATGATCCTCGCGGACCCAAAGTGGAGCGACGAGACCGGCTGAGATAGTTTCAATACGAGGCATCATTTACTGGGCTTACTAAAATGTAGATCTGCACAGGGATCCTTGCGCTCAATGGGCTTGCTTAGCCAAACGTAATCATAGCGATCTCGATCCTTGGCAAGATTCTTTGAGTCAAGACCATCATCTTCTATAAAGGCAATATTGACCACCGATCGATGAGGAGCAATCGCCTTGAGAACCTGGGGCACTCCGTAATCCTTACGAATATGCCCATTGCCAGCCAAAAGAATTCCAGAGGGGCGCTCGAGTAAAGCCTGTGCCATCGAAATATCCGTTAAGCGCTGAACGATCATCATGGGTTTTAAATAGGTGGGCGGTAATTTGCCACAGTGGCCATCAATGAGATCTTGCTCCAGTGCAGACATTGCTGATCCGGATAACGTGCTTTTTTGGTAGTCGGTCTTGAACTGCACAGGAAGCGGATTAGGCTCTCCTGAGAAAATGGCCTTCGAAATCGAGCGATCTAGATTGCTTCCAAAGATTGGTCGTTGACTAATACGTAATTGCTCAAAAAGAGGGCTGTAGATTGACCAGGGCCAAGCCTTACTGTTAAAGCCGGCTGCATGCAGAGAGTCTTGGGTGGAATCTGTAAACCGAACTTCTTTACCGGCAAGTAGATATTCCACAATCACCGCTTGCTTAGGTTTGTTAAGTCGCAGAATGAACTCACCGCGTAATTGGTGATGACTGGGGTTGTCATGAAACTCTCCCAGCAATATGTAATCCACTCGATCCAGTTTCTGAATCAATTCCGCCACTGAGAGAGTCTTCTGTGTTCGAGTATCTAGGATAGGACGCTGAGGATCTACTTTGCCAGCCGATGTCTGACTGTGCGCAACAGAACCAACTATGCCGTTGAGTAAAAATACCAGCGTAGCTATTAAATAGGTTCTCTTAATGGTATTCATTAAAAATAGTCATGATTGGGTGTTAATGGCTTAGCCGATCCTTGTATTTTGGTACTTAATTGAGATAGTTCCAACGCTCTTATCTAATTTGCGGCTTAGGTGGAGTGCCCGATTGCTTTAATTCTCTAAATATGAAACAGTAGCAGATGTAGCTTAAAGAGTAATTTTGAGAAACAAATACTAATATTAATAATAATCTCTGATCAACGCATCGCAGTGATTTACTGAGTTGATTTGTATTTATGTACCGAATAACAAAAATTGATACAGCAAAGGAATTGGTGTTTGTCGCCGATGAGCCTCGCGGCAAGTCGCACGAATTCTATTTTCCAAAATTAAGTGATGCAGTTTTCGTTGAAGAGTACACGCTCAAGCTCATGAGCAGTGACGGACGCTACAAACTCGTATCTTTACTAGCTTATTAATGCCGTGCGGTGTTGTTTGGCTTGAGACTGGATTGCTTGCTTTGTCTCATCGGTCATACGGTTGAGATTACGTACTTGTAATACCATGCGGGGGTTCTTGCTCATGCTTGACTCATGACGCATCAAAAAATCCCAATAGAGGGTCGTCATTGGACAGGCATCCTTGCCATGGGATTGATCAGGCTTGTAAATACAGGTCTTGCAGTAATTACTCATGCGATCAATGTACTTACCGGTTGCGATATAGGGCTTACTGGCCATGAGACCGCCATCTGCAAATTGACTCATACCGATGACGTTTGGAAGTTCAACCCACTCGACAGCATCGACATACATACTTAAATACCAAGCATGTACCTCTTTGGGATTGACCCCTAGTAGAAGGGTGTACAAACCAGTGACCATTAAGCGCTGGATATGGTGTGCGTATCCTGTACTCAAACTTTGTGTAATGGTTTGTTGCAGGCATTGCATCGTAGTCTTGCCATCCCAAAAGAATGCTGGAAGTGGGGCGCTTGCATTGAGTGCATTTTGCTCAAGATAGCTAGGCATCTGGGTCCAATAAATACCGCGGACGTATTCACGCCAACCTAATATTTGTCGAATGAAGCCCTCTACTGCCGTGATCGGAGCCCGGCCCTTTGTGAACTCTATTTGGGCTGCAGCAACCACCTCTTGGGCAGAGAGCAACTTCAGATTGAGGGAGCTAGCAATATGCGCATGAAATAACCACGTTTCGTTAGTCCACATCGCATCTTGAAACTGACCATACAGTGGCAAACGATTCTTCATAAAATCAGCGAGCACTAAGAGTGCATCAGCACGCTTTACAGGCCACCCAAATCCTTCGCTGGTGGGTGCTAGTTCTCCAGGATGATCAGCAAAGCGTTGGTTTACTAACTGAATAACTGCGCTGCTGATTGCATCGGGTTTAAATCGAAGTGGTGCGGGGATGGGTGGAGGACCTGCTTTACTAAAGGCGCTACGATTATCGTGGTCGTAGTTCCATTCGCCGCCAACGGGTTGATCGCCCTCCATCAAGATGGTATGTTTCTTACGCAACTCCCGATACCAATACTCTAGGCGGATTTGCTTACGGCCTTTGCGATGTTGGGCAAAGTCACGAACGGTGGAAAAGAAATACTCATCCTCCCGAATCTCTATCGGTGTGTTCGTCTGTTTGGCAACGCCTTTAATCTTCTCAAGTACGCGCCAGTCACCAGGAGCGGTCATGATGAGAGTTTGTGGTCTGAGGGTCTTGATGGCACGAAGTAACTCACCGTCAAGCGATTGAGTGTTGTCAGAATCTTCCAAGGCGCTGTAGTGCAAGGGGACCTTAGCCTCCTCCAGTTGTTTAGCAAAATGCCGCATGGCACTAATAAATAGTGCAATCCGCTGCTTGGAGGACCAAATATGCGTAGATTCCTGATGAACCTCGGCCATCCAAACGCAATCACGCTTGGGATCAAAGCCAGTAAAGGCGCTGGAATCTGCATTGAGTTGGTCGCCAAGCACCACAATCAGGTGGCGGGTAGAGGTGGGCTTAGGCATTGAGTTTATATAAATGATTTATCTCATTATCGAGGAAGTCAAGAAAGTGTGTAGCTCTCCATAAATTGGGATGTGCAGAAAATAGCTAATAAATTCAATGACTTTCTGACTCATACCAAAGAAGTCTTGGGGCGCACGTGGCGACGCTCGAATTAGGCAAAAACCCGAGTGCTCTTTGGGGTAATTCGTTTATGATTAACGAGGCTTTTTATTAAAAAGACTGTTGAAAGTCTGAACTAAAAATAATCATCAATGAGGAGATCCTAATGGCAAAGTTGACCATCAATGGAAAAGTACGAACTGTAGATGTAGATCCAAATACCCCCTTACTTTGGGCGATTCGTGAGCAAGTTGGCTTAACAGGTACTAAATACGGTTGCGGTATTGCGCAATGTGGCTCCTGCACAGTATTGCTCGATGGAGCAGCAATTCGTTCATGTGCTTTGCCAGTCAGCGCAGCTGAGGGTAAGAAAATTGAAACCGTTGAGAGCCTCTCCGTTGGTGGCAAATTAAATAAATTACAGCAAGCATGGGTTGATAAACAGGCACCGCAATGCGGCTACTGCCAAACCGGCATGATTATGGCTGCTACTGCCTTGCTCAGAAAAAATCCCAAGCCCAGCGATGCCGATATTGATGCTGCCGTGACCAATATCTGCCGTTGTGGAACCTTCCAAGAAGTGCGTGCCGCAATCCATGCAGCAGCGAAGGCATAAGGAGAAAATCATGAATGCACGCGTACCTAATTTATCCCGTCGCCAATTTATTGTTGGCACATCTGCAATTACAACGGGCTTAGCCATTGGTCTAGAGTTTCCCGGCGTCATTGGAACTGCTCATGCACAAGCTGCTGATAAAGCCAGCGCCCCTGAGATTGGTGTTTGGGTTGTAATTCAGCCAAACGACACCGTTGTGATTCGGGTTGTTCGCTCCGAGATGGGCCAGGGCACTATTACTGGCTTAGCCCAATTGGTTGCTGAAGAGCTAGAGTGTGATTGGAAAAAAATTACCATCGATTACCCAACACCAGGTGAGAGCCTAAAACGCAAGGGTGTTTGGGGATCATTCTCCACCGGCGGTAGCCGCGGTATTCGTACCTCAGAAGACTATGTGCGCAAGGGCGGTGCGGCTGCCCGTATCATGTTGGTTCAGGCTGCTGCTAATCAGTGGGGTGTTCCTGCAGTCGAATGCTTGGCAGTCAATAGCATCATTACACATCAGGCTAGTGGTCGCTCCGTTAGCTTTGGCAAGGTTGCAGCCGCAGCTGCTAAGTTACCCGTACCCGATGCAAAGGGTATTGAACTAAAAGATCCGAAGCGTTGGAAGGTGATCGGTAAGCCGATGGATCGCTTGGATAGTTTGGCTGATAAGGTCACCGGTAAGCAGGTCTATGCGATCGACCTCAAGATGCCCGGCATGCTGAACGCAACCATTAAGGACAGCCCCGTATTTGGTGGCAAGCTCAAAAGCTTTGATGCTAGCAAAGTAGCTGGCATGAAGGGTGTCAAAAAGGTTGTGCAGGTTGGTGATTCAGCGGTTGCCGTGATTGCTGACACATTTTGGCAAGCAAAAACAGCGATGGATCGTTTGCCAATCGTATGGGATGAAGGTCCTAATGCAAATGTGCAACAAGCCGATATTCTGAAGCGTTTAGAAGAAGGCTTAAAAGCAGAGCAAACCTTTGTAGGTAATGCGAACGGTGATTACAAGAAGGTCGCTGCAGACTCTTCTAAAACGATTGAAGCGCAGTTCTTCTATCCGTTCTTAAACCATGCACCAATGGAGCCAATGAACGCAACAGCGGTATGGACCCCAGACAGTTGCCGTGCTTGGGTACCAACTCAAGACGGTGAAGCCTCTTTGGCCGCGGTGATTGCTGCCTCGGGCTTAACCGCTGATAAGTGTGATGTCATTAAGGTAAATCTAGGCGGTGGCTTTGGTCGTCGCGGTGCTTTCCAGGACTACACCACCCAGGTGGTCAATATCGCCAAGCAAATGCCAGGCACACCGATCAAGTTGATTTGGACTCGTGAAGAAGATATGACCCAAGGTCGCTATCATCCCATCATGATGTGCAAAATGAGCGCTAGCTTTGATAGCAAGAAAAACCTGACGGGTGTTCATATGCGTTTATCGGGTCAATCGATCTTGACCTCCGTGCGCCCTGCAGTGGTTGCGCAAAACAAGGGTATGGACCCATTGGTATTCCAAGGCGTTGCGAAGGGCGGCGAGCATGGTATTAGCTATGACTTCCCGAACCTGATGATCGATCACGCGATGCGCAATACGCACGTACCTCCAGGATTTTGGCGGGGCGTGAACATTAACCAAAATGCGGTGTTCATGGAATGCTTTATGGATGAGTTGGCAGAATACGCTGGAGTCGATCCAGTCGAGTTCCGTCGCAAGTACTCTGCGAACTATCCACGTAATCTAGCGGTGCTTAATGCAGTAGCCGATCGGATTGGTTGGACCAAGCCAGCACCCGCCGGGGTATTCCGTGGGATTGCACAGCAAAAATCCTTTGGTAGTTTCGTAGCTGCTGCCTGTGAGCTATCGGTCACCGATGGCAACAAGGTCAAGATTCATCGCATCGTTGCAGCAACCGATCCTGGATACGCAGTTAATCCTGCCCAAATTGAGCGTCAAGTCTCCGGCTCGTTTGTATATGGCTTATCTGCCTTATTCGAGGAAGAGTGCACGGTCAAGAATGGTCGGATTGAGCAGACCAACTTCGATACCTTTGGATCGATTCGCTTAAAACAGATGCCTAAAGTAGAGACCATCATTATTCAGGGTGGTGGCAAGGAGTGGGGCGGTATTGGTGAACCTACTATTTCAGTAGCGGCACCTGCCGTTTTAAACGCCTTTTACCGAGCAACGGGTAAGCGGATCCGCACAGTACCTCTAAAGAACAGCGGTATTACGCTCGTCTAAGGTATGCGGTTTGGGATTGCGCTAGCGATTAGTGCGCTGCTAGCGCTTCCCACAAGCTCTCAGGCGCAAATCATTTGGGATGGCGATGCCATCCCAAATTCATTAAGCGGTAAACCTGGAGACCCCATCAAGGGCCGCACACTTGTGACCAGTCGGCAGACCGGCTTATGCATCTTGTGCCATGCCGGCCCGTTTCCAGAAGAACGTTTTCAAGGTAACTTAGCCCCAGAGTTAAAACTCAGCGTTGCTAATCTATCGGCCGCACAACTGCGCGCTCGCTTAGTAGACCCTTCTAAAACCAGTGCCAACACGATCATGCCTTCCTACTTTAGAATCGATCATCTCCAGCGCGTTGCCCCTCAATTTGCTGGTAAGACCGTATTGAGTGCCCAAGAAATTGAAGATGTCATTGCCTATTTGTTAACCATCAAAACACCATGAACCAGCGTCGTGTATTTATTACCTCATTGACTGCGCTTACATTAAGCCCATGGCAGAGCGCTAGCGCGACCCCAAGCGATGCAATGCAAGCGATGAAAGCGATTGTCGGCAATCGTCCTGTAAACACGGGGCGTATCTATTTTGAGTTACCGCCCCTTGTCGAGAACGGTAATTTAGTGGCGATTAAGTTTTCTGTACAAAGCCCAATGACGCAAAACGATTACGTAAAAGCCATACACATCATCGCCGAGGCTAATCCATTACCAAACGTGGTGAGTTGTTATTTCACACCCCTATCGGGTAAGGCGGAAGCAAGCACGCGGATTCGTTTGGCTGACTCCCAAAAGGTATGGGCTTTGGCACAAATGAGCGATGGCTCATTTTGGCGCACCAGCGTTGATACGGTGGTAACTCTCTCTGCCTGTACGGAGATGATATGAGTCGTTCCTCTCGAGCAGTCGTTACGCTTCCCAAAACAGCAAAACGGGGTGAGGTATTTTCAATCCGCGCCATTGTGCAGCATGAGATGGAGTCGGGCTTTCGGCATACCGAGCAGGGTGTTCGCGTGCCCCGCGACATTATTCGGGAGTTTGTTTGTACCTATAACGGCAAAGAAGTATTTAAGGCTGACCTTCATCCGGGCGTCGGTTCGAACCCACTCTTTATTTTCTATGCCAAAGCAGACCAATCCGGAACTCTCGAGTTTAAGTGGACGGGCGATAGCGATTACCTCACGATCGTAAAACAGGCCATTACTGTTTTATGAGATTGCTAGGGCAATGTGCCTTATTGGGTTTATTGCTGACAAGCACACCTTTCTTACAGGCTGATTCTAGGGTATCAGCTTATGCATTGATGTCGCCCACTAATCAGGCGATGCAAAATGATATGAGCTTAAATCCAGCCATGTTTTGGATCATGGACGGCGAGGCTCTTTGGATCGATCGTAATAATCCCAGTAGTAAAGCCTGCGGTGATTGTCATAGTGATGTGAAGCAATCCATGAAAGGTATCTCTGCCACCTTTCCAAAACGGGTTCAAGGTAAATTACTCAATCTGGAAGGGCAAATTAATCAATGCCGTACCACTCGCCAACAATCACCCACTTTTGCGTATGAGTCTAAGCCATTACTAGCGCTAAGCACTCTAATTGCCTATCAATCCAGAGGCTTGCGTATTGCTGCTTCGAAAGATTCTGCAATAGATGCTGATTTTCAAAAAGGTAAAACTCTTTATTTTCAGAGAATGGGGCAGCTAAATCTATCGTGTGCGCAGTGCCACGATGACAGAGCAGGCTTAAAGCTGGCGGGTAGCGTTATTCCCCAGGCGCATCCTACTGGGTATCCGATCTATCGTTTGGAGTGGCAGAACGTCGGCTCCTTACAGCGTAGGTTACGTAATTGTATGTCGGGAGTGCGGGCAGAACAATATCCTTATGGTTCTGTGGAGCTTGCCCAAATCGAGCTTTATCTAATGCGTCGTGCAAATGGTATGCGGATTGAAAGCCCAGCAATCAGACCTTAGGTTTGCTTGCCGTACTTGACTGCAATCACTTCGGCCATTACCGAGACCGCAATCTCTGGAGGCGTTAGGGCGCCAATGGATAAACCCACAGGCCCATGCAAACGATCGAGTTGCTCGGTCGATAAATTGAACTCCCGCAGACGCTCTTTACGCTTGACGGTGTTGGTGTAACTGCCTAGCGCTCCAATATAGAAGGCTTTTGATTGCAGGGCGTCGATCAGGGCAAGATCATCAATCTTGGGGTCGTGCGTGAGAGCCACAATCGCAGTGTGGGAGTCAATCCCTAATTCTTGCATCACATCATCGGGCATGCCTTTGATGAACTGGATACCTTCTTGGCTAAGACCCTCGGTGTATTCCTCACGGGGGTCAATGACCACTACATCAAAGTCTGCCGCTAGAGCAAAATTAGCAACATATAAAGAGAGTTGTCCTGCGCCAATCACGAACATACGCCAACGGGGTCCGTAGGAGGTTTGCATCTCAGACTCGCTTAGCGAGAAACCATCTTCTCTGGTTCCCAGGTGAAGGGTGGATTTACCTGAACCAAGATTAACCCGTCGTAATATGATCTGATGGCTTTCAATCTTCTCGAGAATGCTGTCTAAAATACCTTGCTCTGGTCTGGGCTCAACCAATAAGCGTATTGTGCCACCACAGGGCAAACCAAAGCGAGCCGCTTCCTCTTTGCTAACGCCATACACCACGAGTTCAGGGGTATTGCGCGTCAAGATCTCAGTCTGTACCCGCCGGATTAAATCATCCTCCACGCATCCACCAGATACCGAGCCAACCACTTGTCCATCCTCCCGAATCGCAAGCCATGAACCAACAGGCCGCGGGGAGGAGCCCCAGGTTTGGACCACCGTCGCGATGGCCATGCGCTTGCCTTCGTGTAACCACGCTAGGGCAGTTTTGAGGACGATGTAATCTGTACTATTCATGGAAATTAGCTCAGTGCTATTGCTCAATGCTATTGTAGAGTCATTAGAGATCGTCATACCAAACTCAGTAATCATGAACGCAAAGCAAACAAAACTCGCAATACTTCTTCTGGCGGCTGGGCAAGGCAGTCGCTTGGGAAACATTGCGAAGGCGCTCCTAAAAAAAGATGGCATACCCTTGATCCAGCGCTTTTGGCAAGAGGCATCCTCATTAAATGCCATCGAATCGATCAGCGTCTTGGGGTTTTATGCAGATGGGATTGAGCCACTAGCAAAACAATATTCACGGGTAGTAATCAATCAGCAAGCAGAAGAGGGACATGGATCGTCAGTACGGTTAGGACTGGAGTCTCTCGATACCCATTTTGATCTTCTACTGATTGCTTTAGTCGATCAACCCAGCATTACTCAAACATCACTAGAGTTATTACTCAATACTTTTGAGACGCAAGGGGACGAAATAGATGCACTAGTGCCATGCTATCAAGGACAGCGTGGTAATCCAATTGTGATGCGCCGTAGAGCAGTGCTTGAGATCTTAGATACGCCTACACAAGTGTGTCGCGAATGGCTAGATCTGCATCCTAGCCGAGTTCATTTTCTGGAAACTAATCGAGCTGAATTCATTGCAGATGTCGATACTCTAGAGGATCTTCAGAGAGAGCATCTAGAGTATTAAAGAATCCTTTGCATTAATTATGTTCGATATCGACCATTTTAAATATGTGAATGATCAATATGGCCACTTAGTGGGCGACCTTGTGCTTAAAAATCTAGTGACCCACTGCCAGTCAATTTTGCGAGATATTGATCTATTGGGTCGAGTGGGCGGGGAAGAGTTTTTGGTGATATTGCCAAATACCGATGAAGGTAGGGCGATGGATGTTGCCGAGCGTTTACGTACTCAAATATCTCAAAAGACCCTAGCGTTGGCTAATCAAAATAAAATAAAAATTACGATTAGTAATGGCATCGCAATTTTTGATCCTAAGAATGAAATTGATTTGATCCATTCCGTCTTAGCCGACAAATACTATCAGCAAGCTGATTTTGCTATGTATTTGGCAAAACAAAAGGGGCGCAATCAAACTAGAGTTTGGAAGGCCACTTAGTTCTATGCTTTAATCGTATTGGGAGAGAGTCTATCAATGCGATTATTTAGCTATCAAGATAAAAAAGGTCGGCATACTGTTGGTGTAATCAACAACCAGAACGTAAGTAGTTTTATTGATCTTTGCGCCACGGACTCTAGGATTCCTAATCGTCTGCTGGAGCTTATTGAAGCGGACCCTCATTTTTTAATGGTGAAAGATGCCTTAGCCAACCCTCAGGCTGTGCGAGGGGAGTTAAGTGAAATCACCTTTACTACCTTGATTGATCGCCCCGGAAAGATCATCTGCATGGGGCTTAACTATGCCGATCATGCCAAAGAGGGTGGCCATGCTAGACCCGAGTACCCCAGTTTTTTTATGCGAGGACCTAGTTCTTTAACAGCGCATCAAGCACCCATCATTCGTCCTCGGGTATCGACAAAACTAGATTACGAGGCAGAGCTTGCCTTTGTGATCGGTAAGCAGGCTAGACACTGCACGCTTGAAAACGCCCTAGAGCATGTAGTGGGCTATAGCATCTTTAATGATGGCAGTGTGCGCGACTACCAACGTAAGTCAACCCAATGGACCATCGGTAAAAACTTTGACCAAACGGGTGCTTTTGGTCCATGGCTGGTGAGCACAGATGAGCTACCCCTAGGAGCCTCGGGACTTCAGATCCAGTCTCGCCTAAATGGTCAGGTCATGCAAAATGCCAATACTAAGGATTTCTTATGGGGTGTTGCTGAGACCATAGTGCTCATCACTGAATGTATGAGTTTAGAACCTGGTGATGTGGTGATTACTGGTACACCAGCAGGCGTTGGTTATGCCAGAACCCCACCCGTGTTTATGAAGCCAGGAGATATTTGCGAAGTGGAGATCGAAGGAATTGGTATCCTACGCAATACTATTGCAGACGAGAGCTAACTGGCTAAAAGATCATTTAACATAGCACGTTAAATGAATACGTCTTCACCCAATTTGGAGTTTGATACCGTTATTGTCGGGGCTGGAAGCGCAGGCTGCCTTTTGGCAAATCGTCTATCCGCTAATCCAAACCACCGCGTTCTATTACTCGAGGCAGGCGGTGAGGACGATTGGTTTTGGATAAAAGTCCCCGTGGGATATTTATTCACGATTGCCAATCCCAGAACCGATTGGTGTTTTAAGACCGAAGCAGATCCGGGACTCAATCAACGATCGATTCATTACGCCAGAGGCAGGGTCATTGGTGGCTCATCCTCTATTAATGCCATGATCTATATGCGGGGGCAGGCCAGTGATTATGAGCGTTGGGCAGAACTGACTGGTGATCCCATATGGCAGTGGAGCACCACCCTAGAGACCTATAAATCACTAGAGAGCTATTACGCAGGCTCTAACGCTTGGCATGGCGATGCGGGCGAGATGCGGGTAGAGCGCCCGCGTGTGCAGTGGGATATTTTGGATGCATGGCGTGAGGCAGCGCACGAGCAAGGCATACCAAAGATTGAGGAGTTTAATCGTGGCAATAATGAAGGCTGCGCATACTTTCAGATGACCCAACAGCGCGGTGTGCGTTGGTCAATGGCAGATGCTTATCTACACCCTATCCGCCATCGGCATAACCTTACTGTGCTTACTCGAGCACAGGTCTTAAAACTTAATCTCAGCACAATTGCCCCAGAGACATTGAACCAAGCTTGCTATACCCAAAGTGCCTGGCGCGGTGCGCACAGTGAAGTTCGGGGCTTGGAACTTTTGCATCAAGGAGTTCGTAAAACGATTATCGCCAAGGATCAGGTGATTCTGTCGGCTGGGTCGATTGGCTCACCACATCTTTTGCAAGTTTCTGGAATTGGACCGCGAGGCCATTTAGATAGTATCGGCGTTAAAACGCAGGTCGATTTACCCGGAGTCGGAGAGAACCTCCAAGACCACTTACAAATCCGTACCGTTTATCAGGTGGAGAACTGCAAAACGGTGAACACACTGTATAAAAACTGGTTCACACGGATTGGGATGGGGCTCGAGTATCTACTAAAGCGTACGGGCCCACTAACGATGCCGCCATCGACCTTGGGTGCATTTACGAAGAGCGATCCCAATCAAGTCAGCGCTAATATCGAATGGCATGTTCAACCTCTCTCGCTGCCGAAGTTTGGGGAGCCCCTCCATCCGTTTAATGCGATTACCCCAAGCGTTTGCAATCTCAGGCCAAGTAGTCGAGGTTGGATTCGGGGGACAACACCCAATGTCTTAGACGACCCTAAGATTCAGTGTAATTATTTATCGACTCCTGACGATCTCTCTGTCGCTGTTAATAGTCTTAAAATCACCCGACAGATTATGGCAAGCTCAGCACTAGAGTCTTATAGACCAAAGGAAGTATTACCAGGCCCAAGTATTCAAAGTGATCACGATCTAGAACAAGCAGCCAGAGACTTGGGAACCACCATCTTTCATCCGGTGGGTACTTGCGTGATGGGTAAGGTGGATCAATCCGGTAGAGTAGAAAATCCCAACACCGTTTTGGATTCTGAATGTCGGGTCAGAGGGGTAGCTCGCCTACGCGTGATTGATGCCTCTGCTATGCCGTGTATAACCTCGGGCAACACCAATGCCCCGGTCATGCTAATCGCAGAAACCGTCGCCAGAAAGATTGTGGCGCAGAGAGCTTAGCCCTTAGGTTGAAGAGCCGTATTTCTTCTGGCACTGCTCAAGACTCATCTCAGGATGATTGCGTCTGCAGCGCTCAACCCGTTGCTCTGGGGTCATATTCTTCATGTTCTGATACATATTTCTGCATTGCTCAACACTCATCTCCGGATGACGTTTTTGGCAATGCTCAATCATTCTTTGCTCAGGGCTTGGCTCGTTTGCCAATAGTGGCTCAGAAAATGGCACGAAGACCAATAGACCAATGAGGAGTAGGGCGGATTTGAGGGTGTAGTTCATCTCTTTCCTTTGTAATAGGAAAAGAATACGCTGAGCGTTTAAAGATGTAAAGGGACCCCTCTAAAATCCTTTAAGATGAGCCGATGAGAACAGTTTCTTTGTTAATCGGTCTAGGGCTACTGGGGGCTCAGTCTTCCTTTGCCCAAGACCCAAGCCAGTGTGGGTTTATCTCTGAAAGTAATTACCGATCGCTCTGCCGAGCCTTGGCTGAAAAAAACTCTAGCCAATGCGGATTTATTTCTGAGAGCAATCTGCGCTCGATGTGTCGAGCAATTGTGGAGAAGGATTCAAGTCAGTGCGGCTTCATTAACAATAATGATCAACGATCCATGTGCCGCGCATTAACCGTCAGTCGATAGCGATAAGGAAAAATAGATGCAAATCAATAATCTTGTTTTAATCACTGGAGCAAGCCAAGGCATTGGCAGGGCAATTGCCACTCGAGTCATCCAAGATGGATATCGGGTGATTAATCTCGATAAAAAGGCGCCTAAGAGCTTATTAGAAGGGGAGACCTATCATTCCATTGATCTAATGGACCCTCAGGCGATTGAAGAGCTCATACCAAAGATAACAAAGCAAGAACCAATTCTGCGCTTAGTGAACAATGCTGGATTTATTAGACCTGGCGCTCTAGAAAATACCACCCTCGATGACTTTGAAGCAGTGATGGCGCTTAACTTAAGGGCACCAATGCTCTTGGCTCAACAACTATTACCCCATATGCGCCAGGCTAAATTTGGTCGTATTGTGAGTATTGCGAGCCGAGCTGCACTGGGCAAGGAGGAGCGGACGGTCTATGCAGCTAGTAAAGCAGGGCTTGTTGGGATGACCAAAACCTGGGCGCTGGAGATGGCGAAATTTGGGATTACTGTGAATGCGATTGGGCCCGGCCCAATTGCTACAGAACTCTTTACTTCGGGTAACCCACCCGATGACCCAAAAACGATCAAGATCATACAAAATATCCCGGTGCAACGCATGGGGCAACCAGAGGATGTGGCGCATGCGGTTGCATCCTTATTGGATGATCGTGCTGGCTTCATTACAGGGCAAATACATTTTGTCTGCGGTGGCATGACCGTAGGATTAAGTAATGCAACCTAGCATAGGCTAATGCACACTCTAAGAATATTTAGCCAGTAGATTTTTGATGAGAAACAATACGAGTCTCTGCGCTGTAGATGACATCTTTTCGATTTACCGAGGCGGCAAGTGAATAGGCTGTCACTAATTTGTCATATATTTCGATATAATTAGAAACATGAAAAACATAGATGCCATTGAAGTCCTCCTAGCTTTAGGTCAGGAGTCTCGTCTTAATATCTTCCGCTTGATCGTGCAACGCGGTGAAGCAGGCTTAACCCCTAGTCAATTAATCGAGAAGTTAGGGATACCCAATGCAACCCTGAGCTTTCATCTGAAAGAGTTAGCCAAAGCGAAGTTACTCCTAGTTGAGCGTCAGAGCCGCAACCTAATTTATCGCCCCAATCCCAAGCAAATTGAGAGCCTTAGTGACTTTCTGATGGACAACTGTTGCGGGGGTAAATCGTGCAGTCCTTCAGTTAGCAAGAAAAAGGTGGTGTGCCCATGAAACGACTCCATGTTCATGTTGCTGTGAAAGAGATCTCAGGCAGTATCCCGTTTTACTCCAAACTGTTTGGTTGCGAACCTACGGTAATTAAAAGTGATTATGCAAAATGGCAGCTCGAGGATCCTAAGGTAAATTTTGCAATATCAGCTCGTGGCGCACCGGTAGGGATTAATCATCTTGGTATTCAAGTTGATGATGCGAGTGAGTTGAGTGAGATGAAGACTCGTTTGGATCAAATCCAAGGGGAGGTGGTTGAGGAGATGGGCACGGCATGCTGCTATGCGCAATCTGATAAGTATTGGGTGAATGATCCCGCTGGAATCCCTTGGGAAACTTTTCATACCCTGGATTCAATCCCTGTTTTTAATCAATCTGAATCGACAAGTGCTGATGCCTGCTGTGTTCCATCCCCAGTAGCAAGTGTTGCTATTTCGTCGATTACTAAAAAATCATGTTGTTAATTGATCGATAGGACTCCCATGAAAAAATACAACGTTCTCTTTTTGTGTACCCATAACTCCGCGCGCTCAGTGCTGGGTGAGGCCTTGGCTTCAACCCATAATAGCGGCCTCTTTGTGGGCTATTCTGCAGGCTCAACACCAGGTACAGCGGTCAATCCATTTGCGAAGGCCTTAGCGCTCGAGATGGGATATGACGAGTCCAAATTACGTAGCAAGAGCTGGGATGAGTTTGGTTTACCCAATGCACCCAAGATGGATATCATCATCACCGTTTGCGATAACGCTGCCGGTGAGGTTTGTCCGATATGGCCCGGCAATCCAGCTACCGCACACTGGGGTTTTCCTGATCCATCGCAAGTGACGGGTACAGACCTTGAGAAGCGAACTGCATTTGTTGCCGTTGCCAATGGACTTAAGAAACGGATTGATCTATTGGCTAGCATGTCGCTTGAGAAACTCGATTCTATGGCGCTCAAAGAGATTCATCAGAAAGCATGATGAAATCCTATATTGCCGAGTTCGTTGGTACTGCTTTATTGCTCGCTATTGTTGCAGGTAGCGGCATTATGGGCGATACCCTAGCGGGAGGAAATGCTGCCGTTGCTTTATTAGGAAACAGTATCGCGACCGGAGCAGGGCTCTATGTATTGATTGTTCTGTTGGGACCAATATCTGGAGCACACTTTAATCCGGTGGTGAGCCTCATGTTTTGGAAGCTTGGGCACCTTGATCTCAAAAAACTCATTACTTACTGGGCTTGTCAGTTCAGTGGTGCCATAGTAGGTATTTGGATCACCCATCTGATGTTCGGTCTAGCGATCATGCAAGAGTCCGCCAAGGAGAGGACTGGATTAGGCATCTGGGCTAGCGAGTTAATCTCAACCCTAGTATTACTCTCAGTGATTCGGATTGGTGATCAGGGAACAAAAGATAAAGTGCCGATGTTAGTAGCCTTGACCGTCACCGCAGGGTATTGGTTTACCTCATCTACCTTTTTTGCCAATCCCGCTGTAGCAGTAGCAAGAAGCATGACCAATACCTTTGTGGGCATTGCGCCATTGGATGTGCCTGGGTTTGTGATTGCCGAAATGATTGCCGCTCTCATCATTGTTTTATTCTTTTGCAAGGCCACAAAGTAACTCGTGCCCATCTAGATTTCAGAGTTCTTCTAGGCCTTACTCAATATAGCCGCCAATACGGGCTGCTTTCTAAAGTGTCATCCTAGGGTCCCGCCCTTCATAATATTTATGCACATTCTAGTCATATCAGTAGGATCGATGGATCCTACTGATTCAGTCAATGAACCGCAACTACCTTAGCCCGGCCACTAATCTCACGACGTATTTTGTCTTTCTGTTTAGGCTTGTTGCTAGCCTCTAGAAGCTTATTTAGTTGGTCGAGGTTGAGCGGACCTAAGCGGGGTTTACCCGTTTTGGTAAGCATTGGATCATTTTTTCTGTTGCGTTGATTTTGGCCTGCAGCCATGGTGTGCCTTTTATGGAGATTGAATGAATAAACCAATCTTAGATTGGTTGAGACCCCATCGTTGGGCACAGAATAGTGATTAATGACAGCTTAACACCATATTGGTATTCTATTGTTCTTAATTACTAATGGGTGTAATAAATGAGAACCCTATTTAAACTAATTTTTATTGACTGCATTTGGCTCCCCGACCTGGACTCGAACCAGGGACCTGCGGATTAACAGTCCGTCGCTCTACCGACTGAGCTATCAGGGAATAGACGCTATTATAGCGAATAGATTAAGACCCTTCCCATTTGATGAAACCATCCACACCAAGCCCCATCTTTATCCCCAAAGTACTTAGTATTGCTGGCTCTGATAGTGGTGGTGGAGCTGGTATTCAGGCGGATCTGAAGGTGATCACTGCATTGGGTGGCTTTGGTATGACCGCAATTACAGCGATCACGGCACAAAACACGATGGGTGTGACCCGCATTCAAGATATTGATTTAGATGTCGTGGAAGCCCAAATTGATGCCGTGGTTACCGATATCGGCGTTGATATTGTGAAGATCGGTATGCTGGCAAGCCCCGCAATTGTTAAAACTGTTGCTCGTTGCCTCAAGAAACACCAAATCAAACAGATTGTTCTCGACCCAGTCTTAATGGCAACCTCAGGTGCTAGTTTGGGTGGCGATGATACGGCAAAAGCGATGGTTGCAGAACTTTTTCCACTCACTACCATCATTACGCCTAATCTACACGAAGCATCGATCTTGCTAGGCAGACCTATCCAGAAAACATCTCACTTTAAAGAGGCCGCACAAGAGCTCTTAGCAATGGGACCCAAGGCCGTATTAATTAAAGGTGGTCATCTTGAGGGTGAGCCTAAAGATCTGCTGGACTATTTAATCTGGCATGACATGAAGGATGGCGAGCCAGTCGTTTTGCATCAAGAGTTTTTGCATCCCCGTATTCCGACTCTAAACACCCACGGAACGGGTTGCTCTTTATCCTCTGCGATCGCTACCTATTTAGCTGATAAGCATGATCTAAAACATTCAGTCGCAAAGGCAATCTCATTTGTAACAGCAGCCATTGAAGCGGGGCAGAGATTGGATATCGGAAAGGGTCCTGGACCTTTGTGGCATATGCATGACTTCTATCCCACCAAACTACCCGAAGCCGATTAAAACCTTGTTTTACGTCTAGTTGGTCTTCATGAGCTCTTGTAGACGCTTGACCGCCGCTTTGGGATCCGCAGCAGCCACAATTGCTCTAACCACAGCAACAGAGCCAACGCCACTTTGTGCCACCGCATTGATACTAGTCTCATCAATGCCACCAATGGCCACCAAGGGGTAGTGCTGCATCAGTTTGGCATAGGCATATAAGCGCCCCAGTCCTTGTGGCGCTGTAGGCATCCTCTTGAGGTTCGTAGGGAACACAGCGCCCATTGCAATATAGCTAGGACAAATTCGATCTGCAATAACGAGCTCGGCATAACCATGGGTACTTAAGCCTAAACGAAGACCCGCATCCCGAATCGCATCTAAATTAGCATCTGCTAGATCTTCTTGCCCCAAATGCACACCATAGGCACCTGCTGCAATAGCCTCTTGCCAATGGTCATTAATAAAGAGTAGGGTCTTACTACCTTCTACCGCTGCAACGGCAGCCTTAATCTGTTTACTGATCTCTTTAGGGTCCTCCGACTTAAAGCGTAATTGTGCTGTGGGTAATTCTGCATCGACCATGCGCGCAATCCAATCGGAATCTGGAAAGACTCCATACAAACCCAAATGCTTAGGACAAGCCTTAAAGGCTTTGGGGTTCATTTCACGAGAGTAAGGAAGCATATCGAAGTACTCAGGTCGAGTGGGCCAAGCTTTTGGATTAAAGTCACCTTCATGCTTGATCATGCGCGACCAGGCTTTTCCCAAGACCCGAGCATCACTCTCAATGAAGCCCATCTCAATGGCAGCAATCGTGCTGGCTAATTCATATTGATCTTGCCCGCTCTCGGTCTTTATCACCGGTAGAGGATTACTGGGGCTAAAAGCAGGCAATGGCAAACAAAGATCATCGTTGCGATGCGCCGCCACAATGTGTTTTGCTAACTCGCGGATATGGCTCACGAGTTAGCTCCTTGATCTTGATGCCAGAACGGAGTCCCGACTAATGGAGTGCTGGCTTGCGCAGAGTCTTGCGCTTGCATGGCACCAGATAAGTAGGCTTGACGTCCGGCATCAACTGCTTGTGCAAAGGCATTAGCCATTGATACTGGGTCGTGGGCTAGAGCAACAGCAGTATTGAGTAACACCCCATCAAAGCCCCATTCCATTACCGTGCACGCATGCGAGGGAAGGCCAAGACCCGCATCCACAAGCAGGGGGACTGATAGGCGCTCGCGTAATAACTTGAGAGCATAGGGATTGAGGGGGCCTTGACCCGTGCCAATCGGAGCAGCCCATGGCATCACCGCCTGGCAACCTACATCGACCAAACGCTGACACAAAATTAAATCCTCGGTGCAATAGGGCAAAACCTTAAAGCCATCTTTAATCAGATGCTCAGCGGTTTGAACAAGACGTAAGGTATCGGGTTGCAAAGTGTAGTCATCACCAATTAACTCGAGCTTGATCCAGTGGGTCTCAAAAACCTCACGCGCCATTTGGGCGGTGGTAATGACCTCTTGAGGACTATGACAGCCAGCAGTATTGGGCAAAACCGGGACTGCCATTTTCTTGAGGAGTTCCCAAAAGCCGCTGTGCGCTTCTGTTGCAGCAGAGCCCTGACGGCGCAGACTCGCTGTAATCATGGCAGGGCGCGCACGTTGCACCGCGGTCTCGAGAACCTGAGGCGATGGATAGCGAGAAGTACCTAGTAATAAGCGACTCGCAAAAGACTCACCATACAGAATTAATGGATCGTTGAGATGGGAAGGAAGAGGAGCGGTCATAAAAAAATAATCAGAATAAAAAGCTTAACCACCGGTTACTGGGGAGATGATCTCAACCGCATCGTTCTCTTGCAGTACATAGTCCGCATGTTGCGACTTTGGCAAGAACTGTAAGTTGACGGCAACCGCATACGGCGGTTTGGCATCGATGAGAGCTAAGAGATCACTCACCTTCGAAGCAGGCGCAAGCTCTCGGGGATTTTGGTTAACGAGTACGCGCATCATGCAAAAGAACTGGTTAGATCATGATGCTGGATAGCAATCTCAAAGCGCTTCGCTAAGGCGCTACCGGTTTCGTGAAGAAGTTCTTGTGCGGCATCCATCACCGCAGGAGCAATTAAATAACCATGGCGATACAAGCCGTTGATTTGCATTATGCCGGCACGTGGCACACAGATCTCGGGCAAATTGTTCTTGAGGGTAGGGCGGCATTGCGTTGCAGATTCCAGAATTCGGGCTTCTGCAAAGCCAGAGTGAACCGAATACGCTGCTGATAAGAGCTCCATTGATGAGCGTACGCTGACCGGTGAGAGATCCTCAGACTCAATCTCAGTAGCGCCAATAACATAGAGATCATTTTCTTTGGGAGCAATATAAATGGGATAACGTGGGTGGATCAAACGAGTAGGGCGTTGCAATTTCACTTCAGGCGCATGCACACGAATGACCTCACCCCGCACACCACGTAATGGATTATGTGTATTAGACCAAGACGATTTTGCACCCAAGCCACGACAATCAATCACCCAATCAAAACCGTGATCTGCAAGATCATCGGGTTCGCAAGGGGTATGCCAATGCAACTTCACATGTAACTGCTGGAGTGCTTCTAAGAGGGCCGTTAATAACTGGCGATTATCCAACTGCCCTTCACGGGGCAAGAACAAACCTTGTGAAAAGCGCTCCGCCACACTGGGCTCAAGCTCGGCTAAGGCCTTGCTATCGAGATGCCATGGGGAAGAGAGTGCTGGGTTCAAACGGACATTGCGCTCGAGATGCTCAGCAAAGCGTTGCGCCTCGGCAGCATCAAGACGATGCCACAAGACTAGGGTGCCGTTTTGCTGAAAAAAGGTCTGTTGTTCAACCTTGTTATTGAGTTGCTCAATCAAACTCTTCCAGCGATCAAGCCCATACAGACCCATGCGCACTACGGATGGTTCGGTAATTGCAGACTCTGCTAGAGGAGCAAGCATCGAGGCAGCAACCCGTGCAGCCGATTGCTCTGCATCAGGGCCACTGCGCTCGAATATCTCAACGCGTGCTCCACCTTGCGCAAGGGCATACGCCATCATCCGACCCATCAGGCCGGCACCGAGGATGGCGTAGGACCGAGACATGCAAAGATCCTTACTGATAGATCTCGCTACCGCGTTTGCGAAACTCGATTGATTTTTCTTCCATCGCCTTGCTAGGATCCACACCTTCTTTGAGACTAGCAGCGTAATCACGGACATCTTGGGTGATCTTCATCGAGCAGAACTTGGGACCACACATCGAGCAGAAGTGGGCGATCTTCGCACCTTCAGCGGGCAGGGTAGCGTCGTGATACTCGCGAGCACGCTCTGGATCGAGACCCAGATTGAACTGATCTTCCCAGCGGAACTCAAAGCGCGCTTTAGAGAGTGCGTTATCGCGTAACTGAGTGCCTGGAAAGCCTTTGGCTAAATCAGCACCGTGGGCAGCAATCTTATAAGTAATGATGCCCTCACGCACATCTTCCTTATCAGGCAAACCTAAATGCTCTTTCGGTGTGACATAGCAAAGCATTGCCGTGCCATACCAACCAATTTGGGCGGCTCCCACACCACTGGTGATGTGATCGTAACCGGGAGCGATATCTGTGATCAAGGGTCCAAGGGTATAAAAAGGCGCCTCTAAGCAATGCTTGAGCTCTTCGGTCATGTTCTCTTCAATGCGCTGCATTGGAACGTGACCAGGGCCTTCAATCATCACTTGCACATCGTGCTCCCAGGCTTTGGCAGTGAGCTCACCTAAGGTATGGAGTTCACCAAACTGCGCAGCATCATTGGAGTCGGCAATACAACCCGGGCGTAGACCATCGCCTAAGCTAAAGGAGACGTCATACGCCTTCATGATCTCGCAGATCTCATCAAAGCGGGTGTAAAGGAAGTTCTCCTTATGGTGGGCAAGACACCATTTCGCCATGATCGAGCCACCGCGTGAGACGATACCGGTAATGCGATCAGCGGTCAGTGGGACGTAACGGAGTAAGACGCCTGCATGGATGGTGAAGTAATCCACTCCTTGCTCGGCTTGTTCAACGAGCGTATCTCGGAACATTTCCCAGGTGAGGTCTTCGGCAATGCCACCGGTCTTATCGAGAGCTTGATAAATAGGAACTGTACCAATCGGTACTGGAGAGTTACGAATAATCCACTCACGTGTCTCATGAATATGCTTACCGGTGGAAAGATCCATGATGGTGTCGGCGCCCCAACGAATTGCCCAGACCATTTTCTCGACCTCTTCATTGATTGATGAGGTCACTGCGGAGTTGCCTAAATTGCCATTGATCTTCACACGGAAGTTACGACCAATAATCATCGGCTCTAACTCAGGGTGATTGATGTTGGCAGGAATAATGGCGCGACCCGCTGCAATCTCAGAGCGCACAAACTCTGGAGTAATTACATCCGGAATATTGGCACCAAAGGATTTACCAGGATGCTGCTTGAGGATTTGGGTATAGCGAGGATCTTGACGGAGTTTCTCAAGACCTAAGGACTCGCGTAGGGCAACGTATTCCATCTCAGGGGTGATGATGCCTTTACGGGCATAGTGCATCTGACTAACATTCGCACCTGATTTAGCAACTCGTGGAGCAGCGATATGGGCAAAACGCAAATGCGAGGTTGCTGCATCGTGAGCACGCGCAACACCATATTCTGAGGATGGGCCGGTAAGTTGTTCGGTATCCTTGCGCTCTCTAATCCAACCGCTGCGTAGTTTTGGAAGACCCTTCTCTAAATTAATAACGATATCTGGATCGCTGTATGGGCCCGAGGTGTCATACACCGGGATCGGTGGGTTAGACGTTTCGGTCTCACCTGTTTTGGTGGGCAATTGCTCAATCATCCGAATCGGTGCTTTGATATCAGGACGTGAGCCTTCTAAATAAGTTTTAGTAGAAGCAGGGTAGGCAAACTTCTGCCCAAAATCTCGCTCCAAACTCTTTAAGCTGGGGATTTCAGGCTTACTTCTTTTTTGATCTTTTGTATCGGTGCTCACACTCATGTCCATCTCCTCGCAAAATGCATTGATATAGAGTGGACGAAACCGGGTGTCGGTCTGATGGAACTCCCCACGCCAGCATTATCTGGATCGGGTTAAAGGGTCTTTCTCAGCACCACAACCATGTGGGGGCACCCCTGTTTCATCCTTAGGAGTATTTAACCATGAATTCCCCATCCTGATCATGGAACCATATGGATGAAGGGCTCTAGACCCGAGCTCGGATTATCTATTGCGCCGCAAGATAAAGTCTGCGGTCACCAGAGCAGCATCGCTTGTGAACTCATCAGCCAAAATACGGGCAGCTGCTTCGGCAAGATTGACCTCAATAAAACGACTTACCTCGCCATCGTGATTGACCGGCACAAGATTACGTGGCAACTCAAGATCAAACATAAATAAAGACTCATGATGAATACCATGCGGTGGATGAGGGGTGTGGATCAGTAACTTCCCAGTAGGATTAATTTGCTGCGCAATTGCTTCGGGAACGCCAGCCTCTTCCCAGAGTTCGCGAATGGCACACTGCACCACGGTCTCATTCGCATTAATGCCACCAGCACTGAGGTTGTCTAATTTACCGGGATCAATTTGTTTACTCTCACTGCGTCGACCTAACCAAAGCGTTCCTGCCGAGGTATACCCATTGATATGTGCCGCTTGACTCCGAAATCCAAAGGTACGAAAGGCTGCCCGCTCAACCCGAAAGTACTCATGCCCATCGGGTCCATACCAAGCAAACTCTTCATTACGCCAAGCAGGGATGAAGCCAGCCTGATGAAGACCATTTGCTAGAGCGCGCAGATCATCACTGAGTTGTGCCGGCGGTGCACTCTTTAAAATAATTCGTGTAATGTCCATCTGAATATGTGGATACGAACCATTTTTTAGGAGCTCTTCAACCGCCCCAATCAATGGACGACCGATATTGCCAATGTATGTTTTTTCAAAGTACACCGGCAAACAATCTTGACTTGCATTGCGTTTGGCGTTCTGGAGCATTTCTTCCAGGGCGGCCAAGGTACTTGTCGTTAAACTATTCATCTAAATAGTGTATTAGCAAAACAAGGAAAGAGCACCATGAGTCAAACCCACCCCAACACGATGCATGGCGGCCAGATATTAGCCAATGCCTTAGTCCGTCAAGGCGTAGAGCTTGCGTTTGGGGTGCCCGGTGAGAGTTTCTTGCCCCTATTGGATGGCTTGGTGGATCATCAAGACCGTCTAAAATTTATTACCTGCCGGCAAGAGGGTGGGGCTGCGTATATGGCAGAAGCCTATGCCAAGTTGACCGGTAAACCCGGGGTGGTCATGGTGACGCGCGGGCCAGGCGCAGCCAATGCACTCATTGGAGTTCATACCGCCTATCAAGACTCTACCCCGATGGTTGTCCTGATTGGTCAAGTAGGAACCGATATGGTGGAGCGCGAGGCTTTCCAAGAGATGGATTACCGCAAGGTCTACTCCGAGTGCGCCAAATGGGTGGGGAGTATTGATCGCACCGATCGGATTGACGAGTTCGTCTCGCATGCTTTTCATCTAGCGCAGTCTGGCCGAAAGGGGCCCGTAGTTTTAGCTCTTCCGGAAGATGTTCTATTTAAAGACGCACAAGAACGCATTACCCCAGCGGCACAGATTATTACAACAGGCCTTGATCAAACACTCTTTGCCAATGCGATGCAAGATTTTGCTAAAGCCAAACGACCGATGGTGATCGCAGGCGGTGGCTCGTGGACCAAAACAGCGTGTCATGCACTTTCGGCCTGGGCAAATCGTGAGCAGATACCTGTGGCAACGAGCTTTCGGTCTCAAGACCTGCTCGATAACTTAGACCCTTGCTTTGCAGGTGACCTAGGCATTGCAGCCAACCCCGCATTAGTCAAGCGTGTACAAGAGGCCGACATTTTGTTGGTGATCGGCGAGCGCTTAGGTGAGATGACCATGGCTGGATACACCGTGCTCACAGTCCCTAAGACACAAATGCCACTCATTCATGTGCTACCCAGCCCAGATGAACTAGGTAGGGTGTACTACGCCGACTATCCAATCAGTGCATCACCACAGGCATTTTGTGAGGCACTTAGTAGCATCACAATGGGTTCACAGTATGAGCGCGGATCAATGCAAGCAGCACACGATGCGTATCTCGCATTTAGTAAACCCACCACCATCCCAGGTCCTGTGCAATTAAGCGAGATTGTGTCTGCCCTTCAATCTCACTTGCCTCGCAATGCAATCCTCACGAATGGGGCTGGTAACTTTGCCGCCTTCTTACATCGCTTTTATCCCTACGGGGGATTTAAATCCCAATTAGCACCCGCCAACGGCTCGATGGGCTACGGACTGCCTGCTGCGATTGCTGCCAAGATCGTTGATCCCAAACGCGTTGCTGTCGCATTCTGCGGCGATGGCGACTTTATGATGAACTGCCAAGAGCTCGCTACGGCCATGCGCTATCAGGCTAAACCGATCGTGATTATTGTGAACAATGGCATGTACGGCACGATCCGTATGCATCAGGAGCGGGAGTACAAGGCGCGGGTCTCAGGCACCGAACTCACCAACCCTAACTTTATTGACTTTGCCAAGAGCTTCTCCATGCCAGCTTATCGAATCGAGAAGACCGAAGAGTTCGCATCTGCAATCCAGGCTGGTCTGAAGAGCCCAGAGGGAGCGATCATCGAGATCGTGATTGATCCTGAAGCAATTAGTCCAAGTAAGCGCTTATCGGAACTTGGGCGATAAGAATGAGCGCATGCCTAATACGACTTTTGTAAAAAGGCAAGACCTAGCAATTTTATTTTCATTCGAAGTGTCTATAAATAAATACAGTGATATGGGTGCACGAAAAGTACGTTCATGACTGCTTAATAATTGTGCATCCTAGTTCACTCTATACAAAATCAGTACTTAGAAAACAATTCATGTATTTATCCACATTCGCTGTGGATAACTTCAATGGCATCACAGAAAAATAAATAAATACTGCTTGACATCGATTCATTTGCAGAGATTAGGATTAATCCCAATAGAATCTTTATATGGCTTTAATGGTCCCCCTGCCAGGAGTCGAACCTGGATCTATCGCTTAGGAGGCGATTGCACTATCCATTGTGCTACAGCGGGTTAAAACAGAATCACCATCCACACATGGCCCAAGCTTGATTGGCTAGACCAATGACCACCTCGGGGATGGAGTAGAGCGCGAATACCAAAGCAAGCACCAATGCTGCAATCAGATAGCCCAAGCGCTTCTTCCAAGAAGCACTGGTATCGCTTAGGAATAAATACTTGCCCATAGTCTTATTCTACCGAAAGCAAATAGGTGCCTTAGGCCATCGCAGGGCGCACCAAGGGCTCTTCGCGAATGGGTAGATTAATAAGGCATGCAAAGACACCCAAGGCAATAGCAATGCCCCAAACGATTTGGTAAGAACCTGTGAGGTCGTATAAATAGCCCCCAAAATAGGCCCCACAAAAACTACCGAGCTGATGCGAGAAGAACACCAGGCCAGAGAGCATGGTGAGGTACTTCACCCCAAAAATTTGGGCGACGATGGCATTGGTGAGTGGAATGGTAGAGAGCCACAGCACACCCATTACTGCTGCAAAGACGTAGGTACTCGTTGCACTCAGTGGTATCAGTAAAAACAGGCTAATCGCGACTGAGCGCGTGATGTAAATGCCCGATAGTAAAAAGCGCTTGGGAAAGCGTTGACCCAAGACCCCTGCATAGTAGGTGCCAATCACGTTAAATAGGCCAATCAAAGCTAGTGCGGTGGTAGCAACCGTTGCACCATTGATCTCAGGATATTTGAGGGACATATCCTTGAGGTAGGGCGCAAGATGCAAAGTAATAAAGACCACCTGAAAACCGCATACAAAATAGCCCATCATCAAAAACCGAAAATTACGATTCCCCATCGCCTCACGCAGGGCCTCACTGATGGTTTGATTGCCTCCTTGATTGGCACTGAAGTTACTCTCGCGCAGAAAAAATGCGAGGGGGATCATGAGCGAGGCAAGTAAGCCTAAATAAATCAGCGCTTCATTGGCACCAAAACTACTAATGAGCCCTTGCTCTAGCGGCATCATTAAGAACTGCCCAAAAGATCCTGCTGCTGCAGTAATGCCCATAGCCCAAACGCGCTTCTCGGCTGATACATTGCGCCCCAAGATACCGTACACCACGCTATAGGTGGTTGCTGCTAAACCAATTCCGATCGATAGGCCGCCTGCAAGATTAAACAGGAATGGATCACTAGTGAGTGCCATCCCAATTAAGCCAAGCCCGTACAAGAGCCCACCGATCACCATGATCTTAAATGGACCATACCGATCAGCCAATGCCCCAGCCACCGGTTGTGCAAAGCCCCACACTAAGTTTTGCAGGGCAATTGCTAAGGCATAGGTCTCGCGACCCCAGCCATTGGCAGAAGTGATGGGTAAATTAAATAAACCAAAGCCATGCCGAATGCCCATCGAGAGGGTCACCATCAGGCTACCAAAAACTAAGACCTGCACAAGTGATAAAGAAGGGGTGCGTGCTGTGTTCAATCGATGACTCCTTTGGAGCGTAAGTGCGCGATTTCTTGAATGGTGAGGTTTAGATCGGAGCGCAACACTTCATCGGTATGCTCACCGAGTAAGGGCGGTGGCATACGTACCTCGACCGGAGTTTTGGATAAACGCATTGGGCTTGCCACGAGTTTCATGGTGCCCGCGCGGGGGTGTGGAACATGTAACTCAATCCCTCTGGCAATCACCTGTTCGTTTTCAAAGACCTCTTGGAGATTATTAATGGGGCCGCAAGGCACGCCCGCTGATTCTAGAAGAGAGATCCACTGGGCTTTGGTCTTTTCTTTCACCATCTCGGCCAATAGAGGGATCAGCGCAGCGCGGTTTTCAATGCGAGCGGGATTATTAGCAAAGCGTGGATCATCGGCTAAGTGCTCGCGTCCACCCACTTGCACAAAGTGTTTAAATTGACCATCATTTCCAACCGCAACAATGATCCAGCTATCGGAGGTTTGGAAGGTTTGGTAGGGCACCACATTCGGGTGGGCATTTCCCCAACGATGGGGTGATACGCCGCTACATAAATAATTACTGGAGATATTGGCAAGCATGGCCACTTGAGTATCGAGTAGAGCCATATCGATGTATTGACCTTCACCACTGCGATCGCGATGGATCACCGCTGCGAGGATGGCAGAACTGGCATACATGCCAGTAAAGAGATCGACAATGGCAACACCTGCCTTTTGAGGACCACCGCCAGGTAGATGATCAGCTTCACCCGTAATACTCATGAACCCGCCCATGCCTTGCAATATGAAATCGTATCCTGCGCGATGTTGATAAGGACCCGTTTGACCAAATCCGGTGATGGAGCAATAAATTAAATTGGGTTTGATCTTCAAAAGGCTCTCGTAATCCAAACCATACTTAGCGAGTTGCCCAACTTTATAGTTCTCAATCACCACATCGGACTGTGCAACCAGACCGCGCACAATTTCTTGACCCTCGGGTGTGCTGATATCGAGCGTGATGGATTTCTTATTACGATTAATGGAAATGTAATAGGCTGACTCGGTTGTATCGTTACCCGATGGATCTTTAGCAAAAGGGGGACCCCAGTGGCGAGTGTCATCCCCGCTCTTAGGGCGCTCCACTTTAATCACCTCAGCCCCCAAATCGGCTAGGTTCTGAGCGCACCACGGACCCGCTAAAACTCGGCTTAGATCTAGAACTCGAATATGACTTAAGGCTCCCATACCCCCATTTTTGCACGCTTTATTCCCCAGGCTCTCGCTTATGGATACAATTTCTGCGCATGGCTACTCGTAAAACCGCGCAATACAGCGAATCCTCCATCAAAGTCTTAAAGGGCTTGGAGCCCGTTCGACAGCGTCCTGGGATGTATACCCGGACCGATAATCCCCTGCATATCATTCAGGAGGTCTTGGATAACGCCTCGGATGAAGCTCTCGGAGGCTATGGCAAGGAAGTGGTCGTTACCCTGCATACCGATGGCAGCGTGAGCGTGGAAGATGATGGCCGGGGTATTCCAGTAGGGATCCATTCACAAGAAAAGAAACCAGTGGTTGAGATTGTGTTTACCCAACTGCATGCGGGAGGAAAGTTTGAGAAGGGTGCTGGTGGTGCCTATGCATTCTCAGGTGGTTTGCATGGCGTGGGCGTATCGGTCACCAATGCACTCTCCAAACGACTCGAGGTCACGGTTTGGCGCGAACAACAGGTATCCACCATTACCTTTGCCGATGGCGATGTGATCGAGAAACTCAAATCCAAAGCTGCCACCAAAGGTGATAAAGCGCATGGCACGAAAGTGCGCGCGTGGCCCAACCCTAAATATTTTGATAGTGCACAAATTCCGCTAGCCGATCTTGAGCGACTCTTACGTTCCAAGGCGGTCTTATTACCAGGAGTGAAGGTCACCCTGGTTTACGAAAAGAATGGTCAAAGCCAATCCTGGCTCTATGCTCAAGGACTCAAGGGCTACTTGGATGAGTCTCTGGCTCAAGGGGGCCATAGTGCACCCGTCATTCCAGCCTTTGAGGGCGAGCATTACGCCTCGGGTGCTGGCGAGGAAGAGTCCTTTGCCGAGGGCGAAGGTGCTGCGTGGGTAGTGAGTTGGACCGAAGATGGCGCCCCCGTGCGTGAGAGTTACGTGAACTTGATTCCTACACCAGCCGGTGGAACACACGAAAGTGGACTACGTGAAGGACTCTTTAATGCAGTGAAGAGCTTTGTGGAGATACACGCGCTGCAACCCAAAGGTGTGAAGCTCATGCCAGAGGATGTCTTTGCTCGTGCCTCATTCATTTTGTCTGCCAAAGTATTGGACCCACAGTTTCAAGGGCAAATTAAGGAGCGCTTGAACTCCAGGGATGCCGTACGCTTGGTCTCGGGCTTTGTGAAGTCAGCGCTAGAGTTGTGGTTAAACCAACATGTGGATTACGGTCGCACCCTGGCTGAACTTGTGATTAAGCAAGCGCAAGCAAGGACCCGTGCTGGTCAAAAGGTGGAAAAGAAAAAATCCTCCGGGGTTGCGGTACTGCCCGGTAAGCTCACCGATTGTGAGAGCCAAGACATTGCTCTTAATGAACTCTTCTTAGTCGAGGGAGACTCAGCCGGGGGCTCAGCAAAAATGGGTCGCAATAAAGAATATCAAGCCATCTTGCCTCTGCGTGGTAAGGTACTTAACACTTGGGAGACCGAGCGTGATCGGCTCTTTGCCAATAATGAGGTGCATGATATTGCGGTAGCGATTGGGGTTGATCCGCACGGACCGACCGATGAGCCCAATCTCAGCAATTTGCGCTATGGCAAGATCTGTATCCTCTCGGATGCGGATGTGGATGGCTCGCATATTCAAGTTCTCCTACTCACACTCTTTTATAAACACTTTCCAAGACTGATTGAGAATGGCAATGTGTATATCGCTAGACCACCCTTGTTTAGGGTCGATGCGCCCGCGCGTGGTAAGAAGCCTGCACAAAAGATTTATGCGCTCGATGAAAGCGAGTTGATTGCAATTGAAGATAAATTACGCAAAGATGGCGTGCGCGATGGCGCATGGCAGATCTCACGCTTTAAGGGCTTGGGCGAGATGAGTGCCGAGCAGTTGTGGGACACCACTTTAAATCCGGATACGCGCAGACTTCTTCCTATGAGTTTGGGTGAGATGAGTGAGAGCGATACGATTAAAACGATGGATATGTTGATGGGTAAATCAGAGTCGGGCGCCAGACGCGATTGGTTAGAAGAGCGCGGTAACGAGGTCGAGGCCGATATTTAGGATCCATCATGCCCAGTAAAAAACCAAGCCCCACTTCTAAAAATAGCAAGAGCAAGAAAGTCTCTGATCAAGGTGATCTATTTGCCATGGTCGATGAGCACCCCCCTAAAAAAATCACTCTAGCAGACGAAGCTCTTTCATTGGGAGTCTATGCAGAACGCGCGTATCTAGATTACGCCATTAGCGTGGTCAAGGGCAGGGCTCTTCCTGAGGTTGCCGATGGGCAAAAGCCTGTGCAGCGCCGCATTCTGTACTCGATGAACGAGATGGGGCTGCGTGCGGATGCCAAACCAGTGAAGAGTGCGCGAGTGGTTGGTGATGTCTTAGGCAAATTCCATCCGCATGGTGATCAATCGGCGTACGATGCACTCGTTCGGCTCGCACAAGATTTTTCCTTACGTTACCCATTGATTGATGGGCAAGGTAATTTTGGTTCACGCGATGGCGATGGCGCAGCGGCGATGCGTTACACCGAAGCGCGTTTAACCAAAATTGCTAATTTACTGTTAGCCGAGATTGATGAGGGTACGGTTGATTTTGTACCGAACTACGACGGCTCATTCAAAGAGCCTAAACTGCTACCAGCTCGCCTACCCTTTGTATTACTTAATGGCGCATCGGGTATTGCGGTAGGGATGGCGACTGAGATTCCATCGCACAATATTCGCGAAGTTGCAGCAGCTACCATTGCCTTAATGAAGTCCGCTAAAACAAGTACAGCGGATTTACTCAAACTCATACCGGGACCAGATTTTCCGGGTGGCGGGCAGATTATTTCCTCGGCGAGTGAGATCGCGCAAATTTATGAGAACGGCCGCGGGTCTATTAAAGTGCGTGCCCGTTGGAGCATTGAAGAGTTGGCGCGTGGGCAATGGCAGGTTGTGGTTAATGAGTTACCACCTGCTACCTCCACACAGAAGGTCTTGCAAGAGATTGAAGAGCTCACTAATCCGAAGGTGAAATTAGGTAAGAAGTCCTTAAGTGCTGAACAAATTAATCTAAGACAAACCATCCTCAATGTCTTAGATAGCGTTCGCGATGAGTCAACCCGTGGCGCTCCTGTCCGCCTCGTTTTTGAACCAAAGAGCAAGAACATTGAGCAACATGAGTTTGTCACACTGCTCTTGGCACACACTTCCTTAGAATCTAACGCCTCGATCAATCTCGTGATGATTGGGAACGATGGTCGACCCCGACAAAAAGGCCTTGAGGAAATCCTGAGTGAGTGGATTGAATTCAGAGTAGGAACGGTCACGCGGCGCACGAGCCATCGTCTTGGTAAGGTCAAAGACCGCATGCATATTTTGGAAGGACGCAAGATCGTCTTCCTTAATGTTGATAAGGTAATTAAGTTGATTCGGAACAGCGATGAGCCTAAACCGGATCTGATGAAAGCCTTTAAATTGAGTGAGCGCCAGGCTGAAGATATTTTGGAGATTCGTCTGCGTCAGCTCGCTAGATTAGAAGGCATTAAGATCGAACAAGAACTCAAAGAACTCAAAGGGCAAAAAACAGAGTTGGATGAGCTCCTCAACAATGAGTCTTCGCTTCGTAAGCACATCATTAAAGAGATTGAGGCCGATGCGAAGGACTTTGGTGATCAGCGCCGCACCCTGATGAAGCAAGACGAGCGCGCAGTGGCAGAGGTCAAGGTGATTGATGAGCCCGTTACGGTCATCGTCTCGCAAAAAGGCTGGGTGCGGGTACGCCAAGGTCATGAGCATGACTCGCAACAGTTCACGTTTAAGGCAGGCGATGCTCTCTATGACACCTTTGAGTGCCGTACTGTCGATCAGATGCTGGGCTTTGGAACTGATGGCCGGGTTTACACCGTTCCCGTAAGCGAATTACCCGGTGCACGGGGTGATGGTTCGCCCTTAACCAGCTTTGTTAATCTTGCCCCTGGGTCGCAGATGGTGGCCTATTACGCAGGGCATGCCGATGATCTTGTTTTGATCTCGACCAAAGGCGGCAATGGTTTCTTGGCGAATGTGGCGGATATGTTTACTCGTAATAAGGCTGGTAAATCGTTTGTGGGCTTAGACAAAAAAATGCAGGGTGACGCACCGCTTGGAGCAGCCAAAGTAGTGGAGGGTATGCGACAGGTTGCTTGCCTCTCCGAAAATGGTCGCTTATTGGTATTCCCGCTTGATGAACTCAAACGCTTACCAACCGGTGGCAAGGGCGTCATCTTGATGGGGCTTGATCCAAAAGAATTTCTAAAATCAGCCATCGCATTTGGAGCACAAGGGGCTAGCTATAGTGGTCTTGGCAGGGGTGGCAAACCAACCGACACTATCTTAGATGCAAAAGCATTGAAGGGATTTGCTGGCAACCGAGCACGTAAAGGCCATCTGGTAGAGCCGCGACTCAAAGAAGCAAGACTCAAGGCGAACTAAGTCTAATTTAGGATATTGGTTCTGATAAGATCATTCACTAAATGAAGAAATTAAATCCCGCCTAAAAAATGCCCTATAAAATCTTATTACTTGGAGCCTCTTATGGCTCTCTCTTGGCCTCAAAACTTTTATATGGAGGCCACCATATCCACTTAGTGTGTTTACCTGAAGAGGCTGCGCTGATTAATAAAGAGGGCTTTAAGGTCCGACTCCCAATCCGTGGTCGTACGGAACCCGTTTTATTGGAGTCACGTTTACTCCCAGGTCGCGTTACTGCTGGACCTGCTGAGGGGAATGATCTAAGCCAATATGACTTGGTAGGACTTTGCATGCAAGAACCACAATACCGTTCTGCTGGAGTTCGGGAGTTGATGGATGCAATTGGTCGCTCGGGCTTACCTTGTATGTCCATCATGAACATGCCACCATTACCTTTCATTAAGCGCATACCAGGCTTGGATTACAAGTCGCTTGAATCTGCCTATACCGATGCGAGAATTTGGGACTCGTTTGATCCAGCCAATATGACCCTCAATAGCCCAGATCCGCAGGCCATTCGTCCACCAGGCGAGCAGGCAAATTTCTTGCAAGTTACCTTGCCAACTAATTTCAAGTGCGCTACTTTTGACAATGATCGCTATAACACCATACTGCGCCAACTAGAAACGGATGTTGCTAATGCCCGTTTTGAGACACCAGAAGGAAAAATTGAACTCCCGGTCAAATTAAAGGTGCATGACTCCTTGTTTGTGCCATTGGCTAAATGGTCGATGTTGTTGGCTGGGAATTACCGCTGCATTACTGAAGATGGAATGCGTAATACCCAGGATGCAGTTCATGCCAATATCGAGGAGTCGCGTTCGGTTTATAACTTTGTGTTTGATATGTGTGTAGCACTTGGCGCTCAGCCAAACGACTTGGTTCCTTTTGAGAAATATGCAGCTGCTGCACAGTCACTCTCACGCCCAGCATCTGCTGCTAGAGCCCTACAAAATGGAGCGCCCAATATTGAACGCGCTGATAAATTGGTCCAGTTAATTGCCCGCTCAAAGGGAATGAGTAACCCTGCCATTGATGCCCAAGTGGCATTAGTAGATCGACGACTTGAAATCAATCGTAAAAAACTAGCAGGATAAAGCCTTATACCGACGAAGTTGCATAGGATTATTTACTTAATGGATCTCAGGATCTGTTCCAGATTGCTCTTGGTGCGACGTTTCTAAAAAGTCAAAGTCACAGCCTTGATCGGCCTGCAAGACATGCGCACTGTACATCTTGCCAAAGCCACGATCAAATTTCTTGAGAGGGGCTTGCCAGGTTTGCTTTCGCTTGGTCATCTCTGCGTCTGAGATTAAGACATTGAGTTTGCGCGCTGGCACATCCAATTCAATCAAATCACCATCCCTGACTAAAGCCAATGGCCCGCCAACATAAGACTCTGGAGCCACATGCAAGACACAGGCGCCGTAACTGGTACCACTCATGCGGGCATCGGAGATGCGTACCATATCGCGCACACCTTGCTTGAGCAGTTTTTGCGGAATGGGTAATTGACCCCACTCAGGCATACCTGGGGCACCCAAGGGACCCGCGTTTTGCAACACAATTACCGAGTCTTTGTCGACATCCAGCTGTGGGTCATCAATGCGTGCGGAGAGGTCATCGTAGTTCTTAAAGACCACCGCCTTGCCAGTATGTTTGAGAAGATGCGATTCAGCAGCAGGCGGTTTGATGACCGCACCATCGGGTGCAAGGTTCCCCTTGAGGATCGCCAAGCTATCGCTGGCTACTAAAGGGTTATCCAGCGAGCGGATAACCTCGGGCTTAAACACTTTCGCTTCTGAAATCAATTCACCTAAGGATTTACCATCAACAGTTTGCTGCGTGAGATCTAATAAGGGCGATAGTTGCTTTAAGAGTGCTCGTAAACCACCCGCGTAATAAAAATCTTCCATCAGATACTCGCCGGCAGGACGAAGGTTGGCTAGAACTGGAACCTTACGAGCTAGTGCATCGATATGATCGAGCGTTAATGGAAAGCCAGCACGGCGCGACACGGCAATCATATGTACGACCGAGTTGGTAGAGCCTGCGAGCGCTAAGACTGTACTCATGGCATTGTCAAAAGATGCCCTGGTCAAAATATCAGAGGGTTTGAGATCTTCCCAGGCCATTTCCACAATACGCCGCCCGGTCATGCTAGCCATCTGAGAATGACGCGAGTCGGATGCCGGAATCGAGGCAAAGCCTGAGAGCGATAAACCCAAGGCCTCAGTGGCGCTCGTCATGGTGGAGGCGGTTCCCATGGTCATGCAGTGACCGGGTGAGCGTGCAATCCCGTTTTCAATATTCCGCCAATCGCTCTCGGTAATATTGCCCGCCCGTAACTCTGCCCAATATTTCCAAGTATCGCTACCGCTTCCCAAGTAATTACCTTGGTAATCACCGCGCAGCATCGGACCAGCGGGCAAGAAGATGGTGGGTAAGTTCATGCTAATCGCACCCATGAGAAGTGCGGGAGTGGTCTTATCGCAACCACCCATTAAGACGCACGCATCTGCTGGATAGGAGCGCAATAATTCTTCGGTCTCCATGGCTAATAAATTGCGATAGAGCATGGTGGTAGGTTTTTGGAAAGGCTCGGATAGTGACATCGCTGGCATTTCTACAGGAAAGCCGCCCGCTTGCCATACCCCCCGTTTTACTTCCTCAGCCCGTTGCCGAAAATGACCATGGCAAGGATTAATGTCGCTCCAAGTATTGATGATGGCAATTACTGGTTTTCCCGCATAGTCTTGGCGGGTGTAGCCCATTTGCGCAGTCCGCGACCGGTGACCAAAGCTGCGGAGATCTTTAACTCCATACCAGCGATGACTTCGTAACTCTTCGGGCTTTTTTAACTTGCGAGTAGACATAGATATCCGTAATGAGCGATAAGTGATGATTTAATATACACGAGAACCTAAATTCATTAAAACAATAGAACCTCTCACCACCATGCCTGTTATTGCACACCAAGAACTAGAAAAACAGATCACAAAAATAGTTAAGGCAATGGGTAGTAGCCTAGCCGAAGCTAAAACAGTGGCTCATAACTTAGTGCTTGCCAATCTCAAAGGACACGACTCGCATGGCGTAGGAATGATTCCGAGATATGTGGAGGCATTTCTAGAGGGAGTGCTCAAAATTAATCAAGGATGTCAGGTGCGCAGTGATCTTGGTTCATTGCTTGTGCTCGATGCTCAGCAGGGCTATGGTCAAGTGGTGGGAGAAGAAGCAATGCAACTGGGTATTGAGCGTGCTCATAAGCACGGTAGTTGCATCGTATCTTTATCTAACGCCCATCACCTTGGACGGATTGGTCACTTTGCCGAGATTGCAGCTAGTCAAGGTTTGGTATCGATTCATTTAGTAAATGTTCGCTCTTTACCTGTAGTGGCTGTTTGGGGTGGAGGTGATGGACGCCATGGCACTAACCCCTTTTGTATCGGTGTGCCGATTAAAAACAAAGCACCATTCATCTTAGACTTTGCAACTAGTCGAGTTGCTCAAGGAAAGATGCGCGTGGCCTATAACCAAGGCAAAACCATGGAGCCAGGATATTTGATTGATCCGCAAGGGCGACCCACACAAGATCCTGGTGTCGTGGTCAAACCCAATGCGGATGGCAAGATGGGCGCCTTGATGCCCTTTGGCGAACACAAAGGATCGGGGCTTGCTATTGCATGCGAGCTATTGGCGGGCGCGTTAACTGGAAGTGGTACTTGGAAGCCAAGACCCAAAAAAAGTCGGGCCATTTGGAATGGCATGTTGAGCATCTTGATTAATCCCCAGAGCACCAACACCCAAGAACAGTTTGATGCAGAAGTGGCATCTTTCGTTTCATGGGTCAAACAAAGTCCAGCGGCACATCCATCTAGCCCAGTTCAAGTAGCGGGAGAACCAGAGTTGGCGATCATGCAAACTAGAATGAAACAGGGTATCGGGATCGATGACCAGACCTGGGCCGATATTGTTCATGCTGCAAAGCAGTTTGATGTGCCCATTAATAAATAGGACCCGATATGCCAAGTAATGATCTCTGTTTTCTGGGGGCGTGTGAGCAAGAGCAGTTGATTCGCTCTAAAAAAATTAGTGTGACCCAATTAATCACTGCCCATCTTGATCAGGTTGAGCGCTTTAATCCAAAACTCAATGCCATTGTGACCCTGACCGCCGAGAGTGCCTTGCAAGCTGCTAAAGAGGCCGATGCTCAATTGGCAAGACAAGATGCGATCGGTGCTTTACATGGTCTGCCCGTGGCGCATAAAGATTTATTTTTGACCAAGGGTGTGAAGACTACTTTTGGCTCACCCATCTATAAAGACAATATTCCTCAGGTTGACTCCTTGCCCGTGGAGCGGCAGAAAAATGCCGGAGCGATTAGCTTAGGCAAAACCAATACCCCCGAGTTTGGTGCTGGTAGTCAAACATTTAATACGCTCTTTGGAGCCACATTAAACCCCTATGACCTGACTAAAACGTGTGGGGGCTCATCGGGTGGTGGCGCCGTAGCATTGGCAGCCGGGATGGTGGCGCTTGCTGATGGGACTGATCTAGCTGGGTCATTACGCAACCCCGCTAACTTTTGTAATTTAGTTGGTATGCGCCCATCGGTTGGGCGGGTGCCAACGTGGCCTGAGCAATTGGGTTGGTACACCATGAGTGTGGCTGGACCCATGGCACGTAGCGTAGAGGACCTTGCGCTCATGATGTCTGTGTTGTCAGGACCTGATGATCGCTCACCGATTGCTATTGATACTCCTGGAGCAATATTTGCTTCACCACTCCAGCGTAACTTCAAGGGTTGCAAAGTTGCTTACAGTGAAGATTTAGGTGGGTTGCCTCTAGAGCCCGAGGTGCGAACCGTAATGCGAGCAGCGCGTGAGGTGTTTGAGCGTTTAGGTTGTGAGGTGGTTGATGCTGAGATTGATCTAAGCGAAGCCGGTGAGATCTTTATGCTCTGGCGGGCATGGCGCACTGAGTTACGGATTGCACCGCTATTAGCCAGTCATAAGGATCAACTCAAAGACACCGTGATTTGGAACGCAGAGCAGGGCCTTGATCTCACTGGACCACAGTTGGCAAGGGCAGAAGCTAAGCGCACTGAGATCTATCATCGGATGCGCGAGTTTATGAACACCTATGAGTTCTTTATATTGCCGGTGAACCAAGTTGTGCCATTCTCGGTTGATCTTGACTACCCACGCGAAATTAATGGGGTCAAAATGAACACCTATATCGATTGGCAAAAGACCGCTTACTTTATTAGTGCGATGGGTAACCCTGCTATTTCAGTGCCCGCGGGTTTTACCGATTCGGGTTTACCTGTAGGAGTGCAAATCGTTGGAGGTCACCGTCAAGACCTTGCGGTCCTGCAAATGGCGTACGCCTTTGAGCAAGCAACCCAATTTGGCCTAAAACGCCCTTCTATTTGTACGGTTGCTTAAAATAAAAATTCAATAAATAATAAGTTCAAGAAGCAGTAGTACATTAATAAAAAACTAGGAGACCTTACTATGCGTTATCACCAAAAGCTTGTGCTGGGCGTATTTGCATTTCTGACCGCCTTTAGTTCAGCATGGGCTCAACAGTATCCTGATCGTGCGGTTAAATGGATCGTGCCGTATCCACCAGCGGGAACTACCGATGTGATTGCACGGATTATTGCACCACCCTTAAGTGAGATATTGGGTCAACAAGTGATTGTCGAGAACCGACCGGGTGGAGGGAACAATATTGGTGTGGATGCGGTTGTTAAATCACCGCCCGATGGCTACACCATGCTCTTAGTTAATCCTGCTAACGGGATTAATACAACCCTCTATAAAAGTTTGCCGTTTAACTTCATCCGCGACATTGCTCCGGTTGCGGGGATAATTCGCTCTCCCAATGTGATGGTTGTGCCACCAAGTTTTCCAGCCAATAACGTGGCCGAGTTCTTGGCGTATTGCAAAAACAACGTCAGCAAAATTAATATGGCATCGTCGGGTAGCGGTACTTCCGTTCATATGTCTGGTGAGCTATTTAAATCGATGACCGGTTGCAATATGCTGCACGTTCCTTATAAGGGTGCTGGCCCTGCATTGGTCGATCTCATGGGCAACCAAGTACAAGTACTCTTTGATAACTTGCCATCTTCGGCTGGGCATATTAAGTCCGGTCGTCTAAAAGCCTTGGCCGTGACCTCAGAAAAGCGTGAACCATCTTTACCGAATATCCAAACCGTGGGTGAGACCATCCCTGGATACGAAGCGACCGCATGGTTTGGTGTTGGAATGCCTCGCGGTACTCCACCAGACATTGTTAATAAGATGAACGCTGCGATTAATAAGGTGATGAGTAATCCAAAAATTCGGGAGCGCTTAGCTGAGTTAGGTGGCGTACCCATTACTGGCACACCAGCAGATTTTGGCAAGATTATTCAGGCCGAGACCGACAAATGGGCTAAGGTCGTAAAGTTCTCTGGAGCAACTGCAGAGTAACAAAAAGCTACCCCGCAATATAAACTTGATACAGTAGGGCCGATGCACGTATCGGCCCTTACTGCTTTTTATCTCACTACCGCCGCATTGATGTGGGCGGGCAATGCCATTGTTGGCAAGATATTAGTACAATCTAGTTCACCCGTTTTGCTCAATAGCATCCGTTGGGGAGTCACTGCACTCATTCTGTTGCCATTTGCTTGGAGAGTCTTTGGATCTGCCAGTCCATTGTGGCAATCCAGTAAACGGTTTGCGCTACTGAGTCTTTTGGGGGTAGGCAGTTATAACGTCTTACTCTACTTGGCACTAGAGAGTTCTACGCCAATTAATGTCACCTTAATTGGTGCAAGCATGCCGATCTGGGCCATTGTGATTGGGGCCTTGTTTTATAAAGAACAGCCAAACATAAAACAAATCATTGGTGCGGTCATCTCCTTAATTGGTGTAATCGTAGTGATTGTCCGTGGAGAGCTTGAGCGTTTGATTGAGATTGAGTTTGTGGCCGGTGACCTGCTGATGGTTCTTGCCACCATCTTATGGGGCGCTTATAGCTGGATGCTAAGTCATCCAAAAGAGAGTACCGAGCGAACCTGGCCGTGGAGCTATTTCTTATTAGCACAGGTAGGCTTTGGCTTCTGTTGGTCTTTGGGCTTTGCAGTGACCGAATGGCAGTTGGAATACAGTTACTTCACGTGGTCATGGCCAACTGTATTCATGATCATTTACGTGATCATCGGCCCATCCTTGATCGCCTACCGTTGTTGGGGTCTAGGCGTTAGTGGTGCAGGGGCTACGGTAGCGACATTCTTTACAAACTTAATTCCGCTCTTTACAGCCATCCTTTCAACCTTGTTACTACAAAAACCCCCTGAGCTATTTCAGGGTGTCGCCTTTGCACTGATCTTGGCTGGTATTTATCTATCGATTCAGAAGAAGAAACGCATCTAACCCTTAATTGATTTAGTCTTAATTAGACATACGCTAACCAGCGTCCCAAACCAATGACGCTGGCCCAGCCCACTAGAGAGATGACTGCTTGTGCTTTAGTAGTCGCATTAATGACTACGCGCATTCGCAACAACACAGCATTGGTAATTAACAAGAAGATCAGACACATCTTGAGAATGAATAAACGTGAGGCAATCAGATCTCCAGCATGGGTGATAAATAGCATCGAACCTGTGAGTACAGCCAAAGAGAACCCGAGTAGAGATACTGCGATTCCTAAACGCGAGAGAGCAGAGTAATCAAGAGCTTTGACTAGACCCAATACGCGTAAATCCATTAACACCACACTGCCAAAGAGCATACCAACCCCCCAAATGTGCACAGTTTCAACAGTGGGGTAGAGCCAGGTCGAGTATTTCATGGCTTGGGCTAGCCAATAGCTCTCTAATGCCAAAATTGGGGAATTCAATGTATAAGATGTATGGTGTTATACGCTATTTTCTACTAGATTAGAGTATTAGGGTTAACCCTAATATATACAAAATGGTCACTAAATTCATTTAAGTACGTATTATTATTACAAAACATATTTCAAAGAAGTAGAAAAGTTGTAATAATAAATTGACAGTAAATATCATCCATGGAGAAACGATGAACTTAAATCACTCAAAACTTAAACGCGCCTTTACACTAGTTGAGCTCTTAGTTGTTATTGCGATTATCGGAATCTTGGCTGCCGTAGGTGTTCCAATGTATCAAGGATACCAAGCGAATGCGAGAGTTCAGGCTGCTACCGCTAATTTTGCAAATGCTAAGAAGTTTATTGCTGCAGAGATTACCAAATGTAATTCCGGTACCGATTTAGCTGCTATAGCAGCTGCAAATGGTTGTACGGCCGTTACACGCAGTTGCACAACTAGACCTACTGCAGCCGAATATCAAACATATTTCATTTCAGCCCTTGGGTCAAGTATGAAAAATCCATATTCCCCTGCAAGCACTACTTGTCCAGTAACTAATACTGCCCCTGCGAGTACCACTACCACATTAGGCAATATGGGCATTGTTGTGAATGGAAATAATTTAGACGTTACAGCGAACGTTGGAAAGTCTGACGGCACTGCAAGTCTCTCAACGGCATCCATTTCAACCCTAGAGTAACTTTATTTAGTTGGCCTTATGAAGCAGCCAGTTCTGCGCAGCGGTTTCTCCTTGCTAGAACTGGTTGTAGTGGTTGTGGTGATTGGTATATTGTCGGCTATTGCTATACCTCAATACACTGGGTACTTGCAAAAAGGGAGAGATACCGATGCTCAAATGAGTTTGAGAGCCATATCTGCATCTCAGGAGCGCTTTAAGTTATTGTATGGGACTTACTGTGGGCCAACCTCTAATCCAATATGCAATAGTAATGCCACCATCGTTACAAACTTATTATCAGGCGTTAACGTTAGTACCAAAAACTACAACTTTTCTATAGTTTCAAGTAGCGCAACTGCCTTTTTAGTGCGTGCAGATAGTATAAGAGTTACAAACTATTATTTTTCTATCGATCAAACTGACTGCCTAAGACTAAACGCAACTACTGGAACTGGTAACTGTCTTTAATTATTTTTTTACAGAGGTATAAATGTGGGATTTGTTCATTGAGTTGGCCGCCTCTAAAAAACTTTCTGATATACATTTAAGGGCGGGGGAACTAGTAGCCTATAGGGAATATGGCGAAATCGTAAAAACTGATCAGACAGTCCAGCAACAAGAGTTATTGAATTTCTTAAAAGAAGAGCTACCCCCAGAGGATTTTGCAAAATTTTTAGATAGCCGCGATCTAGATTTTGCAGCCGAAAAAAAGGGATTTCGCTTTCGTATTAATGCCTTTTGGGCGGATGAGCAAATTGGTTTAGTTCTTCGTAAGATCGAAACTTCAATTCCAAACTTTGATACCTTAAGCCTCCCTGCCTATGTGCGAACAGTTCCAAGTATTGAAACAGGATTAGTTCTTGTTACCGGACCCACAGGTTCAGGTAAAAGCACTACTTTAGCGGCGATTATCGATGTTATTAATCAAACGTTAGCGGGGCATATTATTACCGTAGAGGATCCTGTTGAATTTAAACATCCGGCAAAACGATGTGTGGTTAATCAGCGCGAAATAGGGCGTGATACCAAATCATTCCTAAATGCTTTAAGAGCCTCATTGCGTGAAGATCCGGACGTTATCTTAGTTGGAGAGCTTCGTGATTTGGAGACCATACAGTTAGCTTTAACTGCTGCGGAGACTGGTCACCTTGTATTTGGCACATTACACACCAATAGCGCCCCTAGCACTATTACTCGAATAATTGATGTTTTTCCACCATCACAGCAAGATCAAATTAGATCTCAGCTATCGTCAACCCTTCGATGTGTTATTACCCAACGCTTATTAAAGCGCATTGATGGCTCAGGTAGAGTCGGCGCCTACGAAATAATGATTTGTAATCAAGCTATCAAAAATCTTATTCGGGAAAATAAAGTTTTTCAGATTCCAAATGTGATGCAAACTGCACGAAATGAAGGAATGATGTCTATGGAGGCATCAATCAGAGCGCTTATTGCGGAGGGCAAAGTGGCTCAAGATGCCATGTTGAGCATCACTTAGAAACATGCAAAGAGGGGTAACTTTTCTAGAGGTATTGATTTCAATCGGTCTTATTGGAATTATTGCTGCGCTCGTGATGGTTAATAGCCGCGATCAGTTACCATTGGAAAAATTAATTGCAGAGACCAAATTAGTGTCACAGCGATTGGGACAAGCCAGTCTGGACGCTAGAGCATCGGGGCGAACTGCTAAGCTTATTTGCTCGCCTGCTGGCATTCAGCTTGAGTGGTACCCATTGAAAAGCGATAGCTTTGCCAGTGCCGTTGCTGCAACTACTTCAAGTGCCAAGGTTGGCGCAACAATTGATATTGAAGCTTCAAATAATGATATCTATTTATCGGCATCTTGGACTACGTTAAATTGCTCAAGTAACAAAAATTTTTACATAGCCTCAAATGGTAATTTCTTTTCTGGAGATGCGATTGGTGGTGTTGAACTTGAGTTCAATTTACCTAATAATTTGTACACATCAAAACTAGTTATTTCAGGAGAGAATGCGTTAGGAAGAATTTATCTACGAGAGAAGCTAAATGCGTACGGGGATATTTAATCAATCCTTAAGGTCAGGCTTTACTTTAATTGAAGCAATGGTTTGTGCCGCTCTTATTTCAGTTGCATTACTCTCATCTTTTTCGATTATCAAGATTTTAAATTCAGGTAGAAGTGCAATTGTTGAAAGAACAACTTATCAACGTTTGTCTGATAATCTTTTTGGTCAGTATCGTTTAATTTTGTTGAGCATACAGTCATCCGAGCTTCCTAGCGTTGTTAATCAAAGCTTGCCAACCTTAAGTAATTCTTCTTGTCCTTCTGCTGCTGGAATTACGATTCAGCAACAAACGCAAACTATTTTATGCGGTGTGTCATATCCCGTTGGCATGGCAAATTATGTAATTACCTTATCCAATACTGTTACTGCAGTAATTAGTGGTATTACTTACATGCGTGTGACTGTAAGTTTTTATTCTCCCACTGATACCAGCAGAACTTCTCCTGTGTATCAACGTGTTAGCTATATGGTGAAGTAAATAATGAATCAATTTCTACTGCGAAGGGCGTTTACATTGCTTGAGCTAATGTTAGCTCTTATTATCATCTCAATGCTAATGGCTTCTTTAGTATTTTTTTCTAAGGCTTTTATGAATACTGCTACTAGCTTTAGCAAAGATATTTATGCCGATTTATCTGTTCGGTCTTTTATCGATCGATTTTCTTATGATATGTCACAGGCCGGGTTTACCCCAGTCGGCTCTATTTTGGTACCAGCATTAACAGCGGAAACAGGAAATGCCGCTATTTTTATAACCAATGCTTCGGATGGCAATGTTAGTATGATCAGAATCAGTTATGATTCATATAATCATTCAGGTGCGAGTAACCTTAATCGAAGAAACTATGTAACGTATTCAGTTCAGCTAATGGATGGTAGAGCAGCCTTTACAAATGGCATTTATGTTGACCGGAGCTATCGAACATCTACAAGTGGTACCCCAACAGCGCCGTTAAAAGTGTTCAATACTAAACAATTGGCCCTAGGGCTTGTTAAAGCATTTACCTGTATTGAGAGAAAGATTTCAGGTATTACAAAAGGACTGAGCTGTCGTTTAGAAGTTTATTCTGATTTAAATTTAAATAGTCGAGTTTTAACTTATGATTTTGAAGCCAATTCTGAACAGGTTTATTAAATCAGGTAGCGCCACCGTTATGGTGTTAATTTCGATTGCTGTAATGGCTGTCGTTGGTGCTTCACTCGTATTAATGCAAAAAAATTATTTTTCAGCTGCAATTCGTATTGAGGAAGAGTCGGTTACTCAAGATATTGCATATTTATGTATGAATAAAGTTGCTCAATATTTGCAAAGTCAGGCACTCCTCAATCAATTCCCGACTATTACGGTTGAGACGTCACTTTCTGCCACGCCATCCATTACTACTGAAATTACTAATTATGTAAATACAAACGCGAGGGGGATACGCTCTTTGTATTCGTCATCTAGCTTGGGATCTTGCACTTATGCCTATCTAGTTGGTAACGATAAAATTTCTCAAGGTACAGTGTCTGGGGGTGAAATTAGTACCGCGCGTGAATACAATACAAATCAACAGTTAGAAAAATTCTATAGTATTACTTCTAAACCTGTTGCTGGCTCAGCTACCGTCGAAACTATATTTTTTGTTGGGCTTAAATGAAACGGTCCTTATTCATAACCCTCTTTCTTTTTGCTAGCAATTGCTATTCTGCTGAATTACAAAACTGCCTGGCCTGGTATATGCAAGTTAATAGTGAGCCACCTCGGCTTTCAAATCGTCTGCAAGGGCAGGGTGATGGCACCATGCTGATCGATTCACCCATCGACGGCCCATGCTCGATTTTTGGTCCTGGCCTAGTGTATTTACGTGCTGAATTGGGCCTTGTTAGAGAGTTTAAATTAATGGTTTTTAGTAGAGAGTTAAATCTAATTCTTTTTTTAGACTCTCTTGATCGATTGGCTTTAAATAAACAATATCAAAAAGATAACGCTGCATTTTTTTATCCTGTCTCAATCCCAAGGATTTCTAGTCAATTAGGGTATGCAGTAACCAAGACCGGTTATGGCTTTCAAGAGGAGATTTTTTATGGGGGTCGCCCAAATGAAAATTAAGCTTCTAACTTGTCTAAGTTTCATTACTATTTTCGCAAGCAATAGCTTTGCTAAGTTGCCTCCACAAGGAATAAGTGGGGGAGCCGCAACAGCAAACATTTATTTAATGTTAGATACCTCAGGCAGTATGAGTGCCACTGTTCAAGGTAATGTCTCCACTCCTGCCAAAGGGGGCTTGCAAGTGGGCTCACAGGTAAATCTAGCGGAATATGCCTCCGATGGTAGATTATGGCTTTACGACGCTGCGTATGGTAGATTTTTAATTAGTTCTAATGGCACTTTACAGACTAGTTTTATTCCAAGCCTTGGCGCCCCACTTGCCCTCAAACGCGGTGCGAGTGGATCAATGCTGGCTCTTTTTAGAAGCGGAACTGTACGCTATCTTGTGGTTTATTCGAATTCCGGGGTTGTGCAAAAAACACTCACCGTAAGTAATGCCGGTAGTTTCATGGATCAAATATGCTACAACAATCAAAATAATACGGTTGTATTAGTAGACGCAACAGGCCACTTTGTTGTTAATTTGGCCACAAATGGCGTCTCACCAAAATATGCTTTTACCAGAACCTCCCCCCTAAGCACCCGAAGACCAACAAATTCTTCGTTTATGGGCTGTGCCTTTGCGGGCGGTAATTACTATATCAGCGCAAGTGGCTATGGGACCTATCGTTTTGTACCGGGGGCAAATGTAATTACACAAGTTACCCTTACCCAATATACAGAGCTGGCAATTGATTCGGTGAACCCCAATTTATTTTATGGCATAACCCCTGGATCTATAACGAGAATTAATGCAACAACTCTTGTGCCAACCACAATCATTAGTACAGGCGTATTTAATAGTTCTTATGCCCTGACGATTTCTCCCCTAAATACTAATATTATTTCTTTCGCGAATTCACTTCCGCAAGTCTATGTTTATACTAATAATCTTCAAACAGATACTTATAGCCCTACTGTTACCACCATGACACGGCTTGATGTGGCTAAACAGGTAATTAGAGATGTCTTACAGGATTCAGAGTTTAATAAGCGGGCATATTTTGGCCTTATGACATGGGACAGCAACGCAGTTAGAAGGGTGGATATTGGCCCTTCCTCTAATGCCCAAATTTTGAGTGTATTGCAAGGCGCTTTGAGTCCGTATGGAGGAACTGATTTATATAGAGCGATGCAGGCGGCGAGCAGTTATCTATCTAGTTCCTCCTTTAGCTCGAATGCGTCGACTTGCTCAAAAACAATTATCATTGTAATTAGTGATGGTGATTGGTCCAATGCATCGCTGGCAAATAATATCGCATCTACTCTTTACAGTACAAGAGGCATTGAAACATACGCGATTGGTTTTGGAAATGGGATTGGAAATACAGCTAATTATCAAAGCCTATCGATTGCAGGAAAATCATCACCCACCAGTCCGATGTATGCAAACGACAGTGCACAGCTAAAGGATCGTTTAAAGCAAGCTCTCTATGTTGCCCTGGCGTCTTCATTTACCTCGGTAGCACCAACGGTAATGCCTAGTTCCCAAATTGGTAACTTGGTTATTCAGCCGACTTTTGAGTACAACTCAACTGGCCAGTGGAAAGGGTATCTAAAAGCATATACATTAAGCTCAAGCTTGACCCCTTCCAGCTTGTTATGGGAATTCGGTGCAAATTTGAACTCTACTAGTCCAAACTCAAGAAAATTGTGGACGGTTGCCCCTAACCTACCACTCCCAGCGAATACTGGGTTTAACAACTTTCTTTCTGGCTATGTTCCTACTTCCCTAAAGAGTGCAATTTTCGGCCCTAACAATGTTGTGACCGATACAGATGCAACCACTTTGTTAAATTTTGTTAGGGGGTTTGATGCATATGATGAAAATAGTAATAATTCAACCTCAGACACTCGCTGGAAGTTACAAGATATTTTTCATTCTCGTCCTATTTTTATAGGCGTTCCAAAGTCAAGTATTTCTTCTGATTCTAGTTTTGCTGGGGCGGAGGTTTATTACGAGGCTAGAGACCCAGGCTCATATGCCCGTTTTTATGCGTCTTATAAAAATCGTCGTGAAATTGTCTTGGCAGGCTCCAATAGCGGCGTTTTGCATGCCATTGATGCAAAGACTGGAACCGAGCTATGGGGCTTTATTCCACCGCCAATGTTGCGAAAGCTTAGTGAGCTACCCAGCACCAATCCAAGCACTGGAAAAAAAACAAGCGTATCCATTTATGGAATTGATGGAACATTAAGTGCTCGCGATCTGTATGTCGATGGTCAATGGAAGACCTATGTCGCTATTACATACGGGCTAGGCAGAAGAGCTGTTACGGTGATCGATGTAACCAATCCAGATGTGCCAAAACATATTTTTTCGATAGATAATGTTTATGAAGGTGGTCAGTGGGTTTTATACCGCTGGGATGCAAACGGAAATCAATCTCAACATAACTCTACTGATACAGGAAATTATTCTTATCGTTCCTTGGCTTATACAACATCCTCCCCAGTATTTGCGTTTATGTCAGATTTAATTAGTAGGTATATACCCATTTTAATTTTGGGTGCCGGAACCACAGGCACTGAAATTGCATCTGGAAATGTAATTTATTACATAGACATTGATGGCAATGATTCAGGAATTGTGGTGGAGAGAACCACCGTTGGGCCATGGACTAGCTTGACCGGTTTTGCAAGTTTTCCCCAAAACGATATTTCAACAGATGTGGAGGTGATTGAATCCGGTCGGTCAGAGCGTATGAAGGGTCGTTACGGAGTGGAAATGTTTATTCCGAATTCAAATGGCGTTCTTCAGACTGCAGATTTCTCGGGAACAAGTGTTGGAGCTGTTAACTTGGCAAATAGTCCGAGAACTATTTTTAATTCTGAAACAACTGTTACGAATGATAGGCTAATTACTATGCCCATATCGATTTCAAGAAACACTTCTAGAAAAGGTGTTGATGATATTAATATCATTTTTGGCACTGGTGATATGGACAGACTTGCAATCGCTGGCACAAGTCCCGATAACTATATTTATTCTATTCAAAATTCTGAAGCTTCTTTGATGTCTTCTTCACCAGTATTGACTACAGCCAGTTTAGGATCCACAGCTTCATCATCTGCTCAGTGTCCGCTACCTAGCACTTCAGCAGGTTGGAAATTACAGATTAATAGCTTGAATGGTGTTTCAAAGTCCGGGGCAACTATAGCCATGACTTATGGTAAGTTAGCCTCGAGAATTGTTCAATACGGTTCTTCAGCGTTGATTGGTATTTATGCACCACAAACTTCTAGTGCGTGCTCTATGGGTAATTCTTGTTTTTTTGAAAGAGATGCCGCTTGTGGCTATTCAAAAAATAGTTCTTGTTTTTCAAATGCTATGATAGGTGGAATTAGTGTCTTTGGAGATGCTGTATTTATTGGGGTATCTGGGAATGCAGGATCAGAATCATTAGCGGGTGGATTTAATCGGACAGATAATTTAATTTCTGGAAAAGGGAACTTTACCAGTACCTCATCGAGTGGTAGCTTAACGGTGTATGGAAAGCAAAGAAAGCGTTAATGATGGATTTTAATAATGGATTGATAGCTAAATTTAAAGAAAAATTTAGTAAAAAAGCTGCTGATCAAATTCCTGTCCTAGGAATAGATTTTTCACATCATTACGTTAGGATTTCGCAGCTAGATAAATCTGGTGAATCATGGGTTCTTTCAAAATTTGCATCACGCGCAATTGAATCGTCCATAAAAGATACAGAGGCTCTAGAAATTGAGCAGGTTCGCGTTATTCAGCAATTACTAAAAGAAAATAAATTTAATACTGATAAGTGCGCTGTTTCTTTACCAATAACTGCTGCAATTGTAAAGGTTGTTAAAATACCGCTTTTAAAGGATTTTGAGCTTAAACAGGCGGTTGAAAATGGCTCCCTTTGGGAGAGCACAATTCAACTCCCTTCCGAGCTAAGTGAATATTCTGTTTTTTGGCAAGTCGTCAGTAAGAATGAGGCTAAAAATGAAATGTCCATCCTTTTTGTTGCCTCAAAAAAGAGTGAAATTGATAACACGGTAGAGCTATTATCTCGCGCTGGTTTAGATGCATTAGTTGTGGACGTCCGATGCTTTGCTCTTCGGAATATATTACGAACGCGTGGTGAGCAGGCACCCAATCAGCTTAATGCTTTTTTAGAGCTTAGTGGTGATGAAAATTACTTAGTTATAGTAGATGGAAATTTGCCATTTATCTATGACATATTCTTATCTGAGGATGACAACCAATTAATACAACTTGGACAGTTTGATAATTTAGATTATGTATTTACTCGATTGTCTGATCAAATTAGGGCAGCAATTCAATCTTTTTTTATTCAAAGCGGAAGAAATACTATCAATGTAATTGAATTTGCAAGTTCACTATCAAATGCCGATTTAGTTTTAACTAAGATTAAACAAGCAATGCCTGATTTCAAGATTGAAATTCTGGATCCTATTAAAACAATTTTGGTGCCTGAAAATTTAAAAGCTAATATCCAGGCTGATAAAAATAAATCGAGTAAAGCAGTTAGTATTGGGTTGGCCAGTAGGCGACTGGATGTTTTTGGGTATTATAAATTTGTAACTGCAGTTTCAAATATCAATCTTTTGCCCAATCGTGAAGAGCGTTTAGACCAGCAAAAAAGAAAGGTTGTGATTAGCGATTCTGCGAAGAAAATCGGAATTTTATTTTCTGCCATCGGAATTTTTGTTTTTACATTGTCAGTAGTTTTTTCTTTTATGTTCAGTTATTCGGACAAAGTAACTGAATTAACAAAAAAGTATCAAGAGCTTGAGCAAAAGAAAACACTGGTTGATACACAGTTAACAAATATGCAGTCATTTATTAATCAAAGGGCTGCTCGAAATGAACGTATTTTAGGGCTTCGTTTTTTAAATGGACTTCCTCGTTCAGTAATGGTTAAAGAATTAAAATTAAATTACGAAACCCCATCTGTACTTATTTTGATGGCAAAAGATGCCTCTCAGTTTTCTAACGTTGTTGCTCTTTTAAATAAACACCCTGATATTAGTGCTGCTAAATTAGAGGGAATTGAATTAGAATCAGGAAAAAGGGATCAACAATTAGGTAAGATCGTGATGGTGCTCAAATGAAATTTACAGATATAGCAAATGAAATTAAACGCCAAATAAGTTCTTTTAAGGCGAATAGTGGTGCTAAAGGCGCCCCTAATTTTTCTTTAGATGGTTTGCTGGGTAAGGCTGATCGAAAATTAGTTGGGATCGTTTTATTCTCTATATTTATGGTGGTGGTTGGCTTCGGTAATTTACTTAACCAATGGTCATTAAGTAAACAACATGATGAGTTATCAGAAAAAATATTGACAACAGAGGAAGAGATAAATTTAACGGCTCAAAAGTTGACTAATATTTACAAGCAAAATAGCCTGTCTTTGGAGCAAGCAAAGCTAGCACCGAAGACATCTTCGGACTTGTTGAGATTAATTTCCGAGTCGATACAGCGCTCTGGCATGGTCGTAACTAAAGTTTCTTCAGCGGGAAGTCAAGCCCCAGATGTTTTTGTCATAGAGGCTGAAGGTGGATATGGCGGTATCCGTATGTTGCTTACTGAACTAAGATATTACTCAGCTTCTATGGACATAAAAGCGATCGGCATAACTGCGGAGCCAACAAGGCGAACCTTGATATTAACGACAACATTTAAATTTGTGACTCCACCAAAATTTGAGAACTTCACTACACCCACTCCTACGAAAGTAAGCTTTTTTCCTTTGATTGACGAAGTCTATGATGATGGTGATAGCCTTTTGAGGTTTGCTAATAGAAAAGATTTCAAGCAAGTTCAATTTACGCCGCGCCCTAATAATAATGATCAACAATTAACCCCCAAGTCTCCATCGCCACCTCAAAGGTCAGGTAATGAACCTATGGCGCCTGAAATAAATCCTTTTTTTGTACCTGCTGGACCTGCAGGAGTTTCAACAGGTGGCTTTCCGGCTGGTGGTGTGGGCTCATCAGTCAGTGGGGCCACCAGAGCCTTACCTGTAAGAAGTAACGATGGTTTATATGTAACTGGGTGTATGGCATCAAATAAAAAATCAGCTTGTATTTTTCAACTTTCAGATGGCACTACTTCTATTATTAATTTAGGTGGTCAGATTTCTAAAAATCTTATACTAGTTAGGGTTAATTCAGATAGTATTGTTATCCGTAATGAAGGAAAAGAAGTAAGAGTAAAGATCGGCGATCAAATAAGATGAATACAAACTTTAATTTTTTTATTGCTATTTTCTTAACAACGATCCTTTCTGGTTGTGCTGGACTCGCAAACAGGCAGTTAGATAAGTCATCTGTTCCAAAAAGCCCTGATGATGTAAGAGAAATTATTGCAAAAACGAGACAAGTAGATCCTATTGATACTCGTGGTCTTACAAAAAACGAAAGACCTGCCCCTGAAGAAATAAGATCGAAAGACTTATTTAGCGTTAAATCGCATAGCGACCCTACAATTTTCAATTATCCGACCTGGAAGTCAGATAAGTTTAGCGCTGACTTCGCAATAGTTTCTATCGCTGATTTTTTTGCTTTAGTCGGGGAGTTAAATGGTATTAATTTTTATGTTGGACAAGATGTTAGCGGCGAAGTTTCTTTACAGGTTAAAGATATGGCCTGGAAGGATATTGTAGATATTGTTTTGGCAACAAAACGGCTAGTAGCTGAAATATCAGATGATGGTAAGTCGGTAAGAATTAATTCGATTGAATTTGTTGCCGAACGAAGCGACACAGTAAAAAAATTATTGACACAAAGATTCGAAGAGCAGAGGGTACGCCAGGGTCTTGAACAAAAAAATACAGCTGTGATTAGAGTTTTTTACTCAAAGGCAGATACCGTTTCAAAAATGTTACGTGAAATGCTTTTGGGACTCGAAGCAAGACCGGGTGCTGGTGCTGCTGTCGGCGCTCAAGCTCAATCTGCTAGAGCAGCATTTACAGTAGATGTTAGAACAAATTCGATTGTGGTTCAAGCCTCGGCTGCAGATATTGATTGGATTAAGAAGACGGTATCGCATATAGATAAACCTTCTAAACAGGTAATGGTAGAGGCCTATATCGTTGAAGGGCGTGATAATTTTCAGCAAGAACTAGGAGTTAGACTAGGCATTTATGCCGCTGGGACAAATTCCAGAGGTCAACCCCGATCTTTATCTGGCGTATTGGGGGAGGGCGCTACCAGTCAATCTAGCATGGTGCTTGGAACGGGTACTGGTTCAAGCATAGGAACTGCCGTAAGCGGTGGAAATGCTACAACAGCAGTTGGTGGTCTTGGATTTTTATTGGCAACCGGCACAGGTCAACTCAAAGCTGAGTTACTTGCTATGGAAAAAGATGGCTTGACAAAGATTGTCTCTAATCCGAGGTTATTTATCATTGATAATGAGCAAGCATCCATTACAGATGGCGTACAAATACCTTATCCAGTACCAGGAGTTGGTCCAAGTCAAATAACATATGAGTTTAAAGATGCAGCTCTTAAGCTCGATGTTAAGCCATCAATCGTTGGGGATGGAAATATTTATATTGAGGTAGTTGTCAACAAAGACTCTCCTAACTATGCAACCAACCCACCAGCAATTGATAAGCGTGAGGTAAGGACAAAATTACTTATTCGTGATGGAGGAATTGCAATGATAGGAGGTATTAATATTTCCACAGCTTCATCTACGGATACCCAAGTACCAATTTTAGGTAGCATACCTTTAATTGGTAACTTGTTTAAAAGTACTGCGCAAGGAAATGAACGTCGTCAGTTATTCATTTTCTTGTCACCAGCTGAGATATGAAATCAGCGTTCTCTAGTATTTGTAATCAACTTTCTGCCGAGCTAGCTTCTCTAGCTTTAGAGTTAAATATCATCTCTGCAGATCAATTTATTCAGGCACAAAAACATTCTAAAGAGACTCATCAAGATATTTATTCAATTATTCAAGCAGATGGGTTAATCAATGAAAATGAGTTTATTAAAAAATTAGCAGATCGATATGGCTTTAATTCAAATAAGGAATTTGATACAAAATTAGTTGATAATAAATTTCCTAAGAAATATTGTGTACAAAATTTCTTATTACCGGTCGAAGATAAGAATAATAAGTTTTTAATAGCCTTAGCGGCACCTTCTTCTTTAAATTCATTAAAAAACCTTTCTGTTTTAGTGGGGGCTAAGGCAGAAGCTATTTTTGTTCCATTTTCAAAGTTAAAAAATGAACTTTTAAACTTTGAAAAGTTGGGGATCGTAAATGATGGCATTAATCAAAATGAATCTGTTAAGAAGTCAAATGAGAGTTTGAATCCATCCATTAATAGTAATTTAACATCTAAAACAGGCTCGGTAGATCACAGTCTTAATCATGAAAATGATTCAAAGAAATATGAAAAAAATACGAAAGTTGTAAAATCTCTTACAGGAGATGTTATATCGGGTATAAATGAGATTTTTGATTCTGCAATTACTCAAAAAATAAGTGATATTCATTTCGAACAGCATAAAAACGAAGCTAGGGTACGTTTTCGCCGTAATGGCGCTTTATTTACCCCCGAGGAATTTCAACCTTTTGTTTCTAAAAACTTTTTAGCAATAGTTTCTAGAATAAAAATATTATCTGGTTTGGACATAGCTGAGAGAAGGCTTCCTCAAGATGGGGGTGCAAACTATATTTCTCAAAAAAATCAGATTGATGTTGACTTGAGAATATCCATCGTACCAACATCATTTGGCGAGAGAGTTGTTATTCGTATTTTAAATAAATCCTCTTTATCGTTAGATATAAATTCTCTTGGCTTTAGTGACGGCCAACGAGCTATCTTTCAAAAATCTATAGAAGCACCCCAAGGGTTGGTATTGGTAACGGGGCCAACAGGCAGCGGTAAATCAACTACATTATACGGAGCTATTAATCATTTAAATAAAAATGATGTAAATATACTAACTGCTGAGGATCCTGTGGAATATTCTATATCTGGGATCGGGCAAGTTCAAGTTAGAGAAGAGATAGGACTAACATTTGCCTCAGCATTACGTTCCTTTTTAAGACAAGATCCTGAGATTATCTTGGTCGGTGAGATACGTGATGCTGAAACGGCGGATATTGCGACAAAAGCAGCTTTAACTGGTCATTTAGTACTAAGTACATTGCATACAAATAGTGCTGTGGGTGCAATTACCAGATTAATTAACATGGGGCTACCACGCTATTTAGTTTCTAACGCCTTAACTTGTGTTGTAGCGCAACGGTTGGTGAGAATTAATTGTAAAAATTGTATCCGCCCCTATAGACCAAATGAGCTAGATGAGATATCAAATAACCCTCTCTTTGATGTTAATCTTCGACATTTATTGAAGAAAAGTGATGGCTGTCAAAAATGCCTCGGGACTGGATTTGTATCGCGAATGGCCGTACATGAGGTTCTCAATATTTCATTTGGTATTAAAGCTCTAATTAATAAGGATTCTAGTGAACAGGATATTGTTGAATTTGCTAAAAAAGAAGGCTACCTCCCGATGATTGATCGGTCTAGGGATCTGGTTTATGAGGGATTAACAACTATAGATGAAATTTTACGAGTTGTTCCAGTAGAGACCTCATGAAATATTTGTGGAAAGGATTAAAAGCTGGCGAATTCGAAAGCGGAGTTATTGAAGCTTTAACACGAGATGAGGCTGTTTTTTTATTGAAAGAGAAAAACATCATCATCACAGATTTATTTGGTGATGAATCACCAAAGATAGTAAAAGTAAAAACTAAAACAAAATTAACTTTATTCTCAAGTAAAAATAAAATATCAGAAAAGCAGTTATTACTTTTTACTCGAAAATTATCTGCAATGCTTTCGTCAGGACTTCCGATAGTGCCTGCATTGGAGATGTTGAGAGATCAATCTGAAAATGAAGGCATAAAGAAAATACTATCTTCAATTGTTGAGGAAGTAAATTCTGGTATTTCAATATCAAAATCATTTGAACGCTATCCCGATACATTTGATAGTGTTTATTTAAATCTCATAAAAGCTGGAGAATCAAGTGGATCACTTGAAAAATTTCTAGATAAGATTTGTCAAAGTCTTGAAAAAAAGATAAAGATCATGTCTTCACTCAGAAGTGCGCTAACATATCCTATTATCCTTTTGGTAGTTGCTATTGGCGTAATTATTGTCATGATGACTTTTGTTGTGCCCGTGTTTGCAGAAATGTATAGCAACATGGGAAAAGCATTACCATTGCCAACTCAAATAATTATGAACATAAGCAATTGGATTCGAAGTCCTTTTGCTATTCTTTTTGTGATTTTATTATTTATTGGCTTTATTTTTTTCAAGAAAAAAGTAAATAGTAATCTTACTTTAAAAAGAAAAGTTGATGAAAAATTACTGAGATTACCTGTTTTTGGGGATTTAATTCGAAATTCAGCGATTGCAAGAATAGCAACAGTTTTATCTAATTTAGTTTCTGCGGGCGTTGGCTTAATTGAAGCTATTGAAATTTCTAGATTATCTATTAGAAATGAATTTCTCAAAGAGGCGCTTGAAAATATGAAGCGTGATGTTTTTTCTGGAATGTCATTAGAGGCAATCTTAAAAAAAGATAATCGCTTTCCAGAGACATTCAAAGCATTTATTGGTGTTGGTGAGCGGACAGGTAAGTTAAACGATATGCTGGCTTCCATTGCTAAATATTATGAGGAAGAATTTGATGGTTCTGTCGACCGCCTATCTCAACTACTTGAGCCCGTAATGATTGTATTTTTAGGGACAACTATTGGTTTTATTCTTGTAGCTATGTATCTCCCAATATTTAGTATGGGATCTGGTTTAAATTAGTCTTAATTAATCATGGTTCAAAAGTTGCTGCTAATAATTTTATTGGCATATCCTCATGTTGCTTTTGGTTCGCTTATGGCGAAAATAATTAATGATTTTCCAGTTTGCAAAAATATTTTATGCTTTGAAAGAGATCTCGGATATTCATCTTTACAAAAAATCCAAATTGATAAAGAGATAAGTTCCTTAATTTCAGCTATACCATTGCTTAAATATTATTCAGAGGCATTAAATCAACAGGGCATTCCTGGCTATTATGCATTTATCCCGTTAATAGAGAGTTCAAATTTACCAACAGCAGTTTCTTCTGCTGGGGCATCTGGTGTTTGGCAACTCATGCCAAGCACGGCTTTTGACGGAGGTATTTTTTATCATAATAGTTACGACTACAGACACGATCTATATTTATCAACTATGGTTGCTGTTCGTCATATAAAGATACTGGATGAGAAATATTTTGGAAACTTAGCGATCGTTTTAGCTGCGTATAACTGGGGCGGTGCAAATGTTGATCGCTTATTAAAAAAGTTTAACAATACTGATGATTTTTTTTTGAACTTACCAGAGGAGACAAAATCGTATATTAGAAAATTCTATCGTATAAACAACAATTTACAAACTATAAACTTTAGTCACCCAATATGGTCTTATCCAGATGTGCATTATTTGATGACAGTAACAAAAAAAGATAATTTAAATGATATTTTATATAACAATAATAAAATTTCTAGTTTCTTAAACCCCATTGGCTTTCATCGAAATTTTTATGTTGTTCCTACTGAGAATTTCAATAAGTATTACCAGCATAACGTAAACGTAAAATCTAATTCGAAGACGGTTGTAAAGAGTAAGCAAAATAAATGTTTTTTTGACGATTCATACCAAACAAGTTATATTATTAAAAGTACCGATACTGTTATTTCGTTATCTAAATTACTAGGAAAAGATGAGTTGTTAATAAATAAGAATTATGTTCGTGATGGAAAATTAAAAGTTGGCATGGTAATTAGAATGTCTTCAAAAAAGTTAGATTCTTCATGCTTCTAATTTTAGTTTTAGTTCTGGGAGCAGTTTGGGGGTCTTTTATACATGCTACATCACTGCGCGTAGAACGCTTTCTTTTGAATTCTCACATTTTGATCTCAAATTCAAAAACTATGAGATACCAAAATTATCTTCGAATTTCACTTAAGAATTTTTTTTGTAATTCTTACTCCAGATGTGATCATTGTAAAGTAAAAATTCCTTGGTTTTTTAATATACCATTAGTATCCTTTTTTGTTTTAGGGGGCAAATGTTCCCATTGTAAAAATAAAATATCCCCTTCAATTTTTATATCTGAATTTATTTTTTCTTTAATTTTTTTATTAATCTACATTAAGTTTCCCGATTCATTGCAGCATCAATTCTTTGCTTTAATTTTTTTTAGCCTTATTTTTTTGATTACTCACTTTGATTTAAAGTATCTTTTGATTCCGGATCAATATACTTATTTAGTTTTATGGTTTGGATTATTTGCGTCTCTTTTTGGTTTATTTGGTCTTAATATTGAAAATTCAATTTATACAATTCTTATAATTTATTTAATATTAAAAGGGATCTCCCTTTTCTATGTCATAGCCTTAAAAAAGGATGTTCTTGGGGAGGGCGACCCAATGTTGGCAGCAAGCCTCTCTTGCTGGATTGGCTTTGATTTGTTTCCTCTATTTTTGTTCCTAGCAAGTTTATTGGGAATTATTGTTATTATTTATTCTAAATTTAAATCTACGAATCAAGATGTTTGGCAACTTAGGCTAGCATTTGGACCTCCCTTATGTATTTCTGCTGGTTTAATTTTTTTATCTAAACTGTTCACTAATATTTGAATTTCAAAATGAAAGCACTAGTTTATCGAAGCGTAGCAACTTCTTTATTTAAAGCAGTTGAAATAGATGCGATTTCTCGGGAATTTTCAAATAGAAATAAATTAAAAAATATTTCAGGGCTACTTATTTATCATAAGAATTATTTTTTTCAATGGATTGAGGGTGATGATTCTGATATATATTTCTTATACCAAAAAATTAAAAAAGATAATCGGCATCAATACTTTAGTGAAATATTTTTTGCTGATATTTTGGAAAGAAAATTTAAGGACTGGGGGTTATTAGCAATTCATAGCGAAACTATGGTTGATAACCATGGTAAATTTGATCATGAATTTTTAGATAGTTTTGTTAATTGCCCAGATTCAATGCTCATAAGTAAATTTATATCAATATCCAACTTGGTTTAATTACCACTTATCTGAATAAATTAAATTAACTGTTGTTTGAGTCGATTGCCAGCCAATAACTCTTATGCACCAACGACTTCCGTCACATTGATCTGGTCTTCCATAATCTAGAGATATGGTTCCCGTTGGTTGACTTTGTCCCGATACTAGAATTCCTGCTAGTGTTTTGTTGTACGAATTTGTCCCGACTTGATTAACAAAATAATTTGAAAATATAGTGAGCATTGGACTTATGTTTGCGTGGTGTGCGGCCGCGCTGCAATCAATATTTCCAAATGTAGAAATTGCTATAGTTGTTTCTCCTGTACTACATCTTATAAATACGCTATTGATATAGCTGGTAATTGTTTTTACATTTGCGGCAATGGCTGTATCTCTGCTGTTATTTATATAGTTTTTATAAATTGGTACAGAAATAGTTGTTATTATTCCAATAATTGCGATAACAATTATTAATTCCATTAATGTAAAACCTGATTCACCCTCTTGTTTTTCTTGCATTTTTTTATTTAGTTTAGTAATTGTGATTTATTTAATAAACCATTGATTTATATAGGTTTTTTTTCAAAAAAGATTGACTTTTATTCTTTGCTTGCCTTCGAATACTGTATTAGTTTACTTAATTAATTGGAATTATTGAGACGTTTTTTTATGGTTTGATTAACCCCGTGAGCTGGGAACTCATTAACGCAATTCAATCGTCTTATTAGAAACCGTAATGCGCTCGGCTCGCATCTCATCTGGCTTACTACGATTCACATAGCCCTCTACAGTGACCTGGGCACCATCCGCAATATCCGTTTTGAGTAAACCCCGATTTTCCATCCGAAAGGGTGGGGCTAATACCGCAATCCATTCTTTGCCATCCGCACTTAACTTAATAAATCCATGCGGGTGTTCATAGCCATTTTGTATGACCTTTCCCGAGAGTTTGATTAATTTAGTCTGCTCATACTCCGACCAGCCATGGTGGGCGATCGATGGCAAAGCAACTAATAGTGAAAGACTCAACAAAAGACCACGAAGCAAAAAGATCAGTTTCATTTTTTTATTCCTTGAATTTAATCGCCATATATTGATCTTAGCAATAAAGTTTATGGCGACCTCATAATCGGGCACAGGTCAGCCTTAGTCAAGCGTCCAAATTAAAGCTTCTAAGGCGTAGGTCGCACGTTCGAATCGTGCTGGGCAGGCCAAAACTATAGTACGTTCAACCCTTTTCTTTAACCGCTGTTAATTTGTTGTGCTCACGAACAATTTGGCAAAGAGTTTTCATGTTGGATAAAGTGGGTTTGACCCGTTTTTCTTTAATCAAAATGCCCTTTTCAGACGTCAGTTTTAGTTTTGGAAGGCCCATGACTCGGTCACACAAAAACCCGCAAACTGCGTCGGCTATGTGGGGCTGTTGATCTAAGATAATTCCAAACGCAAGGGCTGGTAAAAACAAAATTTCTCCACCTTCAATCACGCTTACTGAGGCAGACCTTGTTTCGCCATCAATTAAACCAAATTCACCAACATATTGACCAGGATTTAGCGTCGCTAGAACCTTATTTGTGCCGCTGATATGGCCACTAAAAATATAGACCTGGAGTTTTCCTGACAGCAGCACATAGAGCCCATCGGACTTATCACCTTGATTGAAAAGATTGACCCCCTTTTCTATTTTCCGAGTTTGCGTTACCGACATGATGTTCATCAGGTCCGGCGCTGACAGGCCAGTGAAAAAGGGGATGTTATCAATTGGAGAGGACATAGTTAGCTACTCATTAACCTGATTAATAGAAATTTTTCGGATGACCTCAATTCCTAATGCGTGAGATTGGGGGCTAATAAAACGAATGTGTTCCAAAAAGTACAGCCTACCTTTATCTGTCTTGACCGATGCAGCCGCTTCTGGGTTCGTCAATTGCCATTCTTCTGAAAGTCGCTCACCTAAAATTTTTCCCCTAGCTGGAAGAGTGCTAGCAAGTAGGTCAGATTCAACCAAGAGCATTGACATGCAATCACTATGACTAAAGCTATCAGCCATATCAAATTTACTGACGAGTGTTGGAAAAAATCTTGGATCTGTTGCCAAGATAAATGGCTCGACGGTACTTTGGATATTTTTTCGATTAGAAGAATCAATCGATATTTGCCCCATAAATGCATCAATCATTTCAAGAGATTTCTTTTCAAGCTCAAAAGGGTATTTGTTCATACTACCATCGTGACCAAAATCATGACAGATTGCGCAAAGCAAAAGAATCAAAGAATCATGGTCAGACATTTTCCATGTTGATAGATTGTCTAAGGGCGGCGAAATATCATTTTGTGCCTTGAGTAATTCAGTCATTGAAAGGCACACTTCTTTGAAATGGCCGCGATTATGGTATTTGGGTTCAGGATTCACGCTAAACGCTAGATCTTGCGCCTTTGCAAATTGAATGCAAATATCTTTTATGGTCGGCAAGTGAGAGGTTTTGCTCGCCCAAAAGGCCGTTTCAAGAAGATTTTTGATCCAAGCCTCAAAAGGTTGCTTATCCAAGCTAAGATCGGCAAAGGTTTTTTCAAAATGACTAAGGGATTTCCCTATGAAATTTTCATAGTCTGAAGCGCTTTTATCATTCGGCACCATTTTGGGGGATCACCTAGCTAGAAAAGTCATAAATTTAGTGCATTATGATCAAGGAAATAATTATCCCCAAAAAACCCCAATTAACAACAACTAAATTCTGGCACACGAGGCAGACGAAATGAGCATGACAACATCTTTTGCAAAGCTTAATCTCCGTACAAAGCTGATTATCGGATTTTCAATCGTTATTACTTTTGCAATTGTTATATCAGGTGCATCCTTTTATGCAATGAGCACTTTAAATAATAATGCAAAAACAATGTATGAAAAAGATCTTATTGGCGTTTCTTTACTAAGATCTTTAAATCGAGATATCAATGTTATTGGTCGAACTGTAAATAGAATAGTGTTGGCTGAAAATTTTGGCGATGATGCTGCCGTCGGAAAAGGTAAAGAAGCTATCGCCAAAGTTAAGGTTGATTTATCTGCAAATTACGAAAAATCAAAGGGAACTGTTATCAGGCCTGAAGTAAGGGCTCGTTTAGATAATGTTGGTTCGTTAATCCAAGATTTTTATCGTAGCGTAGATGCAATTATTGCAGCAGCTGATGGCAAAGGCGGCGCAACAAGCGCTTATAAAATAATTAGTGGCAAAGATTATCAGGATCTTTTGGGAAAGGTGACTGGCGAAATTCGGGAACTTGGTACCTTAAAAGCTGATGGTGCTGCAAAAAATCAGGAAAATGCTGAGGCTCAAGCAGCGTTTCTCAAAAGCTTGATTGCCGGGTTGCTTATTGCTGCGATTATCTTATCAATTTTTGTAATTTATTTGGTCAACAAGTCAATCTCTGAACCTATCACTAACTTACAAAGTTCCCTGGCGGATTTGGCTTCAGCAAAACTTGACACAGTAGTGAAAAATACTGATTACACCAATGAAATTGGTCAGATGGCTAAAGCAGTTGCAGAGTTACAGATTAGCTTGCAAAAAGCAGATAAATTAGCTGTCGCGGATCGCGAAAATAATCGCAGAGCCCAAGAAACTACCAAGCAAATTGGTGAGATTATTTCGTCTGCTGCAGGTGGTGACTTCACTGCTGCTGTGCCATTGCAAGGTAAAGATGGCTTCTTCCTAGAAATCTCTAATCAAGTCAATAAATTGATTGAGACTTCGCGCAATGCATTTAAAGCTATTTCTAAAAATGCTACTAACTTAGCCGCGGCTTCCGAGGAATTATCTGCTGTAAGCGTTCAAATGAGTTCAAACGCTGAAGAGACTAATGCTCAGGCTGGATCTGCAGCCTCTGCTGCAACGCAAGTAAGTAGCAATATGCAGACAGTTGCTACAGGCGTTGAAGAGTTAAGCGTTAGTATTCGCGAGATTTCATCCAATGCGATTGAAGCTTCTGCAGTCGCTACTCAGGCCGTGAATGAAGCGCGCACCACCGGCGATACGATGAGTAAGCTTGGTGTGAGTAGCCAAGAAATTGGAAGTGTTCTTAAAGTCATTTCCTCGATTGCAGAGCAAACAAACTTACTGGCTCTGAATGCGACTATTGAGGCTGCTCGTGCAGGTGAGCTGGGTAAAGGCTTTGCGGTAGTGGCAAATGAAGTTAAGGAGCTCGCAGGCCAAACATCAAAAGCGACTGAAGAAATTAGTGAAAAAGTAATCAATATCCAAAATGATGTGAAGGGTGCAATTGATTCGATCACTTCAATTTCCGGGATCATTAACAAGATTAATGATATTTCTGGAATTATCGCAAGCGCTGTAGAAGAGCAGGCGGCCACCGCTAATGAGATTGGAAGAACTGTGGCTGAGGCAGCTTCTGGGAGTACTGAGATTGCTAAGAACATCGATTCTGTTTCTTCAGTATCTCGAAGCACAACAGAAGGTGCTAATAATTCTCAGCAGGCTGCCCGTGAACTTTCACAAATGGCTACCGAATTACAAGGTCTTGTTAATAAATTTAAGGTAGAGGCCTAAGAAATCCGGGACCTAACTTATTAAAAGTCAATATCCAATCAAGAGATATGGATAATAACGATCAAATCTTAGACGAGTTTTTGCTCGAGGCGCAGGAAATTTTTGATCAACTTGATCTCGATTTTGTTGCCTTAGAGCAAAATCCGGATGACAAGAAGTTGGTTGGGAATATCTTTAGGGCCATGCATACCCTTAAAGGTAGCAGCGGGTTTTTTGCCTTTCATCGTCTTGAAAAAGTAGCCCATTCGGGTGAATCTTTGCTGAGTAAAATTCGTGATGGCGCATTAGCGCTTAACGAAGAAATTACCGATGCGCTTTTAGCAACCTCGGATCGTTTGCGTGAGATCGTCGCTAATATTAAAAAGCAGCGCAGTGAATCTGTGGGTGACGATTCTGAATTGATTGAATGGCTTAAGTTCTTAACGGATGGTGGTAAAGCCTTTCCAAGAACAGGAAAAGAGGATGCTGCTAGTTTCGTCGCCTCGCCATCACCAGAGCCAGCTGCCGTTATTGAAGCAACTCCTCAAGAAACAAAAGTGGTCCAAACTTCTAATAAAGAGGTTAGCCCTTTGCCCAGTACCGATGTACCTGAGCCTGTAGATTCTAAAGAGAGCCCCGAGCCTGAACGCTCAACAGAAATTGCGGCTCCAATAAAAGTGAGTGTTGAGCTTTTAGATAAGCTCATGAACCTAGTAAGTGAGATGGTTTTAGCTCGTAATCGATTATTGTCTTTTGCAAGAACAAGTGGGGATTTAGCGTTTAATAACACCGTTCGGAGAATTGATTCAGTGACGCTGGAGTTGCAAGAGCGCATGATGAAAACACGCATGCAGCCGATTAGTCAGGTTTGGACTAAGTTTCCAAGATTGGTCAGGGATATCGCGCAAGAAACTGGTAAGAGGGTAGAGCTAATTCAGATTGGCGCTGAAACCGAGCTAGACCGCACTTTATTAGAAGGTATTCGTGATCCCTTAGTACACATCATCCGCAATAGCGTGGATCACGGTATTGAGTCTCCTAGTGAGCGTGCGGCAAAAGGAAAGCCAGAGCAAGGTACTGTAAAGCTACGTTCCTTTCATGAAAATGGCCACGTTGTCATTGAGATTGCCGACGACGGTGCCGGGATCAATGTGCCATTGGTTGCTAAAAAGGCGGTGGAAAAAGGACTTGTGACACCTGAACGCGTGAGTAAGCTCACTGAACGTGAAATTATTGATTTTATTTATTTACCGGGCTTCTCAACTAAAGACCAAATTACTAATTTGTCTGGCAGGGGTGTTGGTATGGATGTGGTACGAACCAATATCCAGGGAATTGGCGGTAACGTAGATATTGCCACTTCAGGCCAAGGAACCCGCTTACGTTTAAGTATTCCGCTGACCTTGGCGATCATGCCCGCTGTCTTTGTGCGCTGTAAAGAGTACAGCTATGCCATACCGCAAGTTAATGTCTTTGAAATGTTGCGCTATGAACCCAAAGAGGGCGTTCCTGGCGTGGAAGATTTTTATGGAGTGCCCGTATTTCGTTTGCGCGATAAGCTCATCCCACTTGTTTTCTTAAATCATCAACTCAAGTTAGATGAACAACCTACACCAGTTGATCAGCCTTTAAACATCGTGATTGTTCAGGCCGCTGGCATTCGCTTTGGTATCGTTGTTGATGAAGTGCTGTATATGCAAGAGGTTGTGGTTAAGTCCGTAGGACCTTTACTTAAAGGTACCCCTGTGTATAGCGGCAGTACGATTTTGGGTGATGGACGCGTTGCGCTGATTTTTGATATTGCTGCTATTGCCGTGCGCTCTGGAATTATTGCTAAGTTAGCAGACAATCAATTCGAGCAGGACATATCCACTGCGATTGGTGCCAATACGGATGAGCAACAAATGCTCTCATTCGATTTGCTTGGCTTAGAGAGAATGGTCATGCCACTAGATGCCGTTGATCGCTTAGAGATGATTGCTGCCTCAAAAATTGATCGACGTGGAAATGAGGCAGTGGTGCTTTATGGTAAAAAAATTATGAAGCTGATTCCATTAACAAACTATGTTGAGGGTGCAACTCATAAGAGCTTATATGGCGATGAAACTGTGCCAGTAATTGTGCATTATCACAAGGGCCAACCTATTGGCTTTATCGTCAAGAAGGTTCACAACATTGTTAATGTTCCGACTCAATCGGTGATGATTACCCAACCACAGCGCGGAATTATGGGTAGTGTAATCGTGAATGATGCCGTTATGAGCATTTTGAATGTACAAGAAATTTTAAGTTTAAGTGGGATGGGCCCCTTTAATGACCCTAACTTTGTGCATGATGAAGAGTCAGTAAACGTTGCACTTGCGATGAACGGGGAAGTTAAATGAGTCGTTCTGGCGCCTACGCAACTTTTTATGTCGGCAATCTTTTTTTTGGGATTCCGATTGCCATTGGTGTTGAAGTAACCAAGGGGCAAGAAGTTACCCCTGTCCCATTGGGGCCAAAAGAGGTTGCAGGATTTTTTAATTTACGTGGCCATATCGTTACAGCGATCGATATGCGTGTTCGATTGGGTCTAGAAGCAAATGTGGATGGACCTGATACGGTAAGTATTTTCTTTCAGGATCAAGATTCATTATTTGCGCTGATGGTTGATCGTGTTGGGGATTTCACAGAGGTTACCGAAGCAACCTTTGAAGAAACTCCAAGTAATTTAGACCCTAACGCAAGAGAGCTGATTGTTGGGGTGCATAAGTTGGCAGATAAATTACTGCTGATATTAGATACCCAGAAGATTGTTTCCGGCATATCCCTAGTACAACACTAATTTTAGTTTAGACAGTTTGGATAAAGTTCGCGTACTCATTGTTGATGATTCTGCCGTTATGCGCAAAATCATAGCAAGCGCTTTACAAAAAGATCCCTTAATTGAGGTTGTTGGTTTTGCTGCCAATGGTTTACAAGCAATTGAGGCTGTAAAAACTTATTCTCCGGATGTGATGACCTTGGATATTGAAATGCCGGAAATGGATGGGTTAACGGCGCTTCGTGAAATCCGCAAGACCAATAAGTATTTACCGATCATTATGTTTAGTTCCCTTACCCATCAAGGGGCTCAGGCTGCAATCATGGCATTAACCGCAGGCGCTAGTGATTATGTTGGCAAGCCTGCTACTTCGGCTGGCAGCATTGATGGCGCCTTTAAGGTGCTGGAAACCGAGTTAATTCCCAAAATTATTGGCCTTGCTAAACGTGTTAAATCACGCCAAGTAAGAGAGGCTAATGGGCCTGACGGTAAATCGCTCAGTCCAACCCCATCTCCCCGAACAAGTCCCAAAGAAGAGCCTACAAACCCCAAAAAGATAGAGAAAAGTTCGCTGAAATCCATTATTCCAGTAAAGCCAGTGCAAGCTATTTGTATTGGTGTTTCAACTGGCGGCCCCATGGCTTTAATGCAAATCTTTAGTCAAATTGCTACGCCAGTTAGCGTGCCAATTTTTATTGTTCAGCATATGCCACCTTCATTTACGGCATTACTTGCTGCACGCTTAAGTGCTGCTGGGGTCATGAGCATAAAAGAAGCTGAAGAAGGTGAGATCGCTGCAGTGGGAACTGGCTACATCGCACCAGGTGGATTTCATATGACCCTAAAAAAGTCTGGTACCAAAACTAGTATTCATTTAAATACTGAGCCACCAGAAAACTCATGCCGTCCAGCAGTGGATGTTTTATTTAGATCTGCGGCTGAGGTATATGGCGGCGGGGTATTGGCAGTGATGCTGACTGGTATGGGATATGACGGCCTAAAGGGTTGCGAGATAATCTCGGCCAAGGATGGACAGATCATTGCACAGGATGAGGCTACCAGTGTTGTGTGGGGAATGCCAGGAGCAGTAGTTCAGGCAGGATTGGCGAATGCGGTATTGCCAATAGAGAAGATCTCAGAAGAAATTGTATTTCGCTCTAGACAAGCCACTGCTTCCCGATAAATGTCTAAAGAATATCTTCCGCAGTTTTATGCAATGTTGGAAGAACATATTGGCATTTCCTTAGATGACACAAAGCAGTACTTAATTGAATCTCGTCTTTTGCCATTGAGTCAAAAAGATGGGCATCCAAATGTTTATTCATTTATTAAAGAGCTTGTAAAAGAGCCGGTTGGATCTTTGCATTGGCAGGCATTTGAAGCATTGACCACGAATGAAACCTCTTTTTTTCGAGATAGGCACGTATTTGATGGTCTTCAAAAACATATCTTGCCTATGCTTATTGCTAGTCGTAAAAAAGAAAAGACTTTGTATATCTGGAGTTCGGCAGTTTCTGCGGGACAAGAGGCCTACAGTATTGCGATGCTGATTCGTGAGAATTTTTCTGAATTACACGATTGGAGTATCCTGATTCAAGCGACTGATATATCTGAGTCGATTCTTGATAAAGCAAGAGCCGGAATATATAGTTCGTCAGAAGTAAAGCGTGGGTTAGATCAGCAATATTTGGATAAATACTTTCATAAGAAGGGTGAGGTGTATCAAATTCATCCTTCTATTCGGACCATGGTGAATTTTTTACCCCATAATCTTGTCGGTTCCTGGCCGTTCTATCCAAAGTTTGACTTGATTATGTTGCGTAACGTTTTGATCTATTTCAACCAAGATGCCAAAAATAAAGTATTGGAGAAGATGCATAAGCAGCTACACGGCCAGAACGGAGTATTAATTCTTGGCGCTTCGGAGTCAATTTATATGAATAGCCTATATAAAACGGTTCCATTAGAAAAAATTTCTTATTACCAAGTTAATTAACGATTAAGGGCATGCTATGGAGCAAACTAATATTTCAACAGAGCAAAGTTTGGCAAGCAATCAAAATATAGATCCTTTATTTGCAGCATTTTGCATTCTTGTTGTTGATGATAGTCGCACTCTTAGGCGAATTTTGATTCGTGAATTAAATTCGCTTGGGTTTCAAAATATTTTAGAAGCCGCAGATGGCGTAGAGGCAATTGCAACTGTTAGAGAGAAATCTATTGACTTAATGTTGCTCGATATGGAAATGCCAGAATTAGATGGCTTAGGTGTATTAAGCGAACTTAAGTCCGATGAGGTTTACAAATCCCTACCAATAATCGTTATATCTGGTGCCGAGCAGTTTGATAAAACTATAAAATGTATCGAAATTGGCGCTGAAGATTACCTACCAAAACCATTTGATCCAATTCTACTTAGGGCACGAATCTTTTCCTCGCTAGAGAAAAAGCGACTTCGAGACCTTGATCAAAAGCATCTTGAAATGCTTAATAAAGAAAAAGAGTTATTGGAATTTGAGCAGATGAAAACTGAAAAACTGATGCTCAATATCTTACCCAAGCCAATTGCTGAGCGATTAAAGAAGGGCGAAAAAAATATATCAGGCAGCTATCCTGAAGTAACTATTTTATTTAGTGATTTAGTAGGTTTTACAAAGATGTCTTCACAAAAATCAGCCGCCGATTTAGTGAAGCTTTTGAATGATTTATTTTCTAGATTTGACAAGCGTGGCGAAAACTTAGGCCTGGAAAAGATTAAAACGATTGGTGATGCATATATGGCAGTTGGCGGCTTACCAATTCCTCGCTCTGATCATGCTGAGATTGTGGCAGATATGGCATTAGGTATGTTTGAGGATTTGGCAGCCTTTAATGCAGAAAATAATGCAGAGTTAAACATGCGAATTGGTTTAAATTCAGGGCCTGTAGTGGCAGGAGTCATTGGTTTTACTAAGTTTTCATACGATTTATGGGGAAATACCGTCAATACGGCGAGTCGCATGGAATCAACATCTTTGCCTGGCAGGATCCAAATTTCACCAGCTACTCAAGAGGCTCTTAATGACAAATTTATTTTAGAGGAGCGTGAATTGATGGAGTGCAAGGGTTTGGGTCAAATCATGACCCATTTTTTGAATGGTAGAAAAAGTACATAGTTTTTATAATGAGCACAAAGATTGAATTTAATCAAACTTCAACATTGCGTTTGATGTCGGTTTTATGTCTGTGTATTTCTGATTTATGTCTGATTAAAGATCGGTGGCGATATTTTTTTGCTTTTTTTCCTTATGATGGTTTCTATTGAGTTGTTTCGTACAAAACTCTATAAGGCTCTATTGCATCATCATGAAACAACCGTTCGTATTGAAAAATTAGAAGCCTTAAAAGAGCACACCGCTAATCTGGCGTCGATTAAAAAGAGTCCTAAATAGCTGATTTAGCCTGATGCCCGAGAAGGTATTGAAATGAGTGTTATTAATTCCGCAAGGATAGCAATGCTTAAAAAGAGCTCTCCAAAAAACGAAATGCAATATTTTGTATACAAATCAAGAACTTCCTGATTTTTTAGCACCGTAATTTGCATGCCAATTTCTGGGTTTTTCATGTCTGTTATTTGCCAAAAACAAACTCCAGACCAGATAAGAAGGGCACAGGAAAGAGGACGAGCCAAACCCTCGGCACTGATAGTTATTGGGTATGGCTGCTTCGTTCCCGACCTGACCAGGTTGCCAAGCCACCATGCGAGGAGGCCCGTCCATCTTTATTGTAGCTCTTGCTAGAATTGCAATATGACTGCACTTGCACTAGCTCGTAAATGGCGCCCTAAAACCTTCACTGAACTGCTTGGGCAAGATCATGTGGTTAAAGCGCTGACCCATGCCCTCGATCAGGGGCGCTTGCACCATGCATGGTTATTTACTGGCACCCGTGGGGTTGGTAAGACCACGATCGCCCGCATCATGGCCAAAGCGCTTAACTGCACCGGGGCGGATGGCAAAGGACAGATGACCTCCAAGCCCTGTGGCAAATGCCAAGCTTGCACTGAGATCGATGCAGGGCGCTTTGTTGACTATATAGAGATGGATGCCGCTAGTAATCGCGGTGTGGATGAGATGGTGGCCTTATTGGAGAAGGCAGCGTATGCACCGAGTAGCGCACGCTACAAGGTCTATATGATCGACGAGGTGCATATGCTGACCTCGCATGCATTTAACTCCATGCTCAAAACCTTGGAAGAACCACCAGAGCACGTGAAGTTCATTTTGGCGACCACTGATCCACAAAAGATACCAGTAACCGTTTTATCCCGCTGTCTGCAGTTCAATCTCAAACAGATGCCCGTGCCAGTGATCGTAGAGCATCTGCAGGCTGTTCTTCAATCCGAGTCGGTCAGTACTGAAGTAAATGCCTTACGGGTTATCGCAAAGGCGGCGCAAGGATCGATGCGCGATGCACTATCACTTACCGATCAAGCCATTGCGTATGCGGCAGGCCCTGTCACCGAAGCAGCGGTACGCACGATGCTAGGCACGATTGATGATACGTACCTCATCAAGATATTGGATGCCTTACAAGCCAAAGATGGTAAGACCCTCAACGATATTGCAGAAGAGATGGGCTTAGGTAGCATGTCCTTCTCCCTTGCATTACAAGATCTGGCTAGTTTGTTACACAAAATAGCTACCGCACAGTTAGTGCCTAACTCCGTACTCGATGATTGGCCAGAAGCCAATGAGATTCGCCGCCTAGCTAAGGTATTTACCCCCGAAGAAACACAACTCTTTTATCAAATTGCAATTATGAGCCGCGCTGATTTATCGCTCGCCCCAGATGAGCAAGCCGGGTTTGCGATGGCACTCTTACGTATGTTGGCCTTTAAACCAGGCGGCAGTGGAGCGACTGGCATTGGTCCTACTAGCCCTTCATCCAAGGCTGCGGCCCCCAGCAATAAAGCCCCAGCAAGCACCGCCGCAGCTCCTGTTGCAGCGCCTGCCGTAGCTCCTGCCCCAGCGCCGGTTGTAACTCCTGCTAAAGCTGCTGCTACACCCAGTAAGGCCACAGCAAGTAGTCAGGAAGCACCCGATTGGCATGCGCTGATGAGAACCTTGCCACTGCGAGGATTGGCGCAACAACTGGCATTCCAAACCGAGTTACAGGAATGGCGCGATACCCCCGATGCCGTCTTGGTGACCATTACCACTGCCATGTCGCAATTAGCGACCACCGATGGTATTGCGCGTCTGGGTGAGGCATTAAAAGCACATTATGGCAAAGCAGTGAGGGTGCAATTAGGGGATGGCAAAGCGAGTCACACAGTAGCCAAGGTCGATGCACAGATCTATGAACAGAAAAAACTCAATGCTGAAGAGCAAATGGCGAAAGATCCATTCTTACAAGAGTTGGAGCGTGAGTTTGGGGCTAAGGTGGTCACTGGATCCGTGCGCCCCATATGATGGTTAATTGATTACCCTTTTTATACATTACAGAACACCATTGGAGATATAGACACCATGATGAAAGGCCAAATTGCAGGCTTGATGAAGCAGGCTCAGCAGATGCAAGAAAAGATGAAGCGGGCTCAAGAAGAGCTTGGCGCGATGGAAGTGACCGGTCAGGCAGCCAATGGTTTGGTCAAGATCACCATCAGTGGAAAGTATGAGATGAGGCGAGTGCAAATAGATCCAGCAGCAATGGATGATCGTGAGATGCTTGAGGATCTCATGGTGACCGCTTACGCTGATGCATTTAAACAAGCGGAGGCAGCAAGTCAGGCACTGATGTCTGGAGCAACCGCTGGTATGCCAATGCCACCTGGCTTTAAGCTACCTTTCTAAGATCGGGAATGAGCCGCTCAAACAACCGTCATGATGTACCGCAAGATGCATTAGCGCGCTTGGTGGAGGCCCTTAGAGTATTGCCAGGCGTTGGCCCAAAATCAGCACAACGGATGGCTTATTACTTGTTGCAACACGATCGCAATGGCGCAGCCGTATTAGCAGAGTCCTTAGGGGATGCTGTCCAAAAGATCGGGCATTGCCAGCGCTGCAATACCTTCTCAGAGCACGCGCTCTGCTCAACCTGCTCAGACTCACGGCGCGATCCTGCCTTACTTTGTGTTGTGGAAACCCCAGCCGATCAGGTGATGGTAGAGCAAACCTTGAGCTTTAAAGGACAGTACTTTGTATTAATGGGTCGCATCTCACCATTAGATGGGATGGGCCCCAAAGAGATACACTTCGATCGCTTACTGGATCGGATTGAGAAATCTGAGTTTGGTGGCCCAGTACGAGAGGTTGTGCTTGCTACTAACTTTACCAGTGAGGGTGAGGCCACCGCACATTACATTGGCGAGATATTAAAACTCAAAGGCATCAAAGCAACACGGATCGCTAGAGGTATTCCGGTTGGTGGCGAGCTTGAGTATGTCGATGCTGGTACATTGGCACGCGCTTTACTAGACCGACGATCAATGACATAAATGGAATGAATCATGAGCCGCATACCCCATATCTTAGTAAGCAATGATGATGGCTATCTTGCCCCAGGACTCTTGGCCTTGGTCAATGCTTTGCGACCCCTTGGCAAAATTACGGTTGTCTCGCCCGAGCAAAACCATAGCGGCGCATCTAACTCGTTAACCCTCTCTAGACCTCTGAGTATTCATCGGGTGGCAGGTGGGGAGCGTGATGGCTTTTTATTTGTGAATGGCACCCCTACCGATTGTGTACACATGGCTATGACCGGATTTTTGCATGAGAAGCCCGACCTCGTGGTCTCAGGTATTAATCAGGGCGAGAACATGGGGGAGGATGTGCTGTACTCGGGTACGGTCGCCGCAGCGATTGAGGGGGTAATGTTTGGTGTACCGGGTGTAGCGTTCTCGCAGGTCGATCGAGGCTGGGCTCAAATTGAGGATGCCGCTAACGCTGCACGCGATATTGTCGAGCAAACACTCAAAGAGCCTCTAGAGCGAGGCGATGGTATTGCTACCTTACTAAACGTTAATATCCCTAACGGAAACTATGAACAGCTCAAGCGTTGGCGTATCACGCGTTTAGGAACACGTCACCACTCGCAACCTGTGATTGTGCAGAAGAACCCACGTAACGAAGATATTTATTGGATTGGGCCAGCAGGTGAGGCACGAGACTTTTCTGAGGGAACCGATTTTCATGCGATTGCACAAGGATGTATCTCGATTACACCGATGCAATTGGATCTCACCAATCATGCGCGGCAAGCCAGTATGCGGTCCTCTGGCTGGGATCGTGGATGAAATCTCCCGAGCGCTACGCAGCCCATCGGCAAGACCTAGCCAGAAAGGTCCATGAGGCGGGCGTTAAGCACCCCAATGTATTGCAAGCAATTGCTACAGTACCTAGGCATCCCTTTGTGGATGCTGGCTTACATGCACAAGCCTATGAGGATTCTGCATTACCCATTGGTCATCAGCAAACCATCTCAAAGCCATCGGTAGTAGGGCGCATGATCGAGTTACTCCACAAGAACAAGCAACCCCTTGGCAAAGTATTGGAGATCGGTACGGGCTGTGGTTATCAAGCAGCAGTGCTAAGTCTCTTAGCAAAAGAGGTGTACTCGATCGAGCGGATCCGTCCTTTACACGATCTGGCCCGAAATAAGTTACGCCCCTTTCGGATTGCCAACCTGAGACTGATTTATGGTGATGGCATTCGTGGCCTGCCACAAGCCGCTCCCTTTGATGCCATTATTCTGGCAGCTGCTGGATTGGGGGTGCCTGACCCCTTACTTGATCAATTAGCCATTGGCGGACGCTTGATCGCCCCGGTCTCTAAAAGCGAGACCGAGCAGCAGCTCTTATTAATTGAGCGGGTGAGCTCCCACCGTTATCAAAGGACCGCACTTGATGAGGTCTTTTTTGTGCCCTTACAATCAGGGGTGATATGAGTAAATTAGCGATCCCCCAATACCCACTTATTTTGCCTACTGACGGACTCAGAGTATTGCTTGCTTTGGCTGTGGCATTTTGCCTTGCAGCATGCTCGACTCCACCGCGTACCAAGCAAGCGACCATTACCGATCGCAGTAGCACCATCGGTGCGACCACCCCAGTGCTCGAAGCGGCGGCCCCAGGCTTTTATCGAGTAAAGCGCGGTGACACCCTCTTGCGGATCGCCTTGGATAACGGGCAGTCTTATCGCGACATCGCCGCATGGAACAATATTACAGACCCCAATCTCATTGAAGTTGATCAGCTTTTGCGGGTGAGACCACCGCCAGGTCCACGCGTGAGCACCAAACCCATTGAACCCCTAAAGCCTGCCGATAGTAAAGATGCGAAGGCCGCTGCTGATAAAAAAGCAGCACCCAAGAAGGTGGAAGAAAAAGAAGTAACGGAAGCAAAAGCCGATGCTGTGGATCCTCCAATTAAACTTTCTTGGCCTGCCAAAGGAAAGGTCGTAGAAGAGTTCAGCGAGGGTAAAAATAAAGGCATCGATATTGCCGGTAAATTGGGCGAGCCGATTCAGGCTGCTAGCGATGGCAAAGTGGTCTATGCCGGTAACAGTCTTCGCGGTTATGGCAATCTCGTGATTGTGAAGCATGACAACACCTACCTCACAGCGTATGCCCACAATCGTAGCCTCTTAGTGAAAGAGGGTGACTCGGTTCGTAAGGGACAACGTATTGCAGAGATGGGCGACTCCGACGCCAATATGGTGAAGCTACATTTTGAAGTGCGCCTCAATGGCAAACCTGTCAACCCGATCCAATTCTTGCAGTAATTGATTTGGCTAAAACCATTCCCAGCATCTTAGTTTTTGATATTGAGACCGTACCGGATGTGGCGGGTCTGCGGCGTCTTAATAATGATCCGGATTCTCGCAGTGATGCCGATGTGGCGAAAGCCGCTATGGATGCTCGCGCTGCACAAACTGGTAGTGATTTCTTACCACTGTATTTACAAAAGATCGTCGCAATCTCCTGCGTCATTCGCAGAACCACTAAAGACGGTACCCCTCAATTCAAGGTTGGCAGTCTTGGCCAGATTGGGGATGATGAAAAAACAATTATCCAGGCATTCTTTGAGTTGATTGAGAAATACACCCCCCAACTAGTCTCTTGGAATGGCAGCGGCTTTGATCTGCCGGTCTTGCATTATCGTGCGATGCTCAATCAAGTTGCAGCGCCGCGCTATTGGGAGATGGGTGAGAGTAACGATAGTGATAGCAAAGATTTCAAGTGGAACAACTACATCAATCGGTATCACATGCGTCATATTGATTTGATGGATGTCCTCGCCAAGCATAATGGTCGTGCCAATGCGCCCCTTGATGCCTTGGCAAAACTCTGTGGCTTCCCCGGAAAAATGGGAATGGATGGAAGCCAAGTATGGCCAGCATACCAAGCGGGACAACTCGAGCAGATTCGGCAATACTGCGAGACCGATGTTGTGAACACCTATCTTGTGTATTGCCGCTTCCAACAGATGCGCGGCGGTTTCTCGCATGCAGAGTATGAAGAGGAGCTTGATTTTGTTAAACAGCAACTCACTCAGGAGGCAAAGCAGGGTAAAGCGCCTTGGCCAGAGTATCTTGCTGGCTTTGCACAATAAGCATCAGATTGCATGACCCTGTTTTTAGCCTGAGTCAATTGTGACCAGAACCCCAAGATTAATTTCACATCAAGAGTCTCCCGTTGTTATTGTGGAAGCCCTTGATCTGGATGCCCAAGGCATTACCAGGCTAAGCGACGAGAACGGCCAACCGGGCAAAGTTGTTTTTATCCGAGGCGCCTTACCCACCGAGCATGTGACCTACATCCTCACCCGGGATAAGGCCCGCTTTGCAAAAGCCAAGCTCCAACGATTGATTAAGCCAGCGGTTTATCGCACGCAGCCAAAGTGTAAAGTGTTTGGCATCTGTGGTGGCTGTAGCATGCAACACCTCGACTTTGCTGCGCAAATTGCTATCAAGCAACGGGTTCTAGAAGATGATCTGTGGCATATCGGCCGCTTAAAAGCGGAGGAGATCATGCGACCTATCGCAGGTCCGGCTTGGGAGTATCGCCACAGGGGACGCTTGAGTGTGATCGATCGCTCGATTAAGAAGGGTACGGTCTTGGTGGGATTTCATGAGCATCACAGCGCTTATGTGGCAGATATGAGTGCATGCGAGGTAATCCCCAAAACGATATCGGAACTATTGATACCATTACGAGAGCTCGTGGGCTCACTTAGCATTCGGGATCGAGTACCGCAAATTGAGTTTGCTGTGGGAGATAGCCCCAATACGCATGAAGACAGAACCAAGAAACATATCGCCTTGGTGATACGCCATCTCTTACCACTCACCAAAACGGATCTTGACACACTCGAAAACTTTGCCAAACAACATGAGCTTGGCATTTTGTTGCAAGCAGGTGGACCCGAGACCGCCAAACCGTTTTATCCGAGCGAGCAGCAAATGCTCTATCGCTTACCCGAGTTTGAGATTGAGATGCCATTCTTACCGACGGACTTCACGCAAGTAAACCATGCAGTAAACCAAGTCTTAGTTAGCAAGGCGCTATCACTATTAGAGATTAAATCCAATGAACGTATTATTGATTTGTTCTGTGGCATTGGTAATTTCACCTTACCAATCGCGACTCAAGCCAAGGAGGTCTTGGGGATTGAGGGCAGTGCAATCCTAAGCAAGCGAGCAATGCAAAATGCCATGCATAATCGTCTAGAGCAGAACACACGCTTTCAAGAAAGTAATCTATTTGAGACCACGGCAACAGATATCGCCAGCTGGGGCAAAGCCGACAAGTGGTTAATTGACCCCCCTCGTGAAGGAGCGATGGAGATCTGCAAAGCCATGCATGATCTTCCCAAAGACCATTACCCAAAACGTATTGTGTATGTATCGTGCAATCCCAAAACCCTCGCTAGGGATGCCGCCATTCTCTGCCATGAGCTCAATTACCGACTGAGTAAGGCGGGGATCATCAATATGTTCCCCCACACATCGCATATTGAATCGATTGCGGTGTTTGATCTGGGCCAATGAACCAATAAAAAGGGCGCCGAGGCGCCCTAAGAACAACAGCTGAACTAATTGCTATTAGTCGCGATCGCCACCAAAGATACCCAAGAGGGCTAAGAGGTTGGAGAAGATGTTGTAGACGCTCAAGTAAATGCCAAGGGTAGCAATCACATAATTGGTCTCGCCACCGTTAACAACACGTTGAACATCAACAAGAATGAAGGCAGAGAAGATCGCAATGGCCACGACCATCAAGGTCAACATCAAAGCAGGCATTTGTAACCAAATGTTTGCCAAGGAAGCCAAGATCATCAAGATCACGCCAATGAACAAAAACTTGCTCATGCCAGAGAAGTCTTTCTTTGAGACGGTTGCAATGGAAGCCATGACCGTGAAGATAGCCGCTGTGCCACCGAATGCACCCATGATCAAGGTAGCGCCATTGCTGTAGCTGCCTAGTGTCATACCGATCAAGCGGGAAAGCATCACACCCATGAAGAATGTGAATCCAAGCAACAGGACAACACCAAGTCCGGTATCTTTATTCTTTTCAATTGCCCAGAAGAACCCGAAGGCAACTGCTAAGAAAATGATGGCTCCCATAAATGGACTGCCTTCAAAGAAGGTAAAGCCCATCGCAACGCCTAACCATGCGCCAATGACGGTAGGCACCATGGACAATGCCAAGAGGGCATAGGTGTTTCTTAGGACACGGTTACGGGTCTGGGCGGTCGCAACTGTTGCGCCATTACCAAAACCATACGAGTTCAGATCACTCATTGAGTAGCTCCTTATAAAAGGCCCAACACGGGCTTTATAGGGACTAAGTATAGACAAAATGGGTAAAAATCAAGACCGCCTAAATATACCATTACGGAAATTATGGCTTATACGTAAGAAATTCAATGGCTTAGAGGGGGTTGATGGGGCTAAAACCCTAAAAACAACGTATAATTTCGCATCGCAACAGTTAGCAGTTGCCCCTTTTATTAAATCCTTATTACTGGAGTTTTTGCATGGCAATTCAGCGTACCCTCTCAATCATCAAACCCGATGCAGTCGCCAAGAATGTAATTGGCCAAATCTATGCTCGCTTCGAGCAAGCCGGTTTGAAGATCATCGCATCCAAAATGGCCCATCTTTCTAAGAATGAGGCAGAGCAGTTCTACGCTGTCCATAAAGATCGCCCCTTCTTTAAAGATCTGGTCAGCTTCATGATCTCTGGCCCTGTGATGATTCAGGTGCTTGAGGGAGAGAACGCGATTCTGAAGAACCGTGAGCTCATGGGCGCAACCGATCCCAAAAAGGCAGACAAAGGAACCATTCGTGCTGATTTTGCTGACAGCATTGATGCAAACGCAGTGCATGGCTCTGATGCCCCTGAGACCGCCGCCGTGGAAGTCGCATTTTTCTTCCCCGGGATGACCATTTATTCGCGTTAATCGATTGTCTTGAACACAGCCCGCACGAACTTACTCAACTTTGATGCTGCCAAGATGGCAGAGTACGTTGCGGGACTAAACGAAAAGCCCTTTCGGGCAAAACAACTGATGCAGTGGGTTCATCAGCGCGGCATCAGCGATGTCGCATTGATGACCGATCTTGCTAAATCATTTCGGACCACCTTGGCAGAAGATGCTGAGGTAGTGAGCTTGCCGGTGATCCAAGATCACTGGGCAGACGATGGGACCCGTAAATGGTTGCTGGATGTCGGAGCCGGTAATGCGGTAGAGATGGTGTACATCCCAGAAGATGATCGCGGCACACTCTGTGTCTCATCTCAAGCAGGTTGCGCAGTCAACTGCCGGTTTTGCTCAACCGGGCACCAAGGCTTTGCCAGAAACTTAACACCGGCTGAGATTATTGGCCAACTCTGGTTTGCAGAGCATCATTTGCGTCAAGATCCCAATGCTATCCGCCGTCTAGATGAAGATTGTGCGACTCAACAATCGGGCCGCGTGATCTCCAATGTGGTGATGATGGGAATGGGTGAGCCATTACTCAACTACGAGTCTGTATTAATCGCCTTGCGTCTGATGCTCGATGATCATGCTTATGGCTTATCGCGCCGCCGCGTCACAGTATCTACTTCAGGGGTAGTGCCGATGATGGATCGCTTGGCACAGGATTGCCCCGTCGCATTAGCGGTCTCCTTGCACGCTCCAAACGATACCCTGCGCAATGAACTGGTGCCGCTTAATCAAAAGTATCAACTCAAAGAGCTCATTGCCGCCTGCGATCGCTACCTACCATTTGCGCCCAGAGACTTTATTACCTTTGAGTACTGCATGCTCGATGGCGTGAACGATCAGGATCAGCATGCAAAAGAACTTATTCGTTTATTAAAGGGCTTGCATTGCAAGCTCAACCTCATTCCATTTAATCCGTTCCCAGAGTCAGGCCTAAAGCGCTCACCTCCAGCGCGAGTTAAAGAATTTGCCCAGATTTTGCAAGATGCACAGATAGTGACTACGGTTCGTAAAACCCGTGGGGATGATATTGCCGCTGCCTGCGGTCAGCTGGCGGGTGATGTGATCGATCGCACCAATCGCAATCAACGCCAAGAACGGGCAATGCGCAGTGAACATGTGGTGCAATGGCAGGAACGATAATAGAGAGATTATGAGTACGCCAAATCATTGTTTAGCTCCTTTACCCCTTGGGCCATTGGCTCGCAGGATCTCACGCCAATCCGTTGTAGCTTGGGGCGATCACAAGGTTAGTGTCGGTGGCGATGCACCGGTTCGTGTCCAGTCAATGACCAATACGGATACCGAAGATGCCATTGCTACAGCAATTCAGGTGAAAGAACTGGCTCGCGCCGGCTCTGAGCTAGTCAGAATTACCGTCAATACACCTGAGGCGGCAGCTCAAGTTCCTTACATCCGAGAGCAGCTCGATAAGATGGATGTCATGGTGCCCTTAATTGGGGACTTCCATTACAACGGCCATACTCTATTAAAAGACTATCCGGATTGCGCTAAATCTTTATCGAAGTACCGCATTAACCCCGGTAATGTGGGCAAGGGCGCTAAACGAGACCCTCAGTTTGCACAGATGATTGAGGCTGCATGCCATTACGACAAACCAATTCGGATTGGAGTGAACTGGGGCAGCCTAGACCAAGATCTATTGGCCCAGATCATGGACGACAACGCCAAACTAGCAAGCCCTAAGACCTCACAGGAGGTCATGATTGAGGCATTAATACAGTCTGCTTTGCAATCTGCTAGTAAGGCCGTTGAGTTGGGCATGAACCCCGACCAAATTACGCTCTCGTGCAAGGTCAGTGGAGTGCAAGATCTGATTGCAGTCTATCGTGATCTGGCACGTCGTTGCGATTACTCCTTGCACTTAGGTCTCACTGAAGCCGGTATGGGTAGCAAAGGGATTGTGGCATCGACCGCAGCACTGTCGGTCTTATTGCAAGAAGGGATTGGAGATACTATTCGTATCTCACTGACTCCTGATCCGGGCGCGCCCCGTGAGAATGAAGTGATTGTGGGGCAAGAGATTTTGCAAACCATGGGCTTGCGTAATTTCACGCCAATGGTGATTGCTTGTCCTGGTTGCGGTCGCACGACCAGTACCACCTTCCAAGAGCTGGCTGCTAAGATTCAGTCCTATTTACGCCAGCAAATGCCAGTCTGGAAAAAAACACATCCGGGCGTAGAAAACATGAACGTCGCGGTGATGGGTTGCATTGTGAACGGACCTGGCGAGAGCAAGCATGCCAACATTGGCATCTCTTTGCCCGGAACGGGTGAGACCCCCGCTGCGCCGGTGTTTGTAGATGGCGTGAAAGTAAAAACCTTGCGAGGCGAGGGTATTGCAGAAGAGTTCCAGCTGATAGTGGATGACTACGTCAACACGCACTATCGCTAATCAGTTTTATTCAATCATCAATCTCATGCAAAAGATCAGTGCCATCCGAGGAATGAACGATATGCTGCCAAGTCAGTCGGCAGCATGGTTGCACTTAGAGAGGGCTCTTTCTGATCTCACCCGCGCGTATGGGTACGAAGCGATTCGGACGCCAATTGTGGAATCAACAGCTTTATTCCAACGCGGGATTGGTGAGGTCACCGATATTGTGGAGAAGGAGATGTACTCCTTCGAGGATCGACTCAATGGTGAGCAACTGACTCTTCGTCCCGAGGGAACTGCAGCGATCGTCCGTGCCGTGATTGAGCACAACCTCATCTATGAGGGACCCAAACGTCTTTGGTACACCGGTCCGATGTTTCGGCATGAGCGTCCACAACGTGGGCGCTATCGCCAGTTCCATCAATTTGGCATCGAGGCCCTCGGATTTGCAGGTCCTGATATCGATGCAGAAATCATTCTGATGGGGCAGCGCCTCTGGGATGAGCTCGGCTTAAAAGGGGTACGCCTTGAGATTAACTCTTTAGGTCAAGCCGATGAACGAGCTGCGCATCGTAGCGCTTTGGTGAGTTACTTCACCCAATATCAGTCTCAACTCGATGAAGATTCACGACGACGATTGCAAAGCAATCCCTTGCGCATCTTGGATTCGAAGAACCCTGCCATGCAATCTCTGATTGAGGGTGCACCAAAATTACTAGAGTTCTTGGGTAAAGAGTCGCTCCAACACTTTGAGACCTTACAGAGTCTACTGAAAGCAAATAACATTCCTTTCAAGATCAATCCCCGCTTGGTACGTGGTCTTGACTATTACAACCTTAGTGTCTTTGAGTGGATCACCGATGCCCTAGGAGCCCAAGGCACGATTGCGGGCGGCGGTCGCTATGACCCCCTGATTGAGCGAATGGGTGGTAAACCTGCTCCTGCCTGTGGATGGGCTATGGGCATGGAGCGCGTGATTGAGTTAATGGGTATCTCAGAGAGCTTGCCAGAGACCGAACCCGTTTGTGATGTTTATGTCTTGCATCAGGGTGGCGAGACCTTAACGCAAGCCTTGATTGCTGCTGAATCCTTGCGCAGTGCAGGGGTCGATGTGATTTTGCATTGCCCACCCGATGGCCAAAGCAGTAGCTTTAAGTCACAAATGAAAAAAGCCGATGCCAGTGGCGCACAGTTAGCATTAATCATTGGTCCGGATGAGTTGGCCCGTCAGGAAGGGCAACTCAAAGATCTACGGGGTACCGGTGAGCAACGCGCCATTCCCCTGGCAGGGCTTTTGAGTGCCGTGATTGATGCCTTGGTTGATCGTTGATAATGCTGGGCATGGGCATCACTAAGCCCATGGGCATAAAATAGCCGTTTATTCAAATCCTTATACATACAGGCAGCACAGCACGATGGCACTCGATCTCGAAGAACAAGAACAAATTGCAAATCTGAAGTCCTTTTGGAATCGCTTCGGTAAATACATTATTGGCGTCGCAACGGTAGCCCTCTTTACATATGCTGCCATGAGTGGCTGGAGCTGGTATCAGCGCAGCCAATCGGCTGAAGCCGCAAAACTCTATGAGACCTTATTGAGCACCCTCAGTAAAAACGAGCGAGATAAAACATTTCTTGCTACTGATGACCTTCAAAAAAAATACGGTGGCACTACCTATGCAGCGATGGGTAGTTTGCTGGCTGCCAAGATTGCCTCGGACTCCAATGATCCTGCCAAGGCACAAGCGTATTTAAAGTGGGCTGCAGATAAAGCAAGTGATGATGCCTATCGGGCATTGGCGCAAATGCGATTAGTAAGTCTGTTGATCGATCAGGGTAGTGATGCGGCTATGAGTGATGCCGATCGAATTCTAAAAGGGAAGGCGGTCAAAGGATTTGAGCCCTTGTGGATAGAGCGGCGCGGTGATTGGTTCTTGGCCCAAAAGAAGACCACTGAAGCGCGAACCCAATATTTAGATGCCTGGAAATTACTCGAGAAAGATAAATCCTTTCCTGAAGACTCCAGGCGTCTCTTGAAGGTCAAGATCGATGCAGTAGGGGGTATGTAAGTGCAATTTGTGCGCACCGCCTCCGTATTATTGGTTTCGCTAACCCTCTTGGCCTGCTCCGGCTCATCAAAGGTTCGCAAGCCTGCTGATTTAGTGAACCTCACCAATCAGGTAGATTTGGTAGAAGTATGGTCTGCCAGTGTAGGTGGCTCTGTGCCTGCAAACTTTCGTCCCGTGGTGGCCGATGATCATGTCTTCGCTGCCTCCATGCGCGGCACCCTCAGTAAATTAAATATCCAGACCGGCAGAGTAGTGTGGGAAGTTTCTGTTCCAGAAAAGCTCTCGATTGGGCCTGGCTCCGATGGTAAAACCACGGTTGCTATCAGTAGCGAAGGTAATGTCTTTGCGTACGATGAGGCTGGCAAGAATATTTGGAAATCATCCATCGGTAGCGAGGTACTTTCCGACCCCATCGTCGCTGGCGGCATTGTGGTGATTCGGACCCTAGATAACCGTTTTATTGGCTTGGATGCCGCTAGCGGTAAGCGTCGTTGGATTTATCAACGTCAGCAATCGCCGCTGTCCCTAAGGGTCGGCTACGGCATGCTCTTGGTAGGTAATGATACTGTGATTACAGGTTTTGCAGGTGGTCGCTTTGGGGCGATGGCCCTGAACAATGGCGGTCTCATTTGGGAGTCCGCAGTTTCTTTTCCTAAGGGCTTCTCGGAGATTGAGCGTCTTAATGATGTCACCACTCGACCTAGCATAGAGGAAGGTCGTTTATGCATCGTCTCTTACCAAGGAAAGATTGGCTGTGCTGAGCTTCGCACCGGTAACTTAGTTTGGTCAAAAGATTTCTCGAGCTACACCGGAACAGCGCAAAGTATTGAGTTCGTCTTTGCTGCCGATGAGAAGTCACACGTTACTGCCTATCGTGCAAGCGATGGTGTACAGGTCTGGCAAAACACGCAGCTGACCTGGCGCGATGTGGGGGAACCACTGGCGATTGGTAAGGTAGTGCTGATGGGTGATAAGCAAGGTTATGTGCACCTCATTAATCAAAATAGTGGTGAGATGGTCTCGCGCATTCGGCATGACAGCTCCCCGGTGAGTGCCGCGCCGATTGCTGCTGGTGGCGTAATCATCATCGCCTCGCAGGGCGGCAAGATTGCTGCTTACCGTCCGCGCTAAGAACACATTCATGAAACCCGTTATCGCAATTGTGGGCCGACCCAATGTCGGTAAATCCACTTTATTCAATCGCCTTACTAAATCTCGCGATGCCCTGGTAGCTGATTTTCCAGGACTGACCCGCGATCGCCATTATGGTAACGGCCGAGTGGGCGAGCGTGAGTTCATTTGCATTGATACCGGCGGTTTTGAGCCTGTTGCCAAGACCGGTATCTTGGCGGAGATGGCTAAGCAAACCAAACAAGCCGTTGCAGAGTCCGATCTCATCATCTTCTTGGTCGATGGTCGCTTAGGTCTGGCACCACAAGACCGAGTGATCGCAGAGTTCTTGCGCAAGACCGGTCGCCCGGTCATTCTGGCGGTTAACAAAACAGAGGGTATGCCACACAGCGTGGTCACCGCTGACTTCCATGAGCTAGCTTTGGGTGAGCCCGAGGCAATCTCGTCAGCCCATGGAGATGGTGTGCGCTCCTTACTAGAGGAAGCATTGGATCAACTCCAGATTCCATATCCAGTGCCAGATGAAGAGTCTGTTGTGGATAGTGGCCGACCAATGAAGATTGCGGTGGTTGGTCGACCCAATGTGGGTAAATCAACCTTCATTAACACCTTAATTGGAGAAGAGCGGGTTATTGCGTTTGATCTACCCGGAACGACCCGCGATGCGATTGAAGTGCCCTTTGAGCGCAATGGCAAGCCCTACATATTGATTGATACGGCTGGTCTGCGTCGCCGTGGCAAAGTATTTGAGGCGATCGAGAAGTTCTCGGTGGTTAAAACATTGCAGGCGATCAATGATGCCAATGTGGTGATCTTGATGCTCGATGCTCAGCAAGATATCTCGGAGCAAGATGCACATATTGCAGGATATATTGTCGAGGCGGGGCGCGCGATGGTGGTGGCCGTTAATAAGTGGGATGGCATTGATACCTATGTCAAAGAACGGGCACGGGTTGAGATCTCCCAAAAACTACGTTTTCTGGATTTTGCAAACGTGCATCCGATTTCTGCAAAGAAGGGCTTTGGAATTAAAGATCTCTTTAAGGACGTGGACAAGGCTTACTTGGCAGGCATGGCCAAACTCTCTACGCCGAAGCTTACTCGGGCGATGATCGATGCGGTAGCGCATCAGCAACCTAAACGCGTTGGTCGTGGACGACCAAAACTGCGCTATGCCCATCAAGGGGGCATGAACCCACCGATTGTGATTATTCATGGGAGCGCCTTAAATGGCATTACCGATAGCTATAAGCGCTATTTAGAAGGGCGTTTTCGGGAGATTTTTGATCTGCGTGGCACTCCCTTGCGCATTGAGTTCCGAACTGCCGCAAACCCTTATGTGAAAGAAGAAAAACCACGTCGTAAGTAGGTTATGTTTTCTTCGTGGTGGAATTTATTTAATGAGGGTAATATCTTTAAGGTAAACGGTACTATTGCAACTATAAAAGCAAGACTCCCACAGCAAACTAAGCAAAATAAGTAGAAAAAGGAGCAGTATGAACAACAAACAAGCCCAACTCCTGCAAGACCCATTCTTAAATGCCTTGCGCAAAGAGCACATTCCTGTATCAATCTATTTGGTCAATGGCATCAAATTGCAGGGTAATGTCGAGTCTTTTGATCAATACGTGATCCTATTGCGTAACACCGTCACCCAAATGGTCTACAAACACGCCATCTCTACCGTTGTGCCAGCTCGAGCAGTGAGCTTAAAGGCAGACGAAGAGGAAGCTCCATCTGCATAATACGGGTGTAGAAGAGGTCCGTGCTGTTTTAGTCGGCATTGACACCGGTAAAGAGGATTTTCCGGAGAGCATGGCAGAGCTAGCGCTCTTGGCCGAAAGCGCTGGATCCATACCAAAAGCTTCGGTGGTGGGACGACGCGGTAGCGTAGACCCAGCTCTCTTTATTCGTTCTGGTAAAGCCAACGAACTCCTGCGCACCATGAAAGAACACGATGCCGAACTGGCCATCGTTAACCATGCCATTTCGCCCACGCAGCAACGTAATCTAGAGCGTCATCTAGGCCGGCATGTCATTGATCGTACCGGCCTCATATTGGATATCTTTGCCCAACGAGCCAAAAGTCATTTAGGTAAAACACAGGTTGAGCTAGCGAATGTGCGCTATCGCATGTCTCGACTGGTGCGAGCCTGGAGTCACTTAGAGCGTCAAAAGGGTGGTATTGGTCTTCGAGGCGGGCCTGGTGAGACCCAGATGGAGCTAGATCGCCGCATGCTAGTCACGAAAGCAAAGCGACTCGAGGCAGAATTAGAGAAGTTACAACGTCAACAGCGCACGCAACGTAGAGCCCGTGCGCGCAATCAAGTATTTTCGGTCTCCTTGGTGGGTTACACCAATGCGGGTAAATCTACTCTGTTTAATGCTCTTACCAAGGCTGGTAGCTATGCCGCTGATCAGCTGTTTGCAACTCTTGATACGACCTCCCGCCGAATCCATTTGGGCGAGGGCATGCAAATTGTCCTCTCCGATACTGTGGGATTTATTCGGGAGCTTCCCCATCAGTTAGTGGAAGCCTTTCGGGCAACCTTGGACGAGACCGTTCATGCAGATTTGATCTTGCATGTGGTCGATGCCTGTAGCCCTGTGGCTCTTCAGCAACAGGCTGAAGTAGAGGCTGTCCTCAAAGAAATCGGGGCCGATACCATTCCCCGCATTGAGGTCATGAACAAAATCGACCAGATGCCCCAGACCTTTACTAAGGGCCCGAAGATCGAGCGCGACATTAATGGGCTGCCATATAAGGTCTTTGTTTCTGCCCAAGAGGGAATGGGTTTAGACCTACTCCGACAATGCCTTACCGAGTTTGCGCAGATGACTGATAAACTAAGGGTTGAGCACGCTTTAGTCCAAAAATTAAGGGCCAGTGGCGACCTGCTTGAACCATTAACTGATAGACCAGAAACAGCCGATTTTGATTTCCATCCAAACCCAAACCATTCGCCAAACGCTCCGTAAAGTACGTGATTACTTTGCCGGTTTTTACTCAGTCAATGATCCAGGCTGGGGTAATAATCCTCAATCTAATACACCCAAAGGGGATAAAGACCCCAAGGGCGGTGAGAACACTACCCCCAATCAGCCAAATCAACAGCCGCAAGATAATCGTCGCCCCACTAGTGGACCACCCGATCTAGATGATCTGTGGCGTGACTTTAATGACAAGCTCAATAATCTCTTTGGTGGCAAGAAGCGCCCATCCGGAGGTGGACAACCCCCACCCAATGGTGGCGGTCGCAAAACTCCACAATTTAATACCGATGGATTTAATCCAAAAGTAGCCAGTATTGGTGCAGCAGTTATTTTGGGCTTGGTATGGCTCTTTAGTGGCTTCTTCATGATCCAAGAGGGTCAGGCTGGCGTGGTATTGACCTTTGGTAAATACGATTACACCGCTCGTCCTGGTATTAACTGGCGCTTACCGTTCCCCATTCAGTCTACCGAGATTGTTAATCTGTCTGCAGTCCGCTCTGTAGAAATCGGTCGTCCGGTTCTGATTAAGGGAACGAATCAAAAAGATTCTTCGATGTTGACCGAAGACGAGAACATCATCGATGTGCGCTTTGCGGTGCAATACCGTCTCAAAGACCCGATGGAGTATCTCTTTAATAATCGCGATCCAGATATGGCGGTTGTGCAAGCAGCTGAGACTGCAGTGCGTGAGATTGTGGGTCGTAGCAAGATGGATACCGTTTTATACGAGGGTCGCGAGAAGATTGCGATCGATTTATCCATGTCGATCCAAAAGATCTTGGATGGTTATAAAGCCGGTATCTTTATTACCAGCGTTACCGTCCAAAACGTACAGCCCCCTGAGCAAGTTCAAGCAGCCTTTGATGATGCCGTGAAAGCGGGTCAAGACCAAGAGCGCTTAAAGAGCGAAGGTGAGGCCTATGCGAATGACATCCTGCCACGGGCTAAAGGTACTGCAGCTCGTTTGATTCAGGAAGCAGAGGGTTATCGCGCTAGAGTGAGTGCAATGGCAGAAGGTGACGCGCTGCGCTTTAAACAAATCTATACCGAGTATGCAAAAGCTCCGCAAGTAACACGTGATCGGATGTATATCGATACCATGAAAGAGATCTATACCAATGTCTCTAAAGTATTAGTTGATACCACCAAGAGTAATAGTTTGTTGTATCTCCCTCTCGATAAGATTATTTCTCAGGTGAGCTCAGAAGCTCAGCAAGCTGCGCAGGCACAAACAAGTGGATTGCCGAGTATCCCAGCGCCTGCCGCCCCAAGCCCCAGTGCTAATCCAGCACCAGCGGATCGTACCCCAGAAAAACGCGATGGCCTACGTAGCCGTGATCGCGGTGATCGTTAAGAGTCGAGGGAATAAATCATGCCAAATCGTGTCCTTGGACTCATTGTTAGCTTAGTCGTAGCGTTCTACTTAATTACCTCTTGCATCTTTATTGTGGATCAACGTAAATATGCAGTGATCTTCTCTTTCGGACAAATTGTGAAGGTTATTCAAGAGCCTGGCTTGCAGTTTAAGTTACCAGCTCCATTTCAGAACGTCATTTTCTTTGATCGTCGCATCATGACCATCGATAGCCCAGATGCCGATCGCTTCATCACCGCTGAGAAGAAAAATCTGTTGGTAGATTCTTATGTGAAGTGGCGGATTGTCGATCCTTTAAAGTTCTTCGTTAGCTTTAAAGGGGATGAGCGTCTAGCGACCGATCGAATGAACCAACTAGTACGGTCTGCGCTTAATGAAGAGTTTACGAAGCGCACCATCCGTGAGATTATTTCAGAGCAACGCGATCAGGTGATGCAAGGAATTCGTAAGAAGGTCGAAGAAGATGCCAAAGATATTGGTATTGAGATTGTGGATGTGCGTCTCAAGCGCGTTGACCTCTTAGCAGAGATTAGTGACTCGGTGTACCGTCGTATGGAAGCAGAGCGCAAAAGGGTGGCAAACGAACTCCGTTCCACGGGTGCTGCTGAGTCCGATAAGATCCGTGCAAATGCAGAACGACAGCGGGATGTAATCTTGGCCGAAGCGTACCGCGATGCACAGCGTATTAAAGGAGTTGGCGATGCACGCGCTACGGCATTCTATGCAGAAGCCTTTAATCGAGACCCCCAGTTTGCCCAGTTCTACCGCAGTCTTGAGGCTTATCGCAATTCCTTTAAGGACAAGAAGGACGTTATGGTGATTGAGCCCAATAATGATTTCTTCAAGTTCATGCAAAGAAGATAAGTTTCATCATGAACCGTTGGTTATTGCCCGAAGATATTGCGGATGTTTTGCCATCCCGGGCTCGCAAGATTGAAGAGTTGCGTCGTCGCTCACTCGATCTTTATCAATCTTATGGCTATGAGTTAGTTAGCCCCCCTTTATTAGAGTTCCTGGATTCATTATTAACAGGTACGGGGTCTGACCTCAATCTGCAGACCTTCAAGTTAGTTGATCAGCTATCGGGCAGAACCCTGGGCCTACGAGCTGATATCACCCCCCAGGTGGCACGCATTGATGCACACCTCTTAAATCGAGAGGGCGTTACGCGTCTTTGCTATGCCGGATCAGTGGCCCATGTCCGAGCACCAGCAGGATCGAGCTCGCGTGAGGAGCTTCAGATCGGGGCAGAGATTTATGGTCATGCAGGATGGGAGGCCGACCTTGAGGCCCTGAGCCTGCTCTTACAGACCCTCAATAAGGCTGGCCTTAAAAAGGTCTATCTCGATCTCTCGCATGCGGGTGTCTTGAAAGGCATCTTGGGAGATCATGCGCTCAACGCAAGTGATACCGAATCCCTCTACACCTGCTTACAAACAAAAGATCGGTCAGGCTTAAGCCAGTGCATTACCAACATGCCACCTTCGATTGGCAAGCCCTTGCTTGCCTTGATTGAGCTCAATGGCTCATGCGCAGAGGTTCTGGCGAACGCGCGTTCTGTCAAGTTCGCATTGCCTAAGAACCCGGTCATCGAGCAAGCCTTAAATGATCTTGCTCGATTAACAGAGGCGCTGTCATCCAACGGTGTAGAGCTTAGTATTGATCTGGCTGATCTACGTGGCTATCAATATCACAGCGGTGTGATGTTTGCTGCCTATGTGGACGGTTTGCCACAGCCGATTGCACGAGGCGGTCGCTACGATCATGTCGGTCAAGCATTTGGGCGTTCACGCCCTGCAACTGGGTTCTCATTAGATCTTTATACATTAGCCGATTGCTCAGACCTCAATGTCAAGCGCAGTGCGATTATTGCCCCATGGTCTGATGATCAAAAACTATTAGCCATTATTGCAGATCTGCGGAGTAAAGGCGAGATTGTGATCCAATTACGCAAGGGTGATGAAGCCAGCGCAGAAGAGTTTGTCTGTGATCGTGAGCTTATTCAGCAGGGTGCTAGTTGGCAGGTACAAGCAAAATAAGTTGATCAGTAAACCCTTCAGAACAAATAAAAATAAACTGGAATTCATATGGCGCAATCGGGTCGTAATGTTGTAGTGATCGGCACCCAATGGGGTGACGAAGGGAAGGGCAAAGTCGTTGACTGGCTGACCGATCATGCACAAGCAGTCGTTCGCTTTCAGGGGGGTCATAACGCGGGTCACACCCTCATCATCGGTAATAAAAAAACCATTCTGCGTCTTATTCCATCGGGCATCATGCACCCCAAGGTCACTTGCTATATTGGCAATGGTGTTGTGCTCTCCCCCGAGGCTCTCTTTAAAGAGATTGGTGAGCTCGAAGCTGCAGGCTTAGATGTCAAAAGCCGTTTAAAGATCTCGGAAGCAGCTACCTTAATACTGCCATATCACGTCGCTATCGATCATGCGCGTGAGAAGAAACGCGGTAGCGATAAGATTGGCACCACAGGCCGTGGCATTGGCCCCGCCTATGAAGATAAAGTAGCCAGAAGAGCACTGCGCGTACAAGACTTTTTCTATCCGGACCAATTTGCAGCTAAGCTCAAAGAGAATTTGGATTATCACAACTTTGCCTTGACCCACTACTACAAGGTCGATCCACTCGACTATCAAACAGTTCTCAATGAAATGATGTCGTTTGCAGAACAGATTAAGCCAATGGTGGTTGATGTCTCTAGCGCTCTGTATGCGGCAGAGCAGGCTGGTCAGAACTTATTGTTCGAAGGCGCACAAGGCACCTTGCTGGATATTGATCATGGCACTTATCCCTTTGTGACCTCCAGTAACTGCGTAGCTGGTAATGCTGCTGCTGGCTCGGGTGTTGGCCCGGGCTCATTGCATTACATCTTAGGAATAACTAAGGCATATTGCACACGCGTGGGTGCGGGTCCATTCCCCAGCGAGCTTTATGATCACGAGAACCCAGCCAAGCAAGATCCTGTCGGTATCCGTCTAGCAGAAGTTGGTAAAGAGTTTGGCTCGGTGACCGGTAGGCCCAGAAGAACCGGTTGGCTAGATGCTGCCGCACTTAAGCGCTCCATCCAAATTAATGGATTAACCGGACTATGCATCACCAAACTAGATGTACTGGATGGGATTAAAACCATTCGTCTGTGTGTGGGCTACAAACTCGATGGTAAGACTCTGGATGTATTACCAAGAGGGGCAGAAGCAGTTGCGCGGTGTGAGCCAATCTATGAGGATTTTACAGGTTGGACTGAGAGCACCGTTGGCATTACAGATTGGAACAAGCTCCCCAAAACAGCCCAAGACTATCTCAAGCGCGTGCAAGAGATCTGCGGTAGACCCATTGCCATGATCTCCACAGGACCAGAGCGCGATGAAACCATATTGTTGCAACATCCGTTTGAGAGTTGAACAACTTCTTATTTGGTGCCCAGAAGAGGACTCGAACCTCCACAACCTTGCGATCGCCAGCACCTGAAGCTGGTGCGTCTACCAATTTCGCCATCTGGGCAGTGCTTGCATTATAGGTTGCCTGTCAGAACAATGTGTTCAAATCATCTAAATGAGTTGTTTATTGAAACACCCACTACAAAAAGTATCTAATGCGTAAAAATGAAATTCCTGTACCGCGCGATTGTGACCGTCTAGGCACTGTACAGGGCCATCGCGATGGCTTTGGCTTTGTGGCACCCGATGACGGCGGAGAAGATATCTTTCTGGCTGAGCGGGAGATGGCTCGGGTCATGCATGGAGATCGAGTTTCCATCCGTGTCTTAGGAACTGATCGACGTGGTCGCCCCGAAGGCCAAATTGTGGAGGTATTGATCCACGCCAATCGTGTGGTCATTGGGCGTCTTCTGAACGAGAACGGCGTTCTGATCGTGGCCCCCGAAGATAAGCGTATTGGTCATGACATTCTGATCCCGCCAAAGGGGCAGGGGATGGCTAAGCTGGGTCAAGTGGTGAGCGTTGAGATTATTGATTACCCTGATAGCTATCGACAGGCCGTAGGACGAGTAACCGAGATCTTGGGAGAGATTGATGATCCCGGAATGGAAATCGAGATTGCGGTGCGTAAGTACGGAGTGCCTCATACATTCTCGCCAGCGGCATTAAAAGAGTCTGAGGCATTACCGAATGCCGTTACCCAAGATGATCTTATTGGACGAGTTGATCTGCGTGATGTTCCTCTAGTCACGATTGATGGTGCGGATGCACGCGATTTTGACGATGCGGTTTATTGTGAACCAGTGCAATACGGCCAAGCTAAAGCATGGCGTTTAATTGTGGCGATTGCTGACGTTGCTCATTATGTCAAGCCAGATCATCCTCTCGATAAGGATGCATTATTGCGGGCAACCTCGGTGTATTTCCCCAGAAGAGTGATCCCAATGCTGCCGGAGAAGATCTCCAATGGATTATGTTCTCTCAACCCTGGAGTCGATCGCCTGTGTATGGTGTGCGATGCTGTAGTTGATCAACGTGGCGAGATCTTAGCCTATCAGTTTTATCAAGGGGTCATGCATTCCTCCCAACGTTTTACATACGACACCGTCTGGGAGATCTTAAGTAACACCCGTGGACCAGAGGCAGTGCGCTACGCCGAGTTCAATGAGCAATTAAATAATCTTTACCATCTTTACAAAATCTTATTAGCTGCCCGTGAGAAGCGGGGCGCCATTGATTTTGAGACCACTGAGACCCAAATCATTAGTAATGAGTTAGGGAAGATCTTGCGTATAGAACCAAGATTGCGCAATGACGCACATCGCTTGATTGAAGAATGCATGCTGACCGCAAACGTCTGTGCCGCCAACTTCTTGCAAAAGCATAAGCATCTTAGTTTGTTCCGCGTACATGGCGAGCCATCGCTTGAGAAGGTACAAACTCTTAAGCAAGTGCTGCGCACAACGGGTTTGCATCTATCGGGTACCGAGAAGCCTCACCCCAAAGATTTTGCTAAGCTCATGAAAGAAATTAAGGTGAGACCAGACTCTGGTATGTTACAGATGATGATCTTACGCTCGATGCAGCAAGCGATTTATCAACCAGAGAACGAAGGCCACTTCGGACTCTCGTATCCAGCATATGCGCACTTCACAAGCCCGATACGACGCTACCCTGACTTATTAGTGCATCGCTCCATTAAGGCGATTCTCAGTAAGAAGAGTTATCACCCGCACCTGCCCGAGGATGTGCCGATGAACTTAACCATGCCACGCAAGGGTCAGGGGAGAGCCAATGCTGCCGCTGTGAAGCAATCGCAACAGGATGCCAAGACCAAGGGTAAGAAAGCAGTGACCAAGCAGGTCTCCAAAGACGGTGCGGCACTTGCGGTCTGGGCCCAATTTGGGGTGCATTGCTCTGCCAATGAGCGCCGCGCGGATGAAGCCTCGCGGGATGTGGAAGCATGGCTAAAGTGTTACTACATGCGTGATCATCTCGGCCAAGAATATTCTGGAACGATTACAGGCGTGGCTAATTTTGGTCTCTTTGTGCAACTCGAGAGCCTCTTTGTCGAGGGTATGGTGCACGTGACCGAGCTCGGTGGAGATTATTACCAATACGATGAAGCTCGCCAAGAACTCCGTGGGGAACGCACCGGTATTCGGTATCGTATTGGTGATCGCTTGCATGTATTAATAAGTCGAGTGGACTTAGATGCCCGTAAGATCGAGTTTGGTCTAGTCAAAGCAAATGGAACGAATGAGCGTGATGGCACACGGTTTAAGTCAGTGGTGTTGGCATCGGATGCTGGGCGCCCCAATAAAAAAGCGGCGCATAAGAAAACCCGCCCCGATGAGAAAGCCCCACGCCGCGATGCGGCCCCTAGCAAAGCAAACAAGAAAACGAAAGCCAAGAGCGGACGCAATCCCACATCCCGTCAGCCCTCGATTGCTCAAGGGACAGGTCGCAAGAGTACCAAAGGTAAGCGCAAATGAAACAGATTCTGTTGGGCTTTCATGCGGTGCAGACCCGCTTACGCATGGATCCAGATAGCCTGCAATCGGTCTATTACGATCCAGCACGGCGTGATCGACGCATGGCGGATTTCATTAAACAGGCTGAGCCACTCTTAGGTAAGAGACTCTACTCAGCCAATGCAGATCGTCTTCATAATCTAGCTGGACATGACCGCCATCAGGGGATTGTGGCTCTGGCAGAACCTATCTCGATTGCTAGAACTCTACCCGAGTTACTCGATAGCATTGATGCAAAGAATGATCCACCTCTACTCTTGGTCTTGGATGGCATCACAGACCCGCATAATTTAGGAGCTTGCCTTCGGGCTGCAGATGGCGCTGGAGTGCATGGGGTGATCGTTCCCAAAGATCGCTCTGCGAGCATCAATGCCACCGTGAGCAAAGTGGCCAGTGGTGCTGCTGAAGTAGTGCCCATCATCACAGTGACCAATCTTGCAAGAACCATGCGCGAGATGCAAGAGCTTGGTATTTGGCTAATTGGCACCGATGATCAAGCAGAGCAATCGATCTATGACGTAGACCTCAAAGGACCCACTGCGATTGTGATGGGAGCCGAGGGTGAAGGAATGCGCCGCTTAACCCGCGAGACCTGTGATCAATTGGTCAACATCCCAATGCAAGGAGCAGTTGAGAGTCTGAATGTATCGGTAGCAACTGGCGTGACTCTGTACGAAGCAAGGCGTCAACGTCTTGCGAAGAAATAAAAAGATCTAATTAAACCAGCTTAACTGAGCAAGCTTAACTGAGCGATCCTAACTGAGTAAGACCTCAAGTTTCTCGATATCCGCACAGAAGGTCTTGATGCCCTCGGAGAGTTTCTCAGAAGCCATCGGATTCTTGGCCAACTCATTTTCAAAGTGAGCTTGATCAAGATGTATCTGTTTCATATCAGCACGCTGAGCTTCTTCTGCAATGAGTCTTGGGCTCACCTCAGTATTGCTCGCTTGTAACTCTGCTAAGAGTTCAGGGCTAATAGTTAGTAAATCACAACCCGCTAACTCCAAAATCTGACTGGTGTTTCGAAAGCTAGCACCCATAATTTCGGTAGCAATCTCAAAGTGCTTGTAGTACATAAAGATCGAACGAACCGACTGCACGCCAGGATCGTTTGCTCCAGCATGTTGAGCAGTCGACCATTGATCACCTAAGGATTTCTTATACCAATCACTGATGCGACCCACAAACGGTGAAATCAATTGTGCCTTGGCATCGGCACATGCAACAGCTTGCACCAGAGAAAAGAGTAAGGTCATATTGCAATGGATACCATCTTGATCTAACTCCCGAGCAGCAACAATGCTCTCCCAAGTGCTTGCTAATTTAATTAAGACCCGAGCACGATCAATGCCTGCGGATTCGTACAGAGCGATGATCTCTCGCGCCTTACGAATGGTTGCTGCAGTATCAAATGATAGGCGGGCATCCACCTCGGTAGAAACGCGACCCGGCACAATCTTCAATATCTCCCCACCAAAAGCGACTAGAACTCGATCAATCAGTTGTGCTGGGGAGGCCTTAGGGTTATAGCGTTTTACATCTGCCACTAAATTACTGTAGGTACTTTGTTGAACCGCCTTCAAAATCAAGGAGGGATTGGTGGTGGCATCCTGTGGCTGGAACTGGCGCATGCGCTCAAAGTCGCCGGTATCGGCGACCACCGTGGTATAGCGCTTGAGTTGAGAGAGGGTATCCATAGCCAAATAGTAAATGATAGCGAGAACATTCGGTATGATTGCAATCATGAACCAAGACGATCTCAAGAAACAGGTTGCCCAAGCCGCCAAAGAGGAAGTTCTAAAGCGAATGCCAAAAGGGCAGTACTTGGGGATCGGAACAGGCTCAACCGCTAACTGGTTTATTGACCTCTTAGCCCCGCACCGTGATCACTTTGCGGGAGTGGTATCGAGCTCCTTAGCGAGTACAGAGCGCCTGATTAAATTAGGCTTTCATGTGGTGGATGCCAGTCAGCTACCGGAGTCGATCCAAACACAATCCCATCCCTTGCCGATGTACGTTGATGGTGCGGATGAGATTAACCCACAGGGTCATATGATTAAGGGCGGTGGTGGAGCACTCACGCGCGAGAAGATTATTGCAAGTCTTGCCAAGGAATTTATCTGCATCTGCGATGAGTCCAAGCAAGTTAATACTCTTGGTAAATTTCCATTACCGCTTGAGGTGATACCTCTGGCGCAAGCGGCCATTACACAATCCCTGAAACAATGGGGCGGTACTGCCAAACTACGCCTGATCTCCTCTGGAAAGCAAGAAGGTCAACCATTCTTAACGGATAACGGCGCTTGGATCCTGGATGTGCATGGATTAGATATCAAAGACCCTGTCCAACTAGAGAGAGACCTCAATCAAATTGCTGGGGTTATCTGTGTTGGACTCTTTGCCCAAGCTAAGGCAGATCTATTGCTGGTGGGTGGACAGCAGGGTGTTCAGCGAGTTCAGTTTTCTAAATAAAGCTTATAAATAAACTTACTGAGCTGGCGGTACATAACCACTAGCCATATCAGCACCACCCTCAAAGAAGTATTTCTCGACCTGTTTGAGTAGATACTGACGTGCGCGCGGATCGGCCATATTAAGACGGTTCTCATTGATCAGCATCGTTTGATGCTTAAGCCAGTCTGCCCACGCTTCTTTAGATACCTGATTCCAGATTTTCTTACCCAGTTCACCAGGAAGAGGAGCAAAGTCTAGACCCTCGGACTCTTTATTGAGCTTAATACACTGAACCATTCTTGCCATACAAACCTCTTTTTAACGAATGAGCCTAATTATAGGTATGAATACAAAATAGGAGGGTTCAAAGGTTTTAGGGGTCGCAGAAACCCACCCAAAGACCAAGACCTAGATCTTTTTGGTCAGCACCATGGATTTGCGGTCCCAGTTGTAAATTTGCTTGCGCTCTTCGGGTAGAGCATCCACGCTGGCCCTCACAAAACCACGCTTGAGGAACCAATGTTCGGTACGGGTGGTTAAGACAAATAAAGAAGTAATGCCCTCACGCTTTGCTCTAGCCTCAATACGCTTTAACAGGCGCTCACCATCCCCAGATCCTTGAGAGTCGGGATCCACCACTAAACAGGCTAACTCGCCAACACCATTGGCAAATGGAAAGAGGGCTGCACAACCAAACAAGACCTTGTCATGCTCAATCACTGAGAACCGAGCGATATCGCGCTCGATCACGTCTTGACCACGCGCAGCCAGAACACCCTCAGCCTCAAGAGGCAGAGTCAACTGCAAAATACCACCCACATCGTCTTGCGTAGCCTCACGCAAGTTCTCAATATCCGAAGCGGCCAACATCATGCCAACACCATCGTGGGTAAAGAGTTCTTCTAAGAGCACGCCATCGCGATTGCAGGGTAAGAAATGCGTTCTACTTACTCCAGAGCGAACCGCCCGAATCGCGGTGTTGAGGAAGTTACGCATATTGCTAGGTAGATCTGGATAGAGCTGGAGATAATCTTGCAACTGAGCAATGGATAGCTCGGTGACCACATTCCCTTCTTTATCTTGTAAGCCTGGGAAGGGCGATAAGAAAATAAGTTTGTCCGTCTTCAATGCAGAAGCTGTTGCCGCTGCAACATCCTCAAACGATAAATTAAATGCTTGTCCTGTGGGTGAGAACCCTAGAGGTGATAACAAGACCAATTTGCCATTATCCAAAGACATCTTGATGGACTCGGAGTCAACCTTGCGTACCAGCCCCGTGTGAACATAGTCAATACCGTCTACGACTCCAATGGGCATGGCAGTAATAAAGTTACCCGAGATTACCGAGATGCGTGAACCTGCCATGGGAGTATTTGGAAGTCCCCGACTAAATGCTGCCTCGATATCTAAACGCAGTTCGCCAGCAGCCTCTTTGACACACTCCAGCGCAGCGGCATCGGTAATCCGATAGCTACTCATATGGCCCTTACCAAACTTGCTCTTGATCTTGCGTAAGGAAAGTTGCTCATCAATCTGCGGCCGAATCCCATGCACCAAGATAATCCGCATGCCCATGGCATGCAACATGGCGATGTCTTCAATCAGGTTCTCAAGTTGATCAAAGTCTTGAGCCAACTCTCCCGCAAAAGCGATGACGAAGGTCTTTTCCCGAAAAGCATGGATATAAGGCGCAACTTCACGAAGCCAGCCCACAAAGGGGAAGCTAGGATTTGTGGAGGGATTGGCTGGGGAAGTAGACATAATGAGAAAATTATAGGGTGCAAGCGCTTAGATACCAAATAAATTATGGAAGGGAGTTCAACCTTCTATGCCCCATGAGGCCCCAATGAGCTCGCCTTGCGAAGTGATCTGGCATCCTCTTCACGGAAAAGAGATTGCGTTTCCAGAAGCCTTACCGGTCTCGGGTCAACGCGATACGATCGCAAAAGCCTTTCTGGCAAGCCCTGTGATCATTGTCTGTGGTGAAACGGGTTCGGGTAAAACAACGCAATTACCAAAGATTTGTCTTGCTCTGGGTCGAGGACGTATCCATCAAGGCGGTTTGATTGGGCACACCCAACCCCGTCGTATTGCCGCCACAAGCACCGCCAAACGGATTGCGCAAGAGCTAGGTTCGCCCATCGGGCAGGATGTGGGTTATCAGGTCCGCTTTGCGGATCACACCAGCCCCAGTGCCTCGATCAAACTCATGACCGACGGAATATTGTTGGCCGAGACCCAAAGAGATCCGCTCTTAAAGATGTACGACACCATCATCATCGATGAGGCCCATGAGCGCAGCCTTAATATTGATTTCCTCTTGGGTTACTTACGACAGTTGATCGACAAGCGGAAGGATCTCAAGATCATCATCACTTCTGCAACCATTGATGCAGAGCGCTTTGCAAATCACTTTGCTATAAATGGTAAGAGCGCACCAGTGATTGAGGTGAGCGGCCGACTCTATCCAGTTGAGCAACGCTATTTACCACTGGAGCAGGAGAACAAAAAAGAGGCCCTCGAGATTACGGAAGGAGTTTGTAAAGCAATTGGTGATGTCTGGCGTGAAGGGGCCAGTGGAGCAGGGGATGTGTTGGTCTTTCTGCCAGGTGAACGCGAGATTCGGGATTGTGCTGAAGCGTTGCGTAAGGACCCCGTATTGCAACGTTTTCATCCTGAGCTATTAAGTCTATTTGCACGCCAAGCCGTCAGTGAGCAAGAACGCGTGTTTCAGAAAGGCAATGGCCGTCGGATCATCTTAGCTACCAATGTGGCCGAGACCTCGCTCACCGTACCGAACATTCGGTATGTGATTGATACTGGCTTAGCACGGGTTAAGCGCTATTCGTATCGCAATAAAGTAGAGCAATTGCAAATAGAGCCTATCTCCCAAGCAGCTGCCAATCAACGTGCAGGTCGTTGTGGACGAGTATCCGATGGTATTTGTATTCGTCTTTATAGTGAAGAGGATTACAAAGCAAGGCCTGCTTACACAGACCCTGAGATCCTCAGGAGCTCATTAGCATCAGTGATTCTTCGTATGGCATCTCTGCGTTTGCCACCGGTTAATCAATTCCCCTTCATCGATAAACCACTCGGACGCGCGATTGCTGATGGCATGCAATTACTTGAAGAGCTCGGTGCGATTGAGATTCAAGAAGAAAGCAATCAAGGCGGTGTCGCACTGCAACTGACAGGTATTGGAATAGAGTTAGCAGATCTTCCCCTAGACCCGCGGATTGCCCGTATCTTGCTAGCCGCCAAGGATCAGCATGCGCTCAAGGAACTCACCATCATTGCATCGGCGATGGCCTGCCAAGACCCCCGTGAGCGTCCCATGGAGATGGCAAGTGCCGCAGACCAAGCCCATCAGCTCTTTGCCGATGAGCGCTCCGAGTTTCTGGGATTCATTAAGCTCTGGATCTGGTATCAAGATGCGCTGACCCATAAGCAAAGCAATCGACAACTCGAGAACCTCTGCCGTAGTAAGTTTTTATCACCCAGACGATTGCGTGAATGGCGTGATGTGCATGGTCAACTGCATGTGCTTCTTGCTGAAAAGGCTTGGAAAGACAATCAAACACCTGCCACCTATGAGCAAGTCCATACGGCATTATTAACAGGACTATTGGGCCATATTGCCAAGCGGGATGAAGAAGACTCCACCAGCCGTTCACAAAAGACTGCTAACTACATGGGCGCAAGAGGAATCCGCTTGCATCTCTGGCCCGGATCGAGTCTTGGTAAAAAGGTAGGCGCATGGTTTGTAGCTGGTGAGATTCAGGAGACCAGTCGTTTGTATGCAAGAACCTTAGCCAAGATCGAGCCCCAGTGGGTCGAGAAAGTAGCCAAGCACCGACTCATCAAGACGCTGAGCGATCCCTTCTGGGATAAACAAAGTGGCGAAGTAATGGCCTATGAGCGCGCCACACTTTATGGCTTACCGATCTATCATGGCCGCCGTGTTGCGTATGCACCGCATGACCCCCTCGAGGCCCATCAGTTGTTTATACAAAAGGCATTGGTTGAGGGCGAGCTCTTTGGCAAGGTCGATACACCTGCTCTTGAGAAAGAGACCCAAGCCGAAGCCAAAAAACGCTATGGCAAATTATTTGCATTCTTCTGGCATAACCGGCAACTGATTCGTGAGATAGAGGCCCTTGAGCATCGCTCACGCCGCCCCGATGTGTTGGTAGACGATGAGCTACTCTTCGCCTTCTATGCCCAACAACTCGACAAGGCGATCTATAGTCGCTCGACCCTACAGGCTTGGTTAGAACGCGATCGATCCGATACTGAGCAAAAAGATCACGCACTGCGCTTACAAAAGAATGATCTGATGCGCCATGAGGCTGCTGGGATTACGGCAGATCGTTACCCCAAAGTTATCAAGATGAACGGCATTGAGCTAAAGACCGCCTATCACTTTGAGCCCGGCAGTCCTAAAGATGGCGTTACTCTGATAGTACCCTTGAGCGTCTTAAATCAGGTTGATCCACTCAAAGCAGAATGGCTGGTACCGGGTCTGTGTGATGAGAAGGTGCAACTCCTTCTTAAATCACTTCCCCAGAAACTAAGACGTCATTACATACCCCTTGCAGAGCATGCTAAACAATTTGTACAGCACGCTGTAGATCAAGAACAATTTGGGCAAGGGGATTTAATAGACAGCTTGATTCGGTATCTGCGGGAGAGTAAAGCAATCGATATCAAGCGGGCCGACTTTAGACCAGAGACCCTGCCAGCCCATTGTCTTATGAACTTTCGCTTGCTTGATGAGCACGGCAGACAAATGGACCTGGAGCGGAATTTAGTGAAGTTACGCACGGAGTTTGGATCCATTGCTAGAGAGGTTTTTCAGAGCCTCGCACAAAAAAGTATGAACGCAAGCGATGATGGAAGCGACCAGGAGAGTCAAGGTCAAACTAAGCAAAGCGAGGTAGGCAAAGTAAGTCCGAGCAGGGCGATTGAAACAGGGTCTTATCAGCACTGGGAGTTTGGCGATTTGCCCGAGACCTTAGAGATTGCCAAAGGTGGCCAAACTCTTTTTGGGTATCCCGCAATTGTGGATTGCAAAACAGCGGTTGATCTTGAGGTCTTTGATGATCCCCAAGAGGCTAAACAAATCCATCGCCTAGGCTTAAAACGACTGTATGCTTTGGTCCTCAGAGAGAACGTCAAAGCGCTTCATAAACAACTGCCCGGTGCTCGCGATATTGGCCTACTCTTTATGCAATTAGGATCGGTTGAGGCATTGATTGAAGAGATAGTGATGATGGCTATCGAGCGGGCCTTTATGCAAGACGGCTTAGCAAGTACAAAAGCAGAGTTTGAAGAATCTTTACAAAAGGGTAAGCCTCGCTTTGTCTTAATTGCCGGAGAGATTGCTAAGCATGTACTACGAACCCTCGAAGAGCATGCGGAGCTTAGTAAAAAATTAGCTAGCGCTAAGGCGCTGTCTAGTAGTGCTCACGAAGATATCCGCCAGCAATTACAAGGGCTTGTGCATGCGCAATTTTTAGGGAAAACGCCCTATGAGCAATTAGTGCATCTACCTCGTTATCTGAAAGCCATTAGCCTGCGTATTGAAAAACTTCGCAGCAACCCGGCGCGGGATGCGCAATGCCAAAAAGATTGGGAGTCCTTGGCAAGGCCATGGCAAAAAATGCGCCAAGGTGCAAAAGGTTCTGGCCACTATCAGCTTGAACAGGATCCCCGAATCAAAGATTTCCGTTGGCAGCTTGAGGAGCTCAGGGTAGCCTTATTCGCTCAAGAGTTAAGAACCCCAACCCCCATGTCGGTGAAGCGCCTCGAGAAGGTATTGGCCAGTCTGCGTTAGTACCCCAATAAAACAATAAACCTATTGCCTTTAGGCTTATGAGCAATACTCATCAAAGCGAAGCGGGCCTTACAATCACGCTATGTCCTATTTACTAAAATCCCGTCTCATCTCTCTTATTAGCGCTTTACTCTTACTTCAACCGGTATTGGTATTTGCTGCAGAGCCAAAGCTTGCGATTATTCTGAACTCTGGAGAAGCAACTGTCAGCCTGATTGATATGGCAAGCCGCAAGGTCACCAAGACCTTCCATGTGGGTAAAGAGCCGCATCATTTGATGATGACCCCGGACGAGAAAACCCTCCTTGTTGCAAATGCCGCTGGGGACGATATTGTTTTATTAAACCCCATCACTGGCGACATGACTGGGCGTATCCCAAAAATTATTGATCCTTACCAAATTGGATATTCTCCAAACAATAAATGGTTTGTGACTGCTGCTAATCGCTTAGACCGTGTGGATGTGTATGCCGCCAATGGGGCTGAGTTCAAACTAGCCAAATCCATTCCAGCCGCAAAGACTCCAAGCCATATTGCATTTACATCGGATAGCAAGCTTGCCTTTGTGACCTTGCAAGATTCTGCTGAGGTAGTCGCGATTGATCTAGAGAAACAGGTGATCATATGGCGTATGCCCACTGGTCCGGTGCCTGCGGGTTTGTGGATGACCCCTAAAGATCAGTATCTACTCGTGGGGATTACCGGCGCTGATTATGTGCAAGTGATTGATTGGCGTAATCGGAAAGAGATTAAGCGGATTAAGACCGCCAATGGAGCACATAACTTCCGACCCTTAGGTGATAAGAAGCATGTCTTTGTAACGAATCGTGTTGCATCCACTATTAGTTTGCTCAATATGCAAACTCTGGAGAAGGTGGGCGATATTACTGGCCTACCAGCAGGTCCTGACGATATGGAACTCACACCCGATGGCAAAACATTGTGGGTCACACTGCGCTTCTCTAAAAAAGTAGGGGTGATCGATGTGCCCTCTATGAAGTTGATTGATGTGATTCCAGTGGGGCGCTCACCGCATGGTGTGTTCTTCTATCCTCGAGCCAGTTGGGAGTAGCCCATGAGCATGATGCGAGTGAGTCTCCGATCTCTCATTACACTGCTCAGTATCGTTGGAACACTTCCTGCCTTTGCACAAAGCGCATCGTGTACTAAAACTGCTTACCTAACCTTTGATACCGGCAATATGGCCGTAGCTCAATATATTGCTCAGGTATTGCAACAAAACAAGATCAAGGCCACCTTCTTTTTAGCCAATGAGAAGACCAGGCAGGGCGGTTACTCCATGGACGATTCTTGGAAAAGCTATTGGCAAGAGCGGGTTAAAGAAGGCCATCGTTTTGGTAGCCACACCTATGACCATAGTTACTGGGTAAAAGATGTTGGTGAGTCTGATGTCATTCTGAGACCTCAGTTTGGAAACAATGCGGGTAAAGCAATCCGTTTTAATCCGGCCGAACTCTGCACAGAAATTAAACGAGTGAGTCAGCGTTTTCAGGAGCTCACAGGCAAACCTATTGATCCTATTTGGCGAGCTCCAGGGGGAAAAACCTCCGAGCGCTTAATTGCTATGGGTGAGCAATGTGGTTACAAGCATATTGGCTGGTCAGCGAGTGGCTTTTTAGGGGACGAACTAGACTCCAAACGCTATCCCAATGCGGCTTTGCTCGACAAGGCCAGTAAGGGTCTAAAGAATGGTGATATTGCCATCGCCCATTTGGGGATCTGGTCTAGAGAGGACCCCTGGGCCCCAGCGGTTCTTGAGCCCCTGATCGAGAACTGGAAAAAACGCGGCTTTTGCTTCGCTCTGATACCAAATTGACGATAATAGAGGGATGCGCTTTCTAGAACAAATTCAAGAAGCCTATAGTTCCCTGCATGGCATGCTCTATGCCCATGTCGTGGAACCTATCTTATTTGCAATGGGCTGGATGGCCTGGGCCGAAGATGTCTTCGATGGTACCGAATGGTTTCTATCGGGATGCATTCAATTGCTGATCATTGCTGTGATCTTTAGAACCTGGGAAAAGTTCTGGCCTGCGGAGCAACAAAAAAACTCTGCTCCGAATGTGCGTATCGATATGCTCTATACCCTGATTCATCGACTGGGAGTATTTCATGGCATATTCTTCCTGCTCTTTGCCGGAATCTTTTTTCAGATCTCATCCCTCTTGCACGATATCCGCTTTGAGCGATTGATTGTTGAAAACTGGGTTCCTGGATTTACATCGATCCCCATCGTTAGTTTCTTCATTTATCTCATCCTCCTCGATTTCATTGATTACCTCTATCACCGCGCCTCTCATCGTATTCATTGGTGGTGGCAATTGCATGCTTTGCATCACAGCCAAACAACGATGACCGCATGGTCTGATGATCGTAATCACCTGCTTGACGATGTGATGCGTGCAATAGTCTTCGCCTTCTTTGCTTTGCTATTTGGTGTACCCCCCGGACAATTTATTTTCTTGGTCGTGATCAGCCAACTCATACAAAGTTGGCAACACGCTAATCTCAAGGTTCACTTAGGGTGGGCTCGCTACCTCATCGTTTCTCCTTTATTCCATCGTTATCATCATGCGGTGGGCTTTGGGCACGATGCACCCGGAAAGCCAGGGGTCTTAGGGGGCTGTAATTTTGGAGTACTTTTTCCGTGGTGGGATATCGCTTTTGGTACAGCAGTGTTTGTCGATAAAGCCTACCCAACAGGCGTACGAAACTTAACTGTCTCGAATAATCTACTTGTGCAGCAATGGCAGGGCTTGCGCCATTCTCTTCAGCAACTATTTACCTCGCGTTCACAGGTTCATCAATCCAATGAAGTGCATTGAGGCAAGGCTAAAACAGACGGTGTGATGATGGGAGAGGTCATTCGTTCACTCGGCTTAGCATTGGTTGGCACTATGCATCCCAAGATGCTATGGCTTAGCTTTAGACCTTTTCTGATTGTGTCGATATTTTGGGGTTGTGTCATTTGGCTCATTTGGTCTCCCGCTCTGGAGTTATTAAGAACTTTCCTTACCGCATCGATCTTTACAAGCTGGATTCAGAATGCGTTGGAGATGGTCGGCTTTGACGAAGCGCGCGCTTGGATTGCCCCATTGTTCTTGGTGATGTTATTGATTCCGGTGATCGCCATTAGCTTATTGGTATTTATTGCGTTCTCCACTGTCCCTGCGGTGGTTGAGAGTGTGGTGAAGCAGGGAGCCTATAAGGATCTAGAGCGTTTACAGGGCGGCAGTTTTATGGGTAGTTTTTTCTATACCCTGTGGTCCGCGTTGATTTGCTTAGCACTGGTTTTGCTAACGTTGCCAGTTTGGTGGATTCCACCTTTAGTAGCAATCTTTCCCCCACTCTTATGGGGATGGTTGACCATGCGTTTGATGTCTTATGACGTCTTAGCAAATCATGCGAGTTCTTTGGAGCGCGAGCAACTGTTAGAGACTCATCGTTGGACTCTATTAGGTATGGGTGTGGTTGCAGGGATGTTTGGTGCTGTACCCACTTTCTTTTGGGCCACCTCTGCGCTTGCTTTAGTTCTCTTCCCCTTCGTCTCCTTTATAGCATTGTGGATTTATTCCTTAATATTTATCTTTGCAGCCTTGTGGTTTAGTCATTATTTATTAAATGCCTTAAAGCAGTTGAGGGATGCACAGCATGCTCGTGAAGAGGCTAAAACGATTGATACCACTGCAAATATCATTACCAATCAAGCGGGCTCTACAAATTCTGGGGTAATCGATGGCTAAGAATGAGAGTCGTCGCTTTGGGTTGATCGTGATCGGCGATGAGATTTTGTCTGGACGTCGTCAAGACAAACATCTAGCGAAGATGATTGAGTTACTCTCTGAGCGAGGATTAAGTTTGTCATGGGCCCGCTATGTAGCGGATGACCCTGAGCAAATTATCGACACCCTTAAGCAAAGCTTTGCGAGTGGCGATGTGGTCTTTAGTACGGGTGGGATTGGTGCAACACCGGATGATCACACACGAGCTGCAGCAGCGAATGCATTGGGCTTGCAACTGGCGCTACACCCACAAGCTAAAGAGCTGATTACGGCGCGGATTGTGACCAGTGCTGAAGGTGATCCCATCAAAGCGGATTTCAATCGTCCAGAGAATCAACATCGATTCAAGATGGGAGAGTTCCCGGTCGGCAGCGAGATTATTCCGAACTCGTATAACCAAATTCCTGGATTTAGGATTGCTGAACATCACTTTGTACCGGGATTTCCGGTGATGGCGGGGCCGATGATGGCGTGGTGCCTCGATCATCACTACGCAGATTTATTCCATCAGAGCAATTGGCTGGAGCAAAGTTTTATTGTTCCCAGTGGTATTGAGTCCACCCTAACTCCTTTGATGGAGACAGTTGAGCATGAGTTCCAAGGCTTGAAGGTCTTTAGTTTGCCTTCGGTCGGCGATCCAAGTCGGGGTGGTGTGTTTGCTAAACGTCATATTGAGTTAGGGGTAAAAGGGGAGGCGCATTTGGTTCCCCAGGCCCTTGAGAAGCTTAAACAGGGGACGGCTGACCTAGGCTTTGAGGTTTATATTCACCAATAAATCATCTTATTTGCACTTAATAGGTGCATAAATATCTAAATAAGCACTTTTTTCACTAAAATAGTGCAAAATAACTAAATAGTGCTTCTGTGCACGAGTAAATTACCTTCATGATTTAAATCCGTTGTTGGCTTGATTAATCCCCAGTCGCTTGAGTTCCAAATTACTTCATTCATAGAGGAGAGTTGCATGACAAAAACTGTCGCAGACGTAATGAAACTAGTTAAAGAGAAGGAATGCACCTTCGTTGACTTCCGCTTTGTAGATACCAAAGGTAAAGAGCAGCACGTCTCAGTACCAATCTCTGCATTTAATGAAGATAAATTTGAGAGCGGTCACGCTTTTGATGGCTCATCGATTGCTGGTTGGAAGGGTATCGAAGCTTCTGACATGTTGCTCATGCCAGACCCAACTGCAGCGTATGTGGATCCATTTTATGAAGAGCCCACCTTGGTTATCACGTGTGATGTGATTGAGCCATCTGATGGTAAAGGCTACGATCGCGATCCCCGTTCAATCGCTAAGCGCGCTGAAGCGTATTTGAAGAGCTCGGGTTTAGGTGATGCTGCTTACTTTGGCCCAGAGCCAGAGTTCTTTGTCTTTGATGGCGTGCAGTGGAATGTGGATATGCAAGGCTGCTCGGTGAAGATCCATTCGGAAGAGGCTCCATGGTCATCGGGTGCTGATATTGAAGGTGGTAATACAGGTCATCGTCCAGGCAAGAAGGGCGGTTACTTCCCAGTTGCTCCTGTCGATACATTCCAAGATATGCGTTCAGAGATGTGTCTGATTCTGGAGTCATTAGGTATTCCAGTGGAAGTGCATCATCATGAAGTGGCTGGACAAGGTCAAAACGAATTGGGTACGAAGTTTAGTACCCTCGTACAACGCGCTGACTGGACCATTTGGCAGAAGTATGTTGTGCAAAACGTAGCCCATGCCTATGGCAAAACTGCAACGTTTATGCCTAAGCCTGTTGTCGGCGATAACGGCTCTGGTATGCACGTTCACCAATCGGTTTGGAAGAATGGCGAGAACTTGTTTGCAGGTAATGGCTACTCTGGTTTGTCAGAGTTTGCACTCTATTACATCGGCGGCATCATTAAGCACGCCCGTGCATTAAACGCGATTACCAACCCTGGTACTAACTCCTATAAGCGTTTGGTTCCTGGCTTTGAGGCTCCTGTCAAGTTGGCTTACTCTGCCCGTAACCGTTCTGCCTCCATTCGGATTCCATACGTTTCAAATCCAAAAGGACGCCGGATTGAGACCCGCTTCCCTGACCCATTAGCAAACCCATACTTGGCGTTCTCAGCCTTGTTAATGGCTGGCTTGGATGGCGTGCAGAACAAGATTCATCCGGGTGAGGCCGCAGATAAGAACCTCTATGACCTGCCTCCTGAAGAGGATGCAAAGATCCCAACCGTATGCCATAGCTTGGATCAAGCCTTGGAGTGCTTGGATAAGGATCGCGAGTTCTTAACCCGCGGTGGAGTATTTACAAATTCGATGTTGGATGCGTATATCGATCTGAAGATGGAAGAAGTAACCAAGTTCAGAATGACCACGCACCCTATCGAGTTTGATATGTACTACTCGCTGTAATTTCTTAATCAGGTTGCGCGCTCCATGTTGCGTAATCCATTAAGTAAAGGGGCTGCTGCTGTCACTACACCGGCCGCCCCTTTTGTTTCAAGCATGTTGGATCAAATGCCAAACTCCGTATTGGTATTTATTGGTGTGACTAAAGATTTAGTCTATGCCAACGCTGCAGCAGAAGCAGCTTTGGACCTTTCTCGGAAGAGCCTACGTGGTCATACCCTCTACGACCTGTTTGGCGAGAACCAAGCGCTCAATCATATGATTGATGAGGTGTATGCTGGTCGGGCGGTAGCCCAGCGTCAAGAACTCGTCTTGTATTCTGTCCCCGGAAAAATTTATCGCGAGCCCCTTGCAGTCCATGTGGTGATTGCCATGCTTGAGGACCCCACTCTGATGATGATGGAGTGGTTCCCGATTGATCAGCAACTCAAGAGCGAGCGTGATGAGCGGGTCTCCCATCAGGTTGAGGCTAATAAGCAACTCATGCGTAATCTAGCCCATGAGATCAAGAACCCTCTGGGGGGGATTCGGGGGGCGGCACAACTCCTGGAGTTTGAGTTACCTGAGAAGGGACTACGGGAGTACACCCAGGTCATTATTAAAGAGTCTGATCGTTTGCAGACCTTGGTAGATCGATTGCTTGCCCCTCATCGCAAAGCACACGCGATGGATCCATTAAATATTCATGAGGTCTTGGAACGGATTCGGAGCTTGGTCTTGGCTGAGTTCCCTCAGGGCTTGAAGATCATTCGTAACTATGACACCAGCTTGCCTGATATTTTGGGGGATCAAGAGCAATTAATTCAGGCGGTACTGAATATTGTGCATAACGCCGCACAAGCTCTTGGTGATGAGATTCGCAGAGGCACAGCCCAGATTGAACTGCGCACGCGAGTGGCTCGTTCGGTCACGATTGCAAAGCAACGACACAAGTTGGCATTAGATTTGCATGTAATTGATAACGGACCGGGTATTCCGGATGAGATTCGTGAGCGCATATTTTTTCCATTGGTGTCAGGCAGGGAGGGCGGCAGTGGCTTGGGACTAACGCTGGCACAGACTTTTGTGCAGCAACACCAGGGATTTATCGCTTGCGAGAGTCGTCCTGGTTATACGGATTTTCATATACAGATTCCTTATCGGAAGCAGGAGATGGCGCAATGATGAAACCAATTTGGATTGTTGACGATGATCAGTCAATTCGGTGGGTGCTTGAGAAAGCGCTGAGTCGTGAGAAGATCCCGCACCGCAGCTTTAGCAATCCCAATGATGTGCTCAATGCCCTTGAAAAAGAGTCTCCTGAAGTATTAATCTCGGATATTCGGATGCCCCGCGGTAACGGTCTTGATCTCCTGCAACACGTGAAGGCCAGCCATCCCAACTTACCGGTCATCATCATGACCGCCTATTCTGATCTGGAGTCGGCGGTGTCATCGTTTCAGGGCGGTGCATTTGAGTACCTGACCAAACCATTTGATATCGATAAGGCTGTCGAATTAATCCACCGTGCAATTGGAGAGGGTAAGCGCACTCAGGCTCCTTCCAAAGAATCCGCCGCCTGGTTACAAGAAGCCCCTGAGATTATTGGGCAGGCACCTGCGATGCAAGAGGTATTTCGGGCAATCGGTCGTCTCTCACAATCCCAAGTAACTGTTCTCATCACTGGTGAGTCTGGAACTGGTAAAGAGTTGGTAGCGCATGCCTTGCATAAACACAGCCCACGTGCGAAGGGCCCATTCATCGCTTTGAATACCGCAGCCATTCCAAAAGATCTATTGGAGTCAGAACTCTTTGGGCATGAACGTGGGGCCTTTACTGGGGCACAAGCACTGCGTCGTGGTCGCTTTGAGCAAGCCGAAGGCGGTACCTTATTTTTAGACGAGATCGGCGATATGCCGTTTGATCTGCAAACACGTCTCTTAAGAGTGCTATCCGATGGACATTACTACCGAGTGGGCGGTCATGATCCAATTCGATCGAATGTGCGTATCATCGCAGCCACGCATCAAAATCTAGAGGCTCGTGTTGCCCAAGGTCTCTTTAGAGAAGATCTGCTCCATCGCTTGAATGTGATTCGGATTCGCTTGCCTGCGTTACGAGAGCGTGCCGATGATATCCCCGCGCTAGCACGTCATTTTATGGTGTCGAGTGCAAAGTCTTTGGGTGTAGAGGCCAAACGTTTATCTGATGAAGCGCTCAAGGTCATTGGTCAAATGAGTTTCCCTGGTAATGTGCGTCAGCTTGAGAACCTATGCCATTGGATGACCGTGATGTCACCTTCCACAGTTGTCGGAGTTAATGATCTCCCAGAAGATCTATTGCTATCAGCCAATACGCCCGTTGCCAGTTCCAATGCCGCTCCAAGTACTGCGACCATTCCAATCGTTGAGGGTGTTAGCCCATCGCGAACTGGAACTGAGTGGGAAGGAAACCTTAACCGCTTGGCAGTAAAAATGCTACAAGACAACGATCAAGAAGTATTTGATTCTCTCTTGGCTCGCTTTGAGAAGTCGGTCTTGATGGCTGCATTGGAAGTAACCCGTGGTCGCAAGGTAGAAGCGGCTACCCGCCTGGGTATTGGTCGCAATACCATTACCCGTAAGTTACAAGAGCTCCAAATCGACGTATAAGTATCCGGACCGGGTATGGCAATTACAATCTTGTCATGCCCGCTCAAAAATCAATCCGCATAGCAGCCTGGAATGTTAATTCCATCAAGGTGCGTCTACCGCACGTTATTCAGTGGCTAGAGAGTCAGGCAAAAGCACAAAACCCGATTGATGCGCTGTGCTTGCAAGAGCTCAAGCTGACAGATGATAAGTATCCCCATCGTGAGCTTGAGGCGGCAGGGTACATTAGCATTAGTAATGGTCAAAAAACCTATAACGGGGTATCCATCATTTTGCGTAAGAGCGCCTTGACCTCCTTAGCATGTGACCCAGAAACTGCATTCTTACAAGTCAATAAGAACATCCCCAACTTTGCCGATGAGCAACAACGCATCCTTGCTGCTATCGTTTGTTTTAAAGAGATGCCACCGATGCGCGTAATCTCGGCTTATTTCCCAAACGGTCAAGATCCGGCTAGTGATAAGTTTGTTTATAAACTTAATTGGCTTCATGCTCTCAGAACATGGCTCGCCACCGAGCTGAAAACCTATCCACGTCTAGCACTCTTGGGAGACTTTAATATCGCCCCCGAAGATCAAGATGTGCATGACCCTAAGGCCTGGGAAGGACAAAATCTAGTATCACCCCAAGAGCGAGAGCAGTTCCAGAATTTGATTCAATTGGGACTGCATGACTCTTTCAGACTCTTTGAACAAGCACCCAAGACCTATAGCTGGTGGGACTATCGCATGATGGCATTCCGACGCAATGCGGGAGTTCGCATTGACCATGTACTACTCAGCAAAGAACTCAAGGAGAAGTGTATAGCCAGCACTATCGATAAGACTCCTAGAGGCTGGGAGCAACCATCGGATCATGCGCCGGTAATCGCACAGATTGCCTATTGAACAGCAGCCTCATGAGATTAATAGTCTTTGCTATTTTGTCTTTTACAAGTTTGTATCTACATGCAAGCTGTACTGATCAGCTTATTGATAATGTGAAGTATTCAAATGAATTTACAGTTCCATACATCTTAACTAGTCAAAATCAATCACCCCAGTACGTTTTAATCTTAATGCCCGGAGGAGCTGGTACTCTCAATCCGCACATCAATAATGAGGGTAAGTTGCAATTTGACTTCGCAGGAAACTTCCTGATTCGTTCTAGGAACCGGTTTTGTGATTCGCAATTTGCAACAGCCTCAACTAATTCAACGGAGAGCCCAGAGAGGATGGGTGCCTTAATTAATGATTTAGGGACACGCTTCCCAAATGCCAAAATCTGTATGGTGGGAACCAGTCGGAGTACCTACTCCACAATGGGATTGGCAGAAAAGTTTGACGGTAAGATCGATTGCATCGTTCATACAGCATCCATGAACCAAATTGCCCGCTTTGATACACGCAAGTTCAAGAGTAGACACCTAATGGTTCATCATAAAAATGATCCATGCCATTTGACCACCTATGCCAGTACCCAATCTAATCATGAGCGGTATAAAACACCTTTGATTACCATGGACGGTGGAAGCTCAACGGGTGATGCGTGCCAAGCATTTTCTTATCATGGCTTTCATGACATTGAGCAGCAAACCATTGATAAAATAAAGGCTTGGATCAAGCAGTAGCTAGGCCTGCGACACCAAACCACCATGACGCAACAGAGCATCAATCTGTGGTGGTCTCCCCCGGAATGCTTTAAAAGACTCCGCCGCAGGACGGCTACCACCAACCTCTAAAATCTCTTTGCGATATCGTTTGCCAGTTTCAGCATCCAAGACCGTACCCTTCTGCTTGGCCGCCTCCTCAAATGCTGAGTAGACATCTGCCGATAGGACCTCAGCCCATTTATAGCTATAGTAGCCAGCAGCATAGCCACCGGCAAAGATATGACTAAAGGTATTGGGCCAACGCGAGATAGTTGCTTGGGGTATCACATGGAATTGGTTATTAATCTCTCGGGCTAGATCAAGGACCGCTTGCCCCTGCGCAGTCTGAGCATCGAATTGAGAATGCAATCTCCAGTCCGTCAGTGAGAACACCAACTGACGCATAGTGGTCAACCCATTCTGAAAGTTCTTGGCAGATAACATCTTGTTATAGAGATCACGCGGTAATGGCAAACCGGTATCAACGTGCGCAGTCATTTGTTGGAGTACCTCCCACTCCCAACAGAAGTTCTCCATAAACTGACTCGGTAACTCAACAGCATCCCATTCAACCCCATTAATCCCAGAGACCCCCAAAGCCCCAACTTGCGTTAAGAGGTGATGTAGGCCATGCCCACTTTCATGGAACAAGGTAATGACATCGTCATGTGTAATTGTGGGTTGGCGCAGCTGACCGTTGACCTCAACCGGTGCTGCAAAGTTACAAACAAGATAGGCGACAGGCGCCTGTATCTCGCCATTGGCAAGAAGACGACGTCCCCGCGCATCATCCATCCAGGCGCCACCCCGCTTACCAGAGCGCGCATAGGGATCAAGATAAAAGTAGGCAATGATTTGATTATTGGTGTTACGGATCTCAAAAGATTGCACGCTGGGGTGCCAGATTGGCAAGGAGGCGGGCTGAATGTTGACCGAGAACAGGGTCTGAATAACCTTAAACAGGCCATCTAAGACCTTCGGCAAAGGAAAGTATTGCTTGAGCTCATTCTCAGAGAAGGCATAACGCTCATGCTTGAGTTTCTCTGAGATAAAAGCCATATCCCAAGGCTCAATTCCGTCGACTAGACCTAAAGAGCGAGCAAATTCTTGAAGCTCATTCCAATCCTTCTGAGCAAAAGGTTTTGCACGCTTGGCAAAATCAGTTAGGAAGCTATCCACTTCACTCACATCACGCGCCATCTTTGGGGCCAAGCTAAGCGCTGCGTAATTATCAAAGCCTAACATGCGCGCCTCTTCATCACGCAAACGCAGTTGCTCAATCATATTGTGGGTGTTATCCCACTCGATATTGCCCTTGCTATATTGCGGAGCTAGCTCAGAAGCACGCGTGACATAGGCTTCATAGAGTAAGCGACGTAATGAGCGGTTCTGGGAATATTGTTGAACGGGATAGTACGAAGGGAAATGCAAGGTAAATGCCCAACCTTCTAAACCTTTCTGTTTGGCTGTATCTGCTGCCGCCGCAATGGCATCCTCAGGTAAACCAATCAAATCGGCTTGACTACTCACTAGATGGATAAATGAATCCGTTGCATCTAAGACGTGATCAGAAAAGGCCTTGGCTAAAGCGGCTTGCTCATCTTGAATCTGAGTAAAACGTGGTTTCTGATCATCGGCCAGTTCAGCGCCGCCCAAACGAAAATCCCGCAGGGAGTTATCGATCACCTTTTGTTGTTCAGGGCTAAGTTTTGCAAACTCAGCGCTAGCCTTGATCTCTTTGTAGCGCTTATAGAGCTCCAGATTTTGTCCTAGGCTAGCAAAGAAGGCGGTTACCTTCGGCAACATCGCACCATAAGCAGCGCGTAGCTCTGGAGTGTCAGCCACTGCATTGAGATGCGAGACCACGCCCCAAGAGCGACCCAATTGTTCAGTAGCATCCTCTAGAGGCTCTGCTAGATCATTCCATGAAGCAGGCGTTTTGGGATCAATGGCCTTGGTCACTGCAGCCTCGCAGCCACTGAGTAAGAACTCAATCGCAGGAGCAATTTGCTCCGGCTTAACTTGATCGTATTGAGCAATGCCACGACCAAAAGAAAGCAGGGGGTTGCTGGAGGGATCTGGGGAGGAGGTATTGATAAGTGCGTTCATGCCATTAGCTTACAAGAATGTAGAAAAGCGGGTTTCCCCTACAAGAAGAGGGCGATAGGCCACTAAAGAAAACGATTACTAAGACAGCTTACTAGCTGGCTTCATGCTGCGCTCTACCGCCTCGAGCGTGTTCATGAGAAGCATGGTGATGGTCATGGGACCCACACCGCCAGGCACTGGGGTGATCCAGCCTGCAACATATTTGGCTGTATCAAAATCAACATCACCACACAGCTTGCCATCGGATTGGCGATTAATACCGACATCAATCACCACTGAACCAGGCTTCACCATATTGCCAGTAATCATCTTGGGCCTACCGGTAGCAACTACCAGAACATCAGCCTCTTTGGTATGAGCTGATAAATCTTTGGTCTTACTATTGCAAATCGTCACCGTAGCACCCGCTTGCAAAAGAAGCATAGCCATTGGCTTACCCACGATATTGGAGGCCCCGATAACCACTGCACGGGCGCCCCGCAAAGGATAATCAATACTCTCCAACATCTTCATACAGCCATAAGGGGTGCAGGGTTTAAAGAGTGGTGCACCGACCATTAAGGCACCTGCATTAGCAATATGAAAACCATCGACATCTTTATCGGAGGCAATCGACTCTAAAACACGCTCGGCAGAGATGTGTTTAGGTAAGGGGAGCTGTACCAAAATTCCATGAATGCTAGGATCGGCATTGAGGGTTGCAATGCGAGCAAGCAGTTGTGCTTCCTCAAGTTCGGCTGGATAGCGCTCAAGGACCGAATGAAAGTCAACATCCTCACATGCCTTAACCTTATTACGAACATAAACCTGACTAGCAGGATCATCGCCCACCACAATCACTGCTAGACCCGGACGCACACCTTTGGCGGTCAGAATCGCTGAGCGTGTAGCAATCTCAGCCCGTAATTTCTTGGAGAGCAGATTGCCATCAAGCAGTTGTGCAGGCATAGGGTTAATTAAGAGAGGGCTAAGCGTAGGAGATCGGCAACGGTATTGACGTTGAGTTTCTCCATAATATTGGCGCGATGGGCCTCAACAGTCTTAATGGAGATGCTTAAATCATCAGCAATTTGTTTATTCAAACGCCCAGCGACAATCCGCTCGAGCACCTGACGCTCACGACCCGTTAACTTGCCCAATAAACTCTGGGTGCTCTTACGTTGATCGGCCTGTGCAAAATCAATCCGTGCTTTGGTTAACATGCGCTCAACCAGAGCACATAGCTCATTCTCTTTGAAGGGCTTCTCCACAAAATCGACGGCACCCCGTTTCATGGTCGAGACCGCCATCGAGACGTCACCATGACCAGTAATAAATGAGATGGGCATCGGCAAGCCTTCGCTGATTAAACGTTCTTGTAACTCAAGACCCGACATACCGGGCATACGCACATCGAGGATCAAACACGAAATGGTGGACTTGTCCGTATTTTGGAGAGACTGCAAAAAACGTTCAGCGCTTGCATGGCAACGAACGGTGTAGCCATTACTTTCTAATAACCAAGTGAGGGAGTCGCGGACTGCCTCATCGTCGTCAACAACATAGACAACTTCAGCTTGTACTGTTTTCGGTGGATTGCTTAGATTCATCGGTATTTCCTATTGACGACTTCGATATATGACCAGATTCCAAAGGTAACAGAATTGTAAAGGTGCAGCCGACCAAACGGGTATGTTCGGTATCCGTATGATTTTTGGCCCACAAACGCCCGTGGTGAGACTCAATAATGGACCGGCAAATATTGAGGCCCATCCCCATCCCATCCTCTTTAGTACTGAAGAAGGGCTCAAACATCCTAGAGATCACGGATTCTGCAATTCCAGCGCCCGCATCGGTGACTTGGATACGAAGCATGCTTGGGAAGGTGCTGGTCTCAAGATCGGCAGTGATTCGGACGGGTGGGGCTGACCAGCGCGAGGAAAGGGGGTAGACCTCTCGCAGGCTATCTAGGGAGTTTTTCAGGAGATTGACCAAGACCTGTTGGATTAAGACTGGATCGAGTTCAACCGCCGGAAGATTGCCGGCTACCTCGGAAACGATCTTGAGTCGATGGCGATTGGCCTCAAATTCCACTAGACCAACCGAATCGGCCACGATATCGGCGATATTCGAAGGCTTACTTTGTGGCTCACTCCGTTTCACAAAACCCCGGATTCGCTGAATAATCGTGCCGGCACGATGAGCCTGATCGCTGGCTTTTTGCAGGGCAGGAAGCAATTCCGAAGAGAGTGGGTTATTGGTACCGCTAAGACGCTTGGCAATTCCCATGCAGTAATTAGAGATCGCCGATAAAGGCTGATTGAGCTCGTGTGCTAGTGAGGACGCCATCTCGCCCATGGTGGTGAGACGGCTGGTAAATTGCATCCGCTCCTCTTGTTGGCGCGCTAGATCCTCAGTTGTTTTTCTGAGGGTAATGTCGGTTGCAATGAGAAGTTGTGCCAAGTGACCATCAACCCAAGAGATATAACGTCGCCGTACTTCGTACCAATGGGTCGTATCGCCCCGAAGCTGGATTTCTTCGGAATCAATTTCAGTCGTTTGATTCAGTGCCATTGCGGGAAGACCGGCTAACGCATCCACATTGTCTCCCTCAAAATGAAAGATTGAGGAGGGATCCATCTCATGACCGGCTAAATCAATATGACCCTTGGCGGTATCACCAAAGCGCTCGCGGTAATATCGATTCGCAAATAAGAGCTCACCCGTTTCAATCGAGACCACCGATACTGCCGCATCTAGTCCTTCTAGTACGGTCACGAACCGTTCTTGCGTTGCGCTTAATTCTTCCCGAATACGCTTAGGCTCTGAGATATCAATCACAGAAGTTACCCACCCCGATTGTTGCCCCTTGTCATCAATCAGAGGGGCAATGAAGGTCCGTGTGGAGATCCGCGAGCCATCTTTACGCATGATCGTGCCCTCGATACCGCTCTTGAGATTACCGTCTAGGGCACCGCTCATCTTTTGCATCAGTTGCTCATGAAGCTCTGCAGGCCAGAACGGGAAGGGGGGCGTAAGACCCAATAACTCTTCTTGAGCCCAACCGGTCATCTCTGAGAACGAACGATTGACATAGGTGATGCGTTTGTCTAGATCGTGCGCCCGAATACCAACAGGCATCGAGTCTTCCAAGACGCGACGAAAGCTACTCTCGGTCCGCAAGTTTGCTTCGGTCAGTTGTCGCACCTGCATTTGTTTGAGAACAGACCATAGACTCCAGACCACGAAGGCAGACAAGCCAATGACCACACCAAGCAGCATCCGAAAGGTTAGGTCGGTCGGCGGTGGGTAGGTGTCAACACGCAAGGTGATATTAGGACCTAGAGCACCGAAATCGAGACTGGTTTCATTGCTGAGAGACCGGGTTGGGGTGTCGCGATCTGATGAAATCGCCAAGACCCGATTATCACGACCAATTAGTGAGTAGCGATGCTGGCTCTTTAGCTCTGGCGGAATAATGTATTGCAAGATCCCTTGGGTTGAGTACAGCACCGCTAGGGCACCCTTTGCTTCTCCATCCTTGAAGATCGTAATGACCTCCCAAAAGATAGATTGACGTTCTGCCATCACCGGATCATCTTTTGCAACATTAAGACTAATTACTTGACTGTAAGCAGGCCGGTTGGTCTCGCGACTCAGGAATATAGCTCTCTTGAGTTCACGATCAATCTCATTGGCCTGTGGCACGGTATCGAACCATTCGGTATTGCGACTGGGTGGTGGCACCATCCACTGACGCCATTCACTGTCATTGAGCCAAATGAGTTGCAAGATTTCAGGGTTGCCTAATACAAAGGATTGAACTTGGCTCAATATCTTGTCCCGTGCTGCACGATTATTTTCAGTTTGAGCCAAATCTCGACTGAAGGATTGCAAAGTCTCGCTATTATTAATAAAGCGTAATTGGATACGCTGCTTTACTAAACTCAGTTCACGAAAGAGGGAGCCTTCGTGCTGTTGACGCTCCTGAACTTGAAGGACGCCCAAAATGATCGCCATCACCACCAAAAAAATCACGATCGCTAATAATGGGGTGTAGACCAAGCGTGAACCAATAAAACGACGTAGCGAAGGCATTCTTTTGAATGCCTCTACGAGTCTTAATTGCAGGGTGCTGGTCTTGGACAAGCTAGAGATCCTTTTAAATAGTCTTATTTTTTCTTGAACACCCTAATATAAAGGGCTTTGCACTGCAATATAATTCCATATTGCGAAAAAGATTATCGTTATGTGGAAAATTAATTGTCATATTCAACACCTATTCTTAAAATATTAACCATAAGGCAAACAAAATTTGCCGTAACTAAAACCGGAGACAAACCATGGCAGCTGTACCAGAGCAAATGGCGGGTCAAGTGAACCAAAATGATCTTGATCCAATCGAAACAAAAGAATGGCTTGAGGCCTTAGATGGCGTGATTGCGCATGAGGGAACCGATCGAGCCGCATTTCTGATCGACCAACAAATTGCGCATGCACGGGTGAATGGAGTGGATCAACCATTTCATGCAGAGACCCCATACATCAATACGATACCCGTAGAGATCCAAGCACGTATTCCTGGTGATCAAAACATTGAGCATCGCATTCGTTCATACACGCGTTGGAACGCGATGGCGATGGTGTTACGTGCTAATAAAGATACGAACGTAGGCGGACACATTTCTTCGTTCCAATCGGCAGCCACCTTGTATGACGTTGGCTACAACCATTTCTGGCACGCACCTTCTGAACAGCATGGTGGTGACCTAATATTTGTGCAAGGCCACTCAGCCCCCGGTGTGTATGCCCGTGCTTATATGCTGGGACGTCTTAGCGATGAGCAACTCAATAATTTCCGTCAAGAAGTTAATGGCAAGGGGATCTCTAGCTATCCACATCCTTGGCTCATGCCTGACTTCTGGCAGTTCCCAACCGTATCGATGGGTCTTGGTCCCATCATGGCTATTTATCAAGCGCGTTTCATGCATTACTTGCAAGATCGAGGTCTTGCAACGACGGCAGGGCGCAAAGTGTGGGCCTTCTTAGGCGATGGTGAGACCGATGAACCCGAGTCCCTGGGTGCAATCGGTATGGCCGGGCGCGAGAAACTCGATAACCTCATCTTTGTAGTGAACTGCAACTTGCAACGTTTGGATGGTCCAGTACGCGGCAATGGCAAGATTATTCAGGAGCTCGAGAGCGAATTTCGTGGTTCTGGCTGGAATGTCATTAAGGTGGTGTGGGGCGGTCATTGGGATGCACTCTTTGCCCGCGACAAAAAAGGCATCTTGATGCAGCGCTTAGCTGAGATCGTGGATGGACAGTATCAAACGATGAAGGCGAAGAATGGTGCCTATGTGCGGGAGACCGTATTTAATACACCTGAGCTCAAAGCCCTCGTGGCCGATTGGAGTGATGAGGACATTTGGAACCTAAACCGTGGTGGACATGATCCCCATAAGGTCTACGCTGCATTCCACTCTGCCGCTAATCACAAAGGTCAACCGACCGTTATCTTGGCAAAAACCATCAAAGGGTATGGCATGGGAGGCTCAGGTGAGGGCATGAACATTGCTCACCAAGCTAAAAAAATGAGCCACGATGATGTGGTGCGCTTCCGGGATCGTTTTGAGATTCCGGTGAGCGATGATCAGTTGGAAGAGATGCCTTTAGTAAAGTTCCCTGAAGGTAGTCCTGAACTCGAGTACATGCGGACCCGCCGCATGGAGCTCGGTGGTTATTTGCCACAGCGTAGAACGAAAGCGGAGAGCTTGCCGGTTCCCGCACTCGATGCGTTCGGACCGTTGCTCGAAGCCACTACCGATGGGCGCGAGATCTCCACCACCATGGCATTTGTGCGTCTACTTAATACCGTTGTGCGCGATAAGACCATCGGCAAACGCGTGGTCCCCATTGTTCCTGACGAGTCTCGTACCTTTGGTATGGAAGGGATGTTCAGACAGTTAGGGATCTGGAGCCAACTCGGTCAGCTCTATACGCCTGAAGATCATGATCAGCTTATGTTCTACAAAGAAGATAAAGCAGGTCAGATCTTGCAAGAGGGCATCAACGAAGCAGGCGGTATGTGCGACTGGATTGCCGCAGCGACATCGTACTCGACACATGGTGTACCCATGTTGCCATTCTATATTTTCTATTCCATGTTTGGATTCCAACGTATTGGTGATCTTGCTTGGGCTGCAGGCGATATGCGTAGCCGCGGGTTCTTATTAGGCGGCACTGCAGGTCGCACCACACTCAATGGTGAAGGCTTGCAACACGAAGATGGACATAGTCAGATTTGGGCATCGGCGGTACCTAACTGCATTAGCTATGACCCCACCTTTGCCTTTGAGTTAGCGGTCGTGATCCAAGATGGAATGCGACGCATGCTCACCGAACAAGAGGATGTGTATTACTACGTCACGTTAATGAACGAGAACTATTCACACCCCGCGATGCCTAAGGGTGCAGAGCAAGACATCATCAAAGGGATGTATCGCTTGCAATCCGTGGGTGAAGCAAATAACCCACTACGAGTTCAACTGCTTGGTAGCGGTACGATCTTCCGCGAAGTGATCGCTGCTGCAGAGATGTTGCAAGCCGAGTGGGGGATTGCATCCGACCTGTGGGGTTGCCCCAGCATGAACGAGTTAGGACGCGATTGGAACGAGACCAACCGGAGTAATTTGCTGAACCCAGGTAACACCCCAAAACTCTCGCATGTAGAGCGCCTCTTAAAAGATACCAAAGGTCCTGTGATTGCTGCAACAGACTATATGCGGATGTTTGCTGAACAAATCCGGCCACCGATTCAAAATCTAGGACGTCGTTATGAGGTCTTGGGTACTGATGGCTTTGGGCGTTCAGATACCCGCGAGCAATTACGTCACTTCTTTGAAGTAGATCGTCGCTGGATTACTGTAGCTGCCCTGAAGGCGCTGGCAGACGATGGCAAGATCGATCGCAAGAAAGTAGCTGAGGCAATTGCGAAGTATCAGATTGATCCCAAAAAACCAAATCCAATGAAGGTGTAAGGGAATCATGAGCCAGCTAATTGAAATCAAGGTCCCAGATATTGGTGACTACAAAGACGTGCCCGTGATTGAGGTACACATCAAACCAGGTGACACCATTGAGAAAGAGCAGTCGCTCGTCACACTAGAGTCTGATAAAGCAACGATGGATGTGCCATCCTCTCACTCGGGGGTAGTGAAAGAAGTGAAAGTGAAGGTTGGTGACTCAATCTCAGAAGGAAGTGTTGTTCTGCTTCTAGAGGGTTCTGAGGCGCCTATTAATACAGCTACGAATACACCTGCACCAACGCAGGCCCCAGCACCTGTAAAAACTCAAGCACCTGCGCCTACACCTGCACCTGCACCAATACCAGTAGCGCCAACACCGATCGCTGCGCCAGTATCAACTCAAGCACCCGCCCCTGCACCCGTGTCTACTCCATCAGCAGAGCTAGGTCAAAGCGGTAGTCATGCAAGCCCATCGGTACGCAAGTTCGCTCGTGAGTTAGGCGTCACCATTACTAGTGTCAAAGGAACGGGACCAAAAGGCCGTATTACGCAAGACGATGTCCAGGCTTTTGTTAAGGCGGTAATGAGTGGCGCTAGTGCACCGGCTGCAACTAGCGGTGGAAGTTTGGGTGGACTAAACCTCTTGCCATGGCCAAAGGTGGATTTCAGTAAATTTGGGGAGACCGAGCGTCAAGCACTCTCCCGCATCAAAAAACTATCTGCCGCCAATCTTGCTCGTAATTGGGTGATGATCCCAGCAGTGACCTATCACGAAGATGCAGACATTACTGATCTGGAAGCATTCCGTGTGCAAACCAATAAAGAGAATGAGAAGCAAGGTAGCAAGATCACCATGCTGGCATTCTTGATCAAAGCGTCTGTCGCGGCACTTAAGAAGTTCCCAGAGTTCAATTCCTCTTTAGATGGAGATGATCTCGTACTGAAAAAGTATTTCCATATTGCATTTGCAGCAGATACCCCGAACGGGTTGGTAGTTCCTGTAATTCGGAATGCGGATCAAAAGGGTATCTTTGATATCGCCCGCGAGACCGCCGAGCTTGCTGCATTAGCGCGAGATGGCAAACTCAAGCCCGATCAAATGCAAGGTGCGAGCTTTACGATCTCTTCCTTAGGCGGTATTGGCGGCACCTATTTTGCTCCCATCATTAATGCCCCCGAGGTCGCAATCCTTGGTGTTAGTAAAGCAGCTATGAAGCCGGTGTGGAACGGCAAAGAGTTTGCACCCCGACTTATTTGCCCGCTCTCTTTGACAGCAGATCATCGAGTGATTGATGGAGCATTGGCTACACGTTTTAATGTCTATATTGCACAACTACTCGCCGACTTCCGTCGTGCAGTTCTATAGGGGATCGCGATGAGTCAGCATACAATCGTGGTGCCTGATATTGGTGACTACACCGATGTCCCAGTGATTGAGATCTTGGTCAAGCCTGGTGATGAGATTACAAAAGAACAAGCCTTGGTTGTTCTTGAGTCTGATAAAGCAACTATGGAAGTGCCAGCCGATCAATCTGGCAAGGTCATTAGTATAAGCGTGAAGATTGGGGATAAGGTTGCTAAAGGATCTGTGATTGCGCAGATTGAACTCACTAGCGTTTCACCTTCGGCACCTGCACCAGCAACAGCACCAGTAGCGGCGGCACCAACTGCATCAAGCAAGCCACCTGTATCGATCCCAGTACCTGCTGGTTCTTATCAAGGACCGGTTCAACACGAGTGTGAGGTCTTGGTCTTAGGAGCGGGGCCCGGTGGTTACAGTGCCGCATTTCGGAGCGCAGACCTTGGAGCTAAAACAATATTAGTAGAGCGCTATGCCACCCTTGGGGGCGTTTGCCTCAATGTAGGTTGCATTCCATCTAAAGCATTGCTGCATACCGCCGCGGTGATGGAGGAAGTGAAGGAGATGGGTAAGCACGGTATCGAGTTTGGTGCACCCAAAATTAATTTAGACCTATTGCGTTCTCATAAAGAGGGAGTGATCGCAAAATTAACGGGCGGTCTTGCTGGTATGGCAAAGATGCGCAAGGTAGGGGTTGTGCGCGGTCTTGGTAGATTGATCGATGCTCATCATGTAGAAGTGTCTTTAAGTTCTGGTGATGGTCAGCAACTCACAGGTCAGAAAGAAATCATCCGTTTTCAGAAAGCGATCATTGCGGCAGGCAGTCAACCAATTGCTCTGCCGTTTATGCCAAATGACCCTCGGGTAGTGGATAGTACCGGCGCATTACTCCTCAAGAGCATTCCGAAGCGGATGTTAGTGATCGGTGGCGGGATTATTGGTCTAGAGATGGCTACGGTTTATAGCGCTCTCGGCTCGCGCATTGATATTGCTGAGATGATGGATGGCTTAATGGCAGGTGCAGATCGTGACTTCGAAAAAGTGTGGGAGAAAATGAACGCCCATCGCTTTGACAACATCATGCTCAAAACGCGAGCAAGCAAAGCCGAAGCAAAACCCAATGGGATCGAAGTGAGCTTTGAGGGTGAGAAAGCACCAGCCACACCACAACTCTATGATCTTGTCTTAGTGGCTGTTGGTAGAACCCCCAATGGTAAGAAGATTAACGCAGCTGCCGCCGGTGTCAGTGTGGATGAGCGTGGCTTTATTCCAGTCGATCAGCAAATGCGCACTAATATTAATCACATCTTCGCTATTGGAGATATTGTGGGTCAACCCATGTTGGCTCACAAGGCGGTACATGAAGGTCATGTTGCAGCCGAGGCAGCAGCCGGACAAAAGTCTTACTTTGATGCAAAACAAATCCCGTCGGTTGCGTATACCGATCCTGAGGTTGCTTGGGCTGGTTTGACCGAAGAGCAATGTAAGGCACAAGGCATAGCTTATGAGAAGGGCTTGTTTCCATGGGCAGCGAGTGGTCGTGCCATAGCGAATGGTCGCGACGAAGGATTTACTAAGTTACTCTTTGATGCCAGCACCCATCGCATTATTGGTGGCGGTATTGTGGGCACTAATGCCGGCGATCTGATTGGTGAGGTCTGTCTTGCTATTGAGATGGGCGCAGACTCGGTTGATATTGGGAAGACCATTCATCCGCATCCAACTCTAGGCGAGTCGGTGGGCTTGGCAGCTGAAGCGCACCATGGTAGCTGTACGGATTTACCACCTTCTAAGAAACGCTAGGCAATAAAAAACCCCGCAATGCAAATTGCGGGGTTTGTCGTCTAAAGAACTAATTTAGTTCTTAACGCAACATTACTTCTTCGAAGCCTTTGATGCCTTGGTAGCAGCTTTGGTAACTGTATCAACAGCGTTGTGTACATTGCTTTGGGCAACTTCTACAGCATGCTTAATTGCCTTTTGGCTTGTTTCGTAGCTATTGTTTGCTGCAGCAATGGCTTGTTTCATCATTTGAACAGCAGCATCAGAACCGGCTGGTGCATTTTTGGTCCAGTCATCAATCATCGCATGGAGCTTCTTCTGACCTGCTGCCATTTCAGCTTCAGCAGTCTTAGCAAATGCAGCCGTATTGTCTTGGGCGATCTCATACAGATCACGTCCATAGGCCATCATCTTCTCAGCCATGGGTTGAACCATCTCTGCTTGTTGTGCAATCAATTGCTGCAGATCACGAACTTCAAGGGTCTTTTTGGCATTACTCATGCTCTCACTGAGGCTGTTCTTAGTAATTTGCATATTGAGTTCGACTAATTTCTCAACGCTTTTGATTGCTTGGTTGGTTAAACCTGCCAAGGTCTCTAAATTAGCTTTTTGTACAGCAGCGATTTGCTCTGGGGTTAAGTTCATGGTGTTCTCCGATGAGTGATAAGGGTAGTGATCCTGATCTTTAGAATCAGCTTATAGGAATTATATCGATAACTATGTTGCAATGCAACAAATACTATTAACCCTAAAGCTAATATAAATAACCTAATATAATCAATAACTTAAATATCATAAATCAAGAAAATCCGATTGAAAGCCTTCTACAGCGACCACTTTGTATTGCCATTACCCGAGGGTCATCGATTCCCGATGGCGAAGTACAAAATGTTGCGCGACTCGGTAGAGGGCTTACCCAACCTAGAATTGGTAGAGGCTCCCTGCGCCACGGATTCTGAGCTCTTATTGGCACACGACCCCAGTTATATACAAGAGGTGCTCCATGGCACCTTGAGTGAGGCTCAGCAAAAAGAGATTGGTTTTCCTTGGAGCCCTAAGATGGTTGAGCGCTCGCGTCGCTCGGCTGGGGCAACGATTGCGGCGTGTAAAGCAGCACTTGAAGAGGGCATCTCTGCCAATTTGGCCGGCGGCACCCATCATGCATATCGCAATAAAGGCTCAGGCTTCTGTGTATTCAATGACGCTGCCATTGCAGCCCGAGTTCTTTTAAAAGACTCGCGCGCTAAAGCAGGGGGCATACGTAAGATTGGGATCTTAGATCTTGATGTGCACCAGGGCGATGGTACTGCTGCCATTTTGCAGCATGATTCTGCAGTGATTACGGTCTCTGTTCATGGAGAGAAGAACTACCCCTTTGCAAAAGAAGTAAGTGATCTTGATATTGCTCTAGCTGATGGCAGTACAGACTCGGTTTATATGCAGGCGCTTGAACAAGCTTTGATCTTCTTAAGTGAGCAAAAAATTGATTTCTTAATTTATCTAGCGGGAGCCGATCCCTATTACGAAGATCGTTTAGGTCGTTTGCAAATTAGCCAAGAGGGTATGGCACTACGCGATTACAAAGTATTGGAGTTTGCTAGCACGCAAGGAATTGCAATGGCATTAGCAATGGCAGGAGGGTATGCCAATCCGATTGAGAAAACCGTTCAGATCCATGCGCAGACAATTGGGCTCGCGCTTGCGCATCAGCATACAATTGCGACATCTTTATTGAAGCGATAAGTAATGAGTCTAGCGTCGGAGCGTTTCCCCCTTGAATCCCTAGCGGCGCCTATCTTTGTTTTTATCTGGAGCACGGGCTTTATCATCGCTCGCTTTGGTATGCCTTATATGGAGCCTGCCACTTTCTTGTTCTTGCGCTTTACCGGTGTACTCATTGTGATGGGCATCATCATCCTGTTCTGGAAACCCATTTGGCCAAATCGTTCACAAACGATGCATATTGCTATTGCCGGTGCGCTTCTACAGTTTGGCTATGTGATGGGTGTGTGGAGCGCGGTGCGTTTGGGAATGACCGCCGGTTTGGTTGCATTGATTGTGGGTCTACAGCCCATCCTAACCGCTTGGAGCGCCTCATGGGTAGCAGAGCGGGTGAGCTACCAACAGTGGTTTGGACTACTACTCGGAATCGCTGGTGTTGGTCTCGTCGTGGCCGAGAAAACAAGTTTTATGAACATCCCCTTGGCTGCTTATATCTTTGCACTCGCTGCCTTTTTCTCGATTACCTTTGGCACTCTCTATCAAAAAAAATACTGCCCCCAATTTGATTTGCGAGCAGGATCTATGATCCAGTTCTCTATATCAACGCTGTTATGCCTGCTGGTTGCACTTCTCTTTGAGACCCGCGAGATTGTCTGGAATGCGCCGGTGATTGGTGCCTTGCTTTGGGGCATCTTACCAACCTCGATCGGTGCCATTAGTTTGTTATTTATTCTGATTCGTAAGGGCGCCGCCACGAAAGTAACTAGTCTGCTTTATCTGACACCACCCACTACGGCACTAATGGCCTGGCTCTTGTTCGATGAGCCTTTGAGTCTCATGATGCTTGCCGGTCTGGGCTTGACCATGACCGCTGTGATCTTGGTCAACTACCAACAAAATAGTTCACCCAAAACCCAATAACTTTATTATGATGTGTCAGTACTCAAATTCGGGACTTTGATTGAGAGCTTTGCGTGTGTTGCTTAAGCCAGTAGTGCCAAATTTATCTGATTGGCAGAGAAGGACCCAACTCCCCCTCCGTATTTTGATCTTGGCTGCATTGTCTATTACTCTGTGTGCCATTGAGCCAGCCTCAGCGCAATCTTCACCACCCCCCAAAAACACGCAGGCCAAGAAACAAAAGTCGGCCAATCCGAAGCAGGTTCGTACCACCGTTAATCGTCCTAAAGGAACGAGCAAAAAAGAGGTTCCAGATCGTCCATCGTTTGCCAACGCAATGGGTTTGCGTAATCAACAGGATGAGCTCAGTCTGAAGTCAAGTGTGGCGATGGTGATTGATCAACAGACCAAAGAGGTTTTGTTTGAGAAGAACCCCGATGTGAGTTTGCCGATTGCCTCAATCACTAAATTAATGACCGCCATGGTGGTGCTTGACTCTAATGCACCGCTCGATGAGATCTTAACGATCACCCAGGCCGAGGTCAAAATTTATGCGAAGTCGCGTTTATCTCTCGGCACTAAACTAACTCGAGAGGAAGCGCTCTTATTAGCTCTTATGTCGTCTGAGAATCGTGCTTCACAGCTACTTGCTACTAATTATCCAGGCGGCTTATCCGCATTTATCGAGGCCATGAACCACAAGGCATATGCCTTAGGAATGACCCAATCGAGCTTTACAGACCCCACGGGATTATTGGCGAGTAATGTGTCTACCGGCGAGGACTTGGCCCGTCTGCTAATAGCTTCCTATAACTACAAATTAATCCGCGAGTTCTCAGTATGGCCAGACATGACCATGGTGATTAATAAAAGACCGCAGGTGTTCTTAAACACCAACCGCTTGGTGCGTGCTGGCGATATGGAAATTGGTTTACAGAAAACCGGCTTTATCAGTGCCGCCGGGCGTTGTTTGGTGATGCAGGCCAAGGTTAATGGAATGCCATTACTCCTCGTGTTCTTAGACTCCGTGGGAACGCAATCGCGTTTTGCAGACGCAGTGCGCGTTAAGGATTGGATTGAGAGCTATCAGTCTGGTGAGCCTAAGCCCATTCGTCGTCTGACGATGTAACTCTATTTTTTGGGAATAGCCAGAGGAGCTTTGTAGCCCAGACCTTTGGAGATTTGCAAAGCAGTATCTTGTAAAGCCTTGAGCCAGTCTGCCTGCATCCGATCTGTGGGTGAGCTTAAGGAGAGACCCGCAACTAATTTGCCAGAGTCATCCAAAATACCCGCTGCTAGACAACACACTCCTAGCTCAAGTTCTTCGTTATCACGCGAATGCCCAATATGGCGCACGCTAGATAACTCACTCTCCAGCTTTGCAATTTGCGTGATGCTATTGCGCGTATGACCCGCAAGACCCGTACGAGTAGCGTATGCGCGGACCTGGTTGGGGTCATCAGCCGCTAAAAATAATTTACCAACCGAGGTGAGGTGCAAGGGTGCGCGACCACCAATTGCACGAACTACCTGCATCCCAGAGCGTTCGCTATAGGCACGATCAACATAGACGATTTCATCGCCTTGACGAACGGAGAGGTTAACGGTTTCTCCAGTGAGCTTATGCAAGACCCGCATGGGCAATTGAGCAGCCTCACGCACGGATAAGCGCTCCTTGACCAAATTACCTAGCTCTAGAAGACGTAAGCCTAATTTATAGGTACCACCATCGCCACGCTCAACGAGCCGGCACGCGACCATATCATTAAGGATGCGGTGGGCAGTAGAGGGGTGCAAACCAGTTTGCTGTGACAGTAATTTAAGACTACTGGACTCTTCATGATCGGCCAAGCAATCGAGTAAGTTCATCATGCGCTCAACCACCTGAATGGCGGTCTTGCCAGCTTCCCCAGAGTTCTTATTTGCTTTGCTATCCATGCTTTAGATTGTAGCGAATATCGCCTTTATTGCATATTGTGAAACGATATATTAATCCAAAAATAGGCGCCTTAGCCAGTGCAATCAAAAAACGGGGGAGACTAATTAAAGACGCGAACGCAATCCCTAATTAATTGTGGACCTTTATAAATGAGCCCGGTATAGAGTTGCACCAAACTGGCGCCTGCATCAATCTTCTGCCGGACATCATTGCCTGATTGAATGCCACCGACCCCAATAATGGGAACCCGATTTTGTAATGACTGAAAAAGGTGATGGATGGCCTGATTGGATGAGTTCAATACTGGCGAGCCAGAGAGGCCGCCCGCCTCATTGCCATGGGGAAGAGTAGCAACATCAACCCGACTAATGGTCGTATTGGTTGCAATCACGGCATCAATTTCAAACTCTAGCAAGAGATCGGCAATGAATTTGAAATCATTGGCCTGTAGATCAGGAGCGATTTTTAAGAAGAGTGGTTTACGAACCCCATATTGATCGGACAGTGCGATACGTGCCTGATGTAAAGCAGACAGAAGCTGTCGCAATAGAGTCTCACCCTGAAGATCGCGTAGGTTTTTGGTATTAGGGGATGAGATATTGGCCGTGATGTAACTGGCAACTGGATAGACTGCTTTCATGCACATGACATAGTCTTGATTGGCATCCTCGAGAGTTGTGCTGGCGTTCTTGCCAATATTTAAACCAATCACACCACCTTCTTGATAAAAGCGTGAACGCCTCACACGTTCTACGCACGCATCAACTCCATCATTATTAAAGCCCATGCGATTAATGAGAGCATTTGCCTCAGGCAAACGAAACATGCGAGGTTTTGGGTTGCCGGACTGCGCCTTTGGCGTTACCGTACCGATCTCGAGAAATCCAAATCCGAGGGTCGCTAAGGCATCAATGTGCTTGCCGTCTTTATCAAGACCAGCAGCAAGGCCAACGGGATTACGAAATGCAATACCGCATACATGAACAGGCTTAATTAGTGGCTTATCTATAAAACGACTTAAAAGACCGCAACGTTCTAGACGATCAAGTTGAGCGAAGGAGAAATCATGGGCCGCCTCAGGATCCATCGAGAACAGCAGCGGGCGAAGTAGGGGGTAAGTATTAATCATGCTCTAGGTTTGGCGGCATCAAGAGTTGCCATTGATCATCAATTAGTCCTTCGATCGGAGCAAACTTAGCCTTGTATGCCATTTTAGGGCTCTGTGCGATGTAGTAACCCAAATACAAATAAGGAAGCCCTAGTTGCTGAACTTGATTGATCTGCCACAAGATGCTGTAAGTGCCGTAACTGGAGTTAGGCATGCTGGCATCGTAAAAGGTATATACCGAGGAGATACCTTGCTCGACCACGTCGATCATGCTGACCATGCGAAGACGTCCTGGGTGGGGATCGTCTGGCCCATCCCGGAACTCCACAATGCGTGAGTTCACTCGGCTTTGTAATAAAAACTGCATGTACTGTTCTTGATTATCGTTCTCCATTTGGCTGCCATGATGCCGCTGCGCTTGATAGTCTTGGTAAAGACGATAGTGCTCTTCATGGTGTGCCAAACTCAGAACTTGTGCTTGTAAACCCGAATGACGTTTCCAACTGCGTCGCTGACTCCGATTGGGCTCAAAGTGTTGCACCGGAATGCGCGTAGCAATGCATGCTTTGCAATCGTCACAATACGGTCGATAGGTAAATAAGCCACTCCGACGAAATCCAGCGTTCACTAAATTACTGTAGACATCCTCACCAATCGCATGTGAAGGGGTGGCTACCTGCGAGCGCGCAATTTGTTCGGGTAAATAACTGCAGGGATAGGGCGCCGTAGCATAAAACTGTATGGCTATGATGGGGAGTTCTTGAATACGACTCATACCAGGTATTTCTGGAGAACGATCTTATCAAAATCCCAAGCCCATGGATCTTTCTGAGCAACAGCGTGGTGCAGATGCTCTAAAAAAGCAGTCCGGGTTATCGGTTTAGCACCGAGGGAACGGAGATGGTCGGTTTCTTGTTGGCAATCGATTAGGGTCACACCATGATCGTAGCACCATGCACATAAGGCTGCTAAAGCGAGCTTGGAACTATCTTTAACCCGCGAGAACATGGATTCTCCAAAGACCATCTTGCCAAGACAAACGCAATACAAGCCACCAATCGTTTGCGAGTGACTCACAATACTGATGCAATGCGCATAACCTTGCTCATGTAGAGCGGTGTACGCATCAATAATCTCGTGGGTGATCCAAGTACCATCTTGACCCGCGCGTTCGGTGGTCGCACAGGCTCGCATCAAGCCATTAAAATCATGATCCACACGCAATTGCATTTGGGGATCGTCTAAAAACTGCTTGATGGATTTATTGAGCGAATGACTAATCTTAAGATCAGCTGGATTTAAGGTCATCCGGGGGTCGGGCGACCACCACAAGACCGGTTGACGGACAGAGTACCAAGGAAAGATCCCAGAGCGATATGCGCGCTCAAGCTGACCTGCAAAGATCCGTTCGCTTACCGCAAGCAGACCCGGAACCTCTGGATCGGGATCGCTTTGTGTCTGTGGATTCGGAAAAGGATCGCTTGGTCCAAGCCATGGAATCGTGCTCATGAAGAGACTATCACCATCATCCGATTCGTTCGCCCGGCAGAATATCGCAAGAGCGAACCCCAAGATCGCCTAAGAGCCCAGCACGTGCATCAGCAAAATACCATTGGAGGGTTTGCTTTACTGTCGGGAATGCTAATTCATTCCAAGGAATGGTCTCCTCTGTGAAGAGCGCAACCTCTAAGCTTTCTGTACCGGCTGCAAATTGGGGTGAACGCATCTGCGCTAAATAAAAGAGATGTACCTGTTCTACGTGAGCGACATTTAACAGCGAGAACAAGGACCGAATCTCAACGTCGGCGCCAGCTTCTTCCATGGTCTCACGGATTGCGCCATGCTCGGTACTCTCCCCAATTTCTAAAAAGCCTGCTGGTAAGGTCCAATAGCCATGTCTTGGCTCAATGGCGCGCCGACAGAGTAAGACCTGATTCTCCCAAATGGGGATAGTGCCCACCACATTACGTGGATTGCGATAGTGAACTTCCTTGCATTGCGAACACACATGCCGTAAACGCGTGTCATCAGCCGGCACTAAGAGTGCGATGCTCGAACCGCAAGAGGGGCAGTAGTTCATAAATGGGCTTTGATCATTCCGCGTAAGGCATTACTTAGCATTATTTCATTGGCGCTGATCACATCCTCAATAGTCAGGTTAGCCTCACGGGCTTTGAGGGATGGATCGTGCAAGATTGCTGCACGCATTACTCCAGGAAGCACGCCTGCTGATAGAGGGGGTGTTAACCACTCATCCGATTTTGGTGGGCGCACAAAAATACTGGTGCGACCCCCTTCGGTCAACTCGCCACGCTCATTCATAAACAAGGCATCAAAGCCACCCAAAGACACCGCTTTTTGCCAAGCTAAGTCATACACCTTGCGTTGCGTAGTTTTGTGGAGCAATAAAGGGTTAGTAGATTGCATTTTGAAAGAATCAGGCACACCCTCCAAAATCTGATGGGCCCAAAATACCTGCACCGATGATGGTAGGTCATCCAAGACAGCGCTGGAGATGGATAGCTCACCTAAGCGACCAAGATCTAAACGAACACGGTAGACCGTATTTACATCCAAAGCCAAAGCAGTTTGCTCTAACAAGGCACACGCCTCGTTCATATTCAGAGGGATGCCCAATACCTTGGCTGAATGGGAGAGACGGGCCAAATGCTCACGATAATGAGCGATACGCCCTATACCTTCCTGAGCATTAAAACGAATGGTCTCAAAGAGACCAGCTCCACTGGGTAAATCGGATAAGAAAGCAGCCTTAATCTTGCATTCTTGATACTCGGCACGGGGATCCGAGTCAATCGTAATACCAGCACCTACACCCAAAATAAATTGCGATGCAGACGAATGCGAGTCATGCTCCATTTGCAAGGTGCGGATGGGAACGCTCAAAGCAAAGTCGCCATTGGGATCAAACCAGCCCAGCGCTCCACAATACCAAGCGCGCGGAGTCTCTTCTAGATCCTGAATAATCTCCATACTGCGTTTTTTGGGAGCCCCGGTTACTGAACCGCAGGGGAACACCGCTTGCAAAATCTCAGCCATGCTCAGATGGGGACGCGCCTTGGCCTGAACTGTAGAGGTCATCTGCAAAACATTGCCATGGCGATTGACCTCAAAAAGAGCAGGCACTACAACACTACCCGGCTCTGCGATACGCCCCAGATCATTGCGTAAGAGATCCACAATCATCACGTTCTCAGCCTGATTCTTGGGATCATCCGATAGCTCATGCGCTGCATGTTGGCGGGCATCGGCAGTGCCTTTCATGGGTTGCGCTACAAATACACCATTCGTACGCCTAATAAAGAGCTCGGGGGATTGCGATAACACGATATCGCGACCATCGTCGAGATAAGCACCATAACGACCAGGTTGACGCTCACGCAATTGGGCATAAAGCGCCAGTGGCGAGCCATAGGCTTCTCCAGTAATGCGGTATGAGTGATTAATTTGATAGGTATCACCGCTACGGATCCATTCCTGAATGCGCTCAATATCTTGATTGAAATGCTCCGACGTAATTGAATCTCGCAGGTTCATCACCCCAACCAACGGATCTTCTTTTGATAGAGCATCTTTTAACCAAGCATCGACCTCCTCTTTGGAGTACTTTTGCACTCCCGTAAACGACCATGCACGAACGAGCGGTAGGGGCTCACTGTATTTGCATGCAATGCGCTGAAAGTAGTACCCCAACTCATAAGAGAACAGAGTTACGAGGTAATCCCCGTTGCTGAGAGCTGTTTGCATTTCTGCAAAACAGTTGTCTAGCTCGCTTGTATGATCTACGCGCCAAGCGTGTTTGACGTGTTGATAGAGCCGACTAGTCGCTTGCTGTCGGCTACTCTCCACATCATCTAGAAGAACCATCTGGATTATTTCAGGATGGTGGCCGATTCAATCACAACAGGAGTATTGGGAACATCGGCCATGCGACCACGTGGCGTAGACGCAATACCAGTGGGTACCCCTTTAATCTTATCAATCGTTTGCTGCCCAGAAATAACCCGACCAAAAACGGTGTAACCATTTCCCATTGCATTGGGGTAATCCAAGCCCGGATTGTCTTTGACATTAATAAAGAACTGCGCAGTCGCTGAGTCTGGATCGGAGGTTCTGGCCATCGCAATCGTATAGTTCTGATTCTTTAAACCATTCTGCGCCTCAGAGACCACAGGGGCCTGCGTGGGCTTTTGTACTAAATCAGTGGTGAACCCGCCACCTTGCACCATGAACCCATTAATCACGCGATGGAATACCGTCCCATTGTAAAAACCACTTTTGACATAAGCTAAAAAGTTATTGACGGTCTTTGGTGCACGATCTGACTCGAGATCCACCACAAAATTACCTTGATTGGTCTTGAACTCTACCTTAGGACCCGCCTGAGCGATTGAAGAGAGGGTCGTGATGCTGAGTGCTAGACCCAGGCTCATCCATAGTTTGCGCATATTGCTTTCCTTCTGAGTAAGTTGCTGATGATTGATTGTATTAGCGATTGGCCTGTGCCTGCGCCAGTTCATTCCAAGCAGTCGTGTAGTTAGGGCTACGCTGCAAAGAGCGCATGGTCCAGCGTGGTCGCAGGCCGGCCCCGGCGAGCCTAAGGGTATTGGAGCCATAGGTGTGATTAAGACGATCCATGATTTGCATCACAGAGCGCGAGCGGGCACTTTCTGGGCTGGCACAAAATAAATCGGCTTGGGCTTGGTCTGCGGGGTAGAGCCCTAGTAGCATCACCCCCGCCTTTTTATACGCATGACCAGAGCGATAGATTTGTTGCACCCCTAGGCTTGCAAGCTCGGCCAGATGACGTGTGTCATCCGTTCCTGTTATTAAGGGAATGGTGACGCTATTGGCGTATTGCTCAGACTGCTGTGCAAATGGATTGGTGCGGATGTAGACCAAGAGATGCGAGCAGAAGGATTTCTGGTGACGTAATTTCTCGGCAGCACGGCTGACGTAACTCACTACCGCCTCTTGTAATTCGGGAAGGTGATGCACAGGCTTACCAAAGCTCTTGCTAGAGATAATTTGATGCTTACGTACCAAATGCTCGTCTTGAGATTCTTCTAAATCAAGGCAGCTAATGCCATTGAGTTCATTGATTGTACGTTCTAAGACCACCCCAAAGCGTTTACGAATCAGGCTAGTGGAGGCGTATTTCAGATCACAGACCGAGTGGATGCCAAGTTGATTGAGCTTAATTGTGAGACGTCGCCCAACCCCCCAAACTTCACCAACCTCAATGCTGCTCATGAGGGCATCTTCTTCTAAGCGATTGCAATGCCCCCAACTAAATACACCTTTGTAATCAGGACGCTTCTTGGCAATATGGTTAGCGAGCTTTGCTAAGGTTTTGCTATGACCAATACCAATGCAGGTCGGTAAACCCAAGTAATGCTTAATACGCTTGCGCATCGCTTGTGCCTGAGCAATTAGATCGAGGCGCATACCACTCAAATCTAAGAAGCATTCATCGATAGAATAAATTTCTTGATGGGGTGAGAGCTCACCAAGCAGTGCCATGAGACGCGCGCTCATATCGCCATACAGGGTGTAATTAGAGCTTAACCAAATTAAGCCATGTGATTGCACAAAGTGCTTGGCCTCAAAGAAGGGTGCTCCCATCCGAATCCCCAAGGCGCGCGCTTCTTGACTACGCGCCACAATACAGCCGTCGTTATTGGATAAAACCACCACAGGCTTACCTTCAAGACGCGGATTAAATACCCGTTCGCAAGAGACATAAAAATTATTGCCATCGACCAATGCAAACACGGTACGCATGATCACACTTTATGAACAACGTGGGCAACCACACCCCAAATCTGTAACTCTTGCCCATTTTGGATCGCAATATCAGGGTAGTCAGGATTATCGGCACGTAAGATCACCTTGCCCCGTTGATGATGTAAGCGTTTGACCGTGAGCTCACCATCGAGCACTGCGATCACGACACGACCATGATTTGCTTCGAGGGAGCGATCGACCACTAATAAATCGCCATCATGGATCCCGGCCCCAATCATGGAGTTGCCCTTCACACGCAAGAAGAAGGTTGCCTCTGGATGTAAGACCAGATGCTCATTGAGATCTAGGCGCTTGTCGTAATGATCGGCAGCAGGCGAAGGAAAACCGGCGGGGGCTCGACCAGCAATCAAGGGTAAGCGACAAAGCCGATTGACGATCGGCATCAGGACATTGGGAACGCTAGGGTCAAAAGGGATAGTTTTCATATACTGTATATTTATACAGTATATAGTAATTTTGTTGCTTCTAAAGGCCCAAAGCTAGTCCTTAAGACCTTTAGCCTTGGCGTCAAGCTCTTTTAAAAAGCGCATACGCTCTGCAATCTTGCTTTCAAGACCGTGATCAACCGGTTCATACCAGTGAGGTTCCTTCATGCCCTCGGGTAAGTAAGATTCACCAGCGGCATACGCATGTGGCTCATCGTGCGCATAGCGATAAGCATGACCATGACCCAACTCTTTCATGAGTTGCGTAGGCGCATTACGTAAATGGATGGGGACATCACGACTGCGATCCTGCGCCACAAAATCACGCGCCGCATTAAATGCCTTGTAACTCGCATTACTCTTTGGGGCGATTGCTAAGTACACCACTGCTTGTCCTAAAGCTAGCTCACCCTCAGGCGAGCCTAAGCGTTCATAGGTCTGTGCTGCATCGTTGGCTAGTTGCATTGCTCGTGGATCGGCTAAACCAATATCTTCCCAAGCCATTCGCACAATCCGCCTAGCGAGATAGCGTGGGTCAGCGCCACCATCGAGCATGCGGCACAACCAATACAGAGCAGCATCTGGATGAGAACCGCGTACTGATTTATGCAAGGCAGAGATCTGATCGTAAAACTGATCACCGCCTTTATCAAAACGTCGTGCGTTCAGAGTCAGGGTATTGGCAATAAAGCGCGTATCAATTTCAGTAACAGGATTATTTGGAGGACTCAAAGCACCTTGTAGTTGCTCAAGCAAATTGATTAAACGACGCGCATCTCCATCGGCATAAGCAACAATGGTCTCAAGTGCGTCGGCGGTGAATGCTGTATTAGGTAAAGCATATTTGCGTGCACGCTCTAAGAGTTGGGCGAGCTCATTGTGATCAAGTGACTGTAAGACATAGACCTGAGCGCGTGAGAGCAGGGCGGAGTTAACCTCAAAGGACGGGTTCTCAGTCGTTGCCCCAATCAAGGTAAAGAGCCCGGATTCTAGATGGGGTAAGAGCGCATCTTGTTGGCTCTTATTAAAGCGATGAATCTCATCCACAAACAAAATAGTTTGCTTGCCAGATTGCGCCATATCATGACGCGCTTGCTCAATCGCCTCACGGATTTCTTTGACACCCGCTAAGACCGCTGAGATCGCAATGAATGAGCGTGCAAAGGCTTGCGCCGATAACCTCGCAATCGTTGTTTTGCCAACCCCAGGAGGCCCCCACAAGATCATGGAGTGGGGTTGACCCGATTGAAAGGCAAGATAGAGGGGTTTACCAACACCGAGTAAATGGGTCTGACCAATCAACTCATCAATCTTCTGCGGACGTAATACCTCCGCAAGAGGTGGTATTGGCTTGGAATCAAATAAACCCGGCATGATCAAAGTATTCTCGCACTTTTATACAGAAGACTCATTTGTCATCAAGGCTACATAAATTTGGCTACAATTTGATCTATGAATGAAAACAAACCGTTTGAGATTGAACAAAAATTACGCCCCTTGCCACGCTGGATTTTTATGTCCCGCTGGTTGCAAGCCCCTTTATATATCGGCCTAATCGTCGCCCAAGGTGTTTATGTCTGGCAGTTCTGGATGGAGCTCGTCCACCTCATCAGCATGATGAAGGATAAGGACATGACCGAGACCGCTCTGATGCTGGTCGTGTTGGGGCTAATTGATGTGGTCATGATCTCGAACTTATTGGTCATGGTGATTGTGGGTGGTTGGGAGACCTTTGTGTCTCGACTTGAGTTGCACCACCATCCCGACCAACCGGAGTGGTTATCGCATGTGAACGCGGGAGTGCTTAAGGTCAAATTAGCAACGGCCATTATCGGTATCTCCTCGATTCATTTGCTAAAGACCTTTATCAATGCGGCCTCGTATGATGAGAAGACTTTACTCTGGCAAACCTTAATTCATGTGACCTTTGTGATCTCTGCGGTTGCCATTGCGTATACCGAGAAGATTATTGCCTCAGCGCACAAGAAACATTAAGCCAGTTAGTAGTTCCCCAATAGGGTAACCACACCCGCCCACGATAGACTGATCGATGCCACCACCGTAAGGTGGGTGCGCATCCTGAGGAAAGCATTCGCAGTCTCCTCATTGGCAAAGTAATTCTGATAGGTGTTTTGATCAATCAATCGCTGCACAATCAAGGTAATTGCTAAGAGCAGAAGTGCGAGTGGAATGTAGATATGGATTGCCAACCATGAGACCAAGGCTGGGATGATTCCCCAGATCCAAACACTATGATCGAGCCAGCGATTGTGTGAGTTCTGACCAATGGTTCTAAAGCATGCTCCCCAATGCAAAGCACCCAAGAAGGACGCAATCACTGCGCCATAGGCCACTAAAGACTCCAGCGCAATTAAATCATTGGGGCTATCTGCAAACTGAACACTCAAGGCAAGACCCACAAATGGAATCAGTCCTGCATAACCCATTGCTCGAATTACAAAAGGTAGTTGCATATTATTTATTTGGGTTCGTAGACATAAACACCGCGGCCGGTCTTACGACCTAGATGCCCTTTGGCAACTAGATCAATGAGTAGCGGCGATGGACGATATTTATCATCCTTAAACTCAGCTTGGTATACCTCCATGATGGCTAAGCAGGTATCTAAGCCAATGAGGTCAGCAAGGGCCAATGGACCAATAGGATGATTGCAACCCAGCTTCATACCGGTATCAATATCTTCAGGACTCGCAACACCCTCATGCAAGACGAAGAACGCTTCATTAATCATGGGTAGAAGAATGCGGTTCACCACAAAACCCGGAGAGCTCTGAACGGTAATGGGTTCTTTGCCCATCTTAGTCGCCATAGCAAGGACTGCTTTGAGGGTCTCGGGGCTCGTTTGCTTACCCATAATGACCTCGAGCAAGGCCATGAGTGGAGGTGGGTTAAAGAAATGAATTCCAATAAAACGCTCAGGCCTTGAGTTAAGAGAGCCCAGATGTGTAATGGAGATCGATGAAGTATTGCTAGCAATAATGGTTTCTTTACTCACCACCTGATCGACCTGTGCCAAGATCTTTTCTTTAATGGCTTGATTCTCGGTCGCCGCTTCAATCACCAATGAGACCGCGGCAAGATCGGTATAGAGTGTGGTGGTCTTAATACGAGCCAAGGTCTGTGCTTTTTGCTCTGAGGTAGTCGATTCTTTCTTGATGAGACGATCTAAGCTCTTACTTAATGCCGCTAAACCTTTTTCTAAGGCAGCATCGTTGATATCCAAAAGAATGACATCAAAACCTGCGCCGGCAGCCACTTGAGCAATACCATTACCCATCGTGCCCGCACCAATAATACCGATTGATCGTATTTCCATACTTAACTCTTTCTGCGTTTGTATTGGCTAGCACCAAAGAGCTGCTCTTTATCTTTCTTGTCCATCTCGGGCTTGCGCAAGTTAGTTAAGATCTCAACAGCGCGTTTAACAGCAGGGCGTTTCCCAATCATCTCGAACCAACGTTTGAAGTGTGGGTAGTCGGCCAAGTCCATTCCTTGTTTATCCCAACGGCGTGTCCACGGAAAGATCGCCATATCAGCAATGGTGTATTCATTACCAACGATGTATTTGTTCTTCTCGAGACGTTGATCTAACACACCGTACAAACGCTTTGCTTCATTGGTATAGCGCTTAATTGCATAATCGACTTGCTCCGGAGCATACAAGCGGAAGTGATGGTTTTGTCCCAACATCGGACCTAAGCCCCCCATTTGGAACATCAGCCACTCCAGGGTCTCGTACTTACCCCGGATTGATTTGGGCAAGAAGCGACCTGTCTTATTCGCTAAGTACAACAAGATGGCGCCGGATTCAAATAAATGAATAGGCTTTCCATCTGGACCCTGCGGATCAACTATGGCGGGGATCTTATTGTTGGGACTAATCTTTAAGAACTCAGGCTTGAACTGATCGCCTTTACCAATATCAACAGGGATTGCCCGCCAATCGCGATCTAAACGATAGCCACATTCTTCGAGCATGATGTGGATCTTATGACCGTTCGGTGTTGCCCAACTGTACACATCAATCATTGCTTTATCTTGTTTACTCATCTTGGTCTCTGGTCATGAATGGTGTTAATTATTTAGGATAGAGCTTGTAAACGCTCTAGGGCAGTTCGTAAGGTTTGCTCTTGCTTAGCAAAACAGAAGCGCACAACCCCAGACTCGTTCTGCTTGGCATAAAAGGCAGAGTTCGGGATTGCCGTTACACCGAGCTCAATGGTGAGCCAGCGGCAGAACTCCGCCTCGGATAACCTTGCCTCAGCTATAGGTAGGGCTGAGTAATCCACACACTGAAAGTAACTACCGGTGCAGGGTAGTAGTTTTAACTTAGTCGACCCCAAACCTTCTCTAAAGAGATCCCGCTTGGTTTGATAAAAACGTGGTAAGTTGAGATAGTGCTGGGGCTCTTGCATATAGCTAGCCAGGGCATATTGCATCGGGGTATTAACTGTAAATACATTGAACTGATGCACCTTACGATATTCAGTCATGAGAGCGGCAGGTGCTGCCACAAAAGCAACCTTCCAGCCTGTGACATGAAAGGTCTTACCAAAACTGGAGATCAAAAAACTGCGTTTCTGAAGTTCTGCATGACGGGCAATACTCTGATGCGGCTCGCCGTTATACACCATATGTTCATAGACCTCATCACTCAATATCAAAATCGACGTCTTCTTCACAAGATCGTAGAGGGTCTCAAGATCCTCTGCAGTCCAGATGCTAGCCGTTGGATTGTGGGGCGTATTCGTTAGGATCAAACGTGTCTTTGGATTAATCGCTGCTGCAATCGTAGCCCAAGGTAAAGCGTATGACTGCACTTGACCATTACTATCCCGAATGAGTTCCATCGGTATGGAGATCGCTTTGCCACCCGCTAATTCAATGGCGGGTAAATAACTATCAAAGGCAGGCTCGATCACAATCACTTCATCATCACGACCAACGCAGGCTTGAATGGTGGTAAAGATTGCTTGCGTTGCACCCGCAGTGACGGTTATCTCGGTATTGGGGTCGTAGTGATGACCATACAGTGACTCAATCTTATGGGAGATTGCTTGGCGTAATTCTGGAACGCCAGCCATAGGCGGATATTGGTTATGACCAGCCTGCATGGCATCGTTGACGGCATCGAGCAAACGTGGCTCGCAAGCGAAGTCCGGAAAGCCCTGACCCAAATTAATTGCCCCATGCTCCAGTGCAAGAGCTGACATGGTTGTGAAGATGGTGGTGCCGATATGGGGCAACTTGGACGGAAACATGGCTCCCCCGCGAGTACTGTCGCTAGAATGAGGGGTCTGTGTTGCTTGCTGATGCATGGCTAAATTGTGCCATGCAGAGGCTCACGAGTTAGGATCGTTGATAAATTGTCTGTAAAGAGCCGTTTCACCTTCTTGCCATTTCTGCGCTGGCTACCCGAGTATCAACGCCCTGGAGTGGTTCGCACTGATCTATTGGCAGGACTAACGGGTGCAATCGTGGTCTTGCCCCAAGGGATTGCCTTTGCCTTATTGGCAGGAATGCCTCCGCACTACGGGCTCTATGCCGCCATGGTCCCTTGCATCATCGCTGCTTTATTTGGTTCAAGCCGTTTGATGGTGACCGGCCCTGCTAATGCTATTTCTCTCACCACCATGGCCTTGATCGCGCCTCTTGCCATTCCAGAGAGTCAACACTACGTAGCGCTGGTGCTCACCCTGAGTTTCTTGATTGGCGCAATACAGATTGCATTAGGATTGGGTGGGGCAGGGAAATGGGTTGAGAAGGTGCCGCATTCCGTGATTGTGGGGTTTACTGCTGGTGCCGCGGTCTTGATTATTAATAGTCAAGTGGGGACTTTGCTAGGCATTGATATTGAGCGTGGTACCAAGGTGATCGATACCATTAGCAAAACTTTCACCTCCATACAGCACGGCCAGTGGCGCCCCGAGGTTTTGTTGCTGGTGCTCATCACCTTAGTTGCGATGCGCTTATGGAAACCACTGAACAAATGGGTGCCTGCGATGTTGGTAGCGGTGATTGTGGGCAGCGTAGCACTTCTCGTTCTCGAAAAATATTTTCCGGTCTTTGATCAAATCCGGCGGGTGAGCGCAATACCAGGGGCATTACCTCCACTGTCGTTCCCACAACTAACGCTCGACCATCTTCAACTTCTCTTTGGACCCGTCTTAGTGATGACCTTATTGGCATCAACCGAAGCCATGGCCATTGCGCGCGCAATGGCACTAAAACGTAATGATTCGTTTGATGCTAATCAAGAGTTCATTGGGCAGGGCTTTGCCAATGTGGCCGGTTCTTTCTTCTCCGCCTATCCATCGAGCGGCTCCTTTAATCGCACGGGTGTAAACCTTGCCGCTAATGCCCAAACGCCACTATCTGCAATCGCTGCCGCCTTGTTCTTGGTGATTATCTTAGCCTTCGTATCTCCTTTGGCTGAGTACTTGCCCTATGCAGTCGTTGCAGCGTTACTGCTGGCAGTGGCTTGGAACTTGATTGATGTACAACAAATTCGGCATGAGATTAGGTCTGGGCCACGCGAATGGATACCCATGTTGATTACTGGGCTTGGCACGATCCTGATTTCTCTGGAGTGGGCTGTGCTGGTAGGTATTTGTGTGGCTGCGATTGCTAAGCGCTGGCCCCAATCTGCAAAATAATCGCAGATGACTAGAATAGGGTGTCTACCCATTTTGATGAAGATTGATTTATGTTGATTGTTCTCTCGCCTGCGAAGTCACTCGATTACGAGTCGCCCATTTCTACCAAGAAACATACCTTGCCAGATTTTGTGGCAGAGTCCGCCAAATTAATTGCTGACCTTAAAAAGCTATCACCGCAACAGGTCTCTAAACTGATGGGCATCTCTGACCCACTCGCTGCTCTAAACGTTGGTCGCTATCGGGATTGGTCCAAAACATTTACGAGTAGCAATAGCCGTCCTGCCTTGCTCGCTTTTAATGGGGACGTCTATGAAGGTTTTGATGCCAAGTCTTTAGATAGCAAGGCCCTTGATTTTGCCCAAGAGCATGTTCGTATTCTGTCGGGTCTCTATGGAGTACTGCGCCCCTTAGACCTAATGCAAGCCTATCGCCTTGAGATGGGCACGGCATTCAAGAACGCTCGTGGTAAGGATTTATATGCCTTTTGGGGTGATCGTATTACCAAAGCAATTCATAAAGACCTCAAGAAACAAAAGAAACCGTTCTTACTTAATCTAGCATCGGAAGAGTACTTCAAGGTACTGCAAGCCAATGAGCTTGGATACCCCGTGATCTCGCCGGTCTTTCAGGATGCGAAGGACGGTAAATACAAAATCATCTCCTTTTATGCCAAACGCGCACGCGGCTTGATGGCCCGTTTTGTAGTGGAGAACCGCATTACCGATCCGGCCGATCTCAAGAACTTCAAGACCGAGGGCTATCGCTATAGTGCTGCGGAGTCTAAGCCCGATAAGCCCGTATTTCGTCGGGCAGAGCAAAAGAAGTAAAGTAGATTCTTCGAAGAGAGTAATTACGCTATGGCAGTCCACCGTTCTAAATCCGTACAACGTATTTCTCCTGAGTCTGAGCGCTTGGTGGCTGACTCCATCTCATTGGCAGCCTCGGGTAGTCAGCTCGAGGATCGCTTTTGGGAAGAGCGTTTGCACAATCGCTTACTCAAGCTCTTAAAAAGCCATCATCAAAATATTATTGATACAGCGCTTGATCAAACCTTTCGGATTAATACGGTTGCCTTTGAGGTTCTTGCTGATACTGCAGAGACCCTCGCGGAGTCGATGAGTCTTGAGCATGATGGTAAAACGTGGGATGCCTTATTGTTAGCGATGCCCATCGTGGCACACACGCGTTATCAAATTCCATCGGGGCCCCTACCAGTAAGCATCGTAGAGGCAGCGGCAGCGGCAATGCAAAAGTCGATTGCGGCAGAGGGAACACAACTCGCCATCATCCCTTGGCTCTATAGCATCGACCAGATGCCGCACTCGCATACTCAAACTCGCTCACTCTTAGAGACCTTAGCAAACGCCGCCGTATCGGGTGGTGATATGAAATTAGAGTTGCGCGATATGTCTGAGACTATTGCTGTATTAGCAGACCCGCGTTTTATTCTGGCAGTGATCGTAGCGCCTAAAGATCAGCCAATCTTCCGTTGGCAAATGGATGGACCACAACGTCAAGAACGGGGCGTGAGTTTGATTGAGTGGCAGACCGCGATGTATGAGCCGCTGGTGAGCTTACTGCCTGGCTGTGAGTTTGAATTACTTCTGCCCGAGGCTTACTTCACGAACTGTCGTTTAGCAGATAAACACGTGCGCCCACTCAGTATTCGGGCTGCTATCAACTTCCTCGAATCCACGCTCGGCGTTCTACCAGCTGGCTTATCCGCTGTCGTTGGTGCTTTTGGGGAAGAGCAGGCCGATGAGTACCGTATTGCATTTAGTCTTAAAGGATCTTCTGAGGTCATTTATGGAGTGATCTGGCCGCTCTATGATCGCGAGACCGTCTCAAGCGATGGCTTGAGTGATGTATCAGATGAGGAGAGTCCGATCAAACGGATTTGTGATGCCTTGCATGATGCTGGCGTAGAAGATGTATTTCGTCACGCTGTATTGTTCTCACCAGAGCTGTGTGATGATTGTGGGGCGCCGCTGTTTCCAGATCGGCAGGGTGAAGTGGTTCATGCTGAGATGCCAGAAGATAGCCCCTCGCAACAACCGTTATTTCATTAATTTATTTCTCAAGCGCTAGAAGGTGCGCTTCTTTACCTTCTTTCATTGCTACGGTCTTGCATTCATCGGCGAGTCGATTACCGGTTTTGATATTAAAGAGCATTGCCTTAGGACCAATTACAACTAAATCGAGACCGCTGTCATGGTGTTTAAATCGCATGCTGCCAGGTAAAGATATTTCTTTCTGCATCTCATAGGACTTGGAGCGCCATTGCACCTGTAATTTATTGACAGGTCCACTGGTAATGAAGCGTTCATTGTTACTACAACTCCAAATATGCGGAATGGTCAGGGAGCTCTCTTGCGCCAGAACCAAGCTTGGTGAACACAGCGCAAGGCAAAGGCCTAGACCGCTTACAAACTTGCTTGGTAATAAACGCATGGAACCTCCCTTAGACCAATCTATCTTAACTCAGAAGGTGCTTTACTCCCGCTTGCTCTTCGAGTAATTCATTTAAGGTAAGGGTCATACGCTCACGTGAGAACGCATCAACCTCCAAGCCCTTAATCAGGGTGTATTCACCATTGGCGCAGGTAACCGGAAACCCATAAATAACCTCGGCAGGGATCTCATAATCACCATGTGAAGCAATACCCATCGTGACCCACTTACCATTGGTACCTAAGACCCAGTCCCTTACATGATCGATGGCGGCATTCGCAGCAGACGCTGCAGAGGAGAGGCCGCGCGCTTCAATAATCGCTGCACCACGCTTACCAACTGTTGGGATAAAGACATCTTTATTCCACGCAGCATCATTAATCATGTCTTTGACCGACTGGCCATTGACCGTTGCAAAGCGATAGTCGGGATACATCGTAGGGCTGTGATTACCCCAAACAATGAGTTTCTCGATATCAGCAACGGCTTTGTTGGTCTTGCTAGCCAACTGCGATAAGGCACGATTGTGATCGAGGCGCAACATGGCAGTGAAGTTCTTAGAAGGCAAGCTAGGCGCTGATTTCATGGCGATGTATGCGTTGGTATTAGCTGGATTGCCAACCACTAAGACCTTGACAGTACGTTTAGCAACTTGGTCTAAGGCCTTGCCTTGCGCTGTAAAGATCTGTGCATTGGCAGAGAGCAAATCTTTGCGCTCCATGCCGGGGCCACGAGGACGGGCGCCGACCAGAAGGGCAACGTCAATATCCTTGAATGCGGTCATTGGATCGCTGTGCGCGCTCATACCCGCTAGCAATGGAAAGGCACAGTCCTCGATTTCCATCATGACGCCCTTAAGAGCTTTCTGCGCTTTCTCATCGGCAATCTCTAATAACTGCAAGATAACGGGTTGATCTTTGCCCAGCATATCGCCATTGGCAATACGAAATAAAAGGGAATAACCAATTTGACCAGCTGCACCAGTCACAGCGACACGCTTAGGGGCTTTTGCCATTACAAACTCCGGATAAATAACGTTAAAAAGAGAAACAGAACCGCTCAAAAACAGTAGTTTACATTTACACTTGCACTAAGTCTTCTATAAGATAAATGATTAAAATATTTCATCATGCGACCGTTTGAGCAATCCGCTAGTTTTAGCCCCCTTTACCAGCAGATCAAAGAACTGATTTTAGGAAGCTTGCAGGCTGGTGAGTGGCAACCCGGTCAAGCCATTCCGAGTGAAATGGACTTAGCAGAGCGCTATAAGGTGAGTCAGGGAACGGTCCGCAAGGCCATCGACGCATTAGCCTCAGAAAACCTAGTAGTGCGTCATCAAGGTAAAGGCACATTTGTAGCCAGCCATCGCGAAGAGGCAGTGCAATACCGCTTCTTACGATTAGTGCCGGACGATGCCAAGGAACTAATCCTAAAGAGCAAGTTCTTAAGTTGCAAGGAAGTGCCTGCCAATGAAAGCCTTGCGAAGCAATTTAATATCAAGCACAAAGATCCACTTATTCTGATCAAGCGCGTGCAGTCCTTCCAAGGCAGGCCCGTTGTCTATGAGTCAATTTATCTACTAGCTACGCGTTTTAAAGGTATTACGCTTGAGCGTCTCACCAGTTGGCCTGGTCCCTTGTATGGCTTTTACGAAACAGAGTTTGCAACCCATATGGTGCGCGCAGAAGAAAGCATCAAAGCACTAGGCGCCGACCCGCTAGTGGCTCAGCATCTTTTGCTCGAAGAGTCAGCCCCCGTATTACAGGTGGAGCGTAGAACCTTTACCTATGGCAATAAGACCGTTGAGATTCGGTTGGCGCACTATGAGACCAAGGATTTGCACTATGCCAATGACCTCAATTAGGGCTAATTACTACGCATAAATACCTAATGTACAAAATATAAATAGCTATAGAATCAATATGTTAACGATCGCAACTGAAAAAATGTCCACTTCACCTTACGTTTCTACTAGAATATGTTGCAACACAGCAATAATTAACAATTTGGCCTTATTAAGTCAGGATTACAACCAGCTATGAGTGACTCCCATCAGGACGCAAATACAGCCCAGCCTCGGCCGGTCTTCCGTAATATTGGCATCACACAATTAGCGCAATATCGCCTCCCTTGGCCTGGCAAAGTGTCGATTCTGCATCGCATCTCCGGTGCCGCTTTATTTCTGTTTCTCCCATTTATTTTGTTCTTATTCGATAAGAGCCTAGCCTCTGAAGTGAGCTTTGCTTACTTTGCTAATCTCATGGGCAATCCCATCATTCAATTAATTTGTCTGGGATTAATCTGGGGATTTATCCATCATTTCTGTGCTGGCATCCGCTATCTTTTCTTAGATCTTGAGATGGGTGTTGATAAAGCTGCCGCTAATCGTTCAGCGATTAGTGTGATGATTGTTAGTTTGGCATTGACCGCGATCTTGGGTCTGCGCCTCTTTGGTGTGTTCTAAGGAGAGGATCAGAACATGTCAAAACATAATATTGGGCCAAAGCGTTTAGTGGTTGGAGCGCATTACGGTTTAAAAGAATGGATGATTCAGCGGATAACCGCCATAGTAATGGTGGTTTTCACCATCGTGCTACTGATTGCCTACATCGTGAACGGCAACCCCAGCTACGATGGTTGGGCAGGCTTATTTGCAAATCAGCTCATGAAGGTCTTAACCCTCTTAGCTCTCTTAAGTCTTTTCTATCACGCCTGGATTGGGGTGCGCGATATCTGGATGGATTATGTAAAACCGGTTGGTATTCGTTTAACGCTCCAAGTGCTCACAGTATTGTGGCTTGTAGGTTGCGCTGCGTATGCCATTCAAATCTTATGGAAAGTGTAAGGAATGACAGCCATTAAAAAATCACTTCCACGCCGGCGCTTTGATGCGGTGATTGTGGGGGCAGGTGGCTCTGGTATGCGCGCTGCATTGCAGCTATCAGAGGCTGGTTTAAGTGTTGCTGTTCTTAGTAAGGTGTTCCCAACCCGCTCGCACACCGTTGCTGCGCAGGGTGGTATTGGCGCATCGCTTGGAAACATGAGTGAAGACAATTGGCACTATCACTTCTACGACACAGTCAAAGGCTCAGACTGGTTAGGCGATCAAGACGCAATTGAGTTCATGTGTCGTGAAGCACCAAAGGTTGTCTATGAGTTAGAGCACTTTGGCATGCCCTTTGATCGTAACGCCGATGGCACGATCTACCAGCGTCCCTTCGGTGGTCACACCGCCAACTATGGTGAGAAACCTGTACAACGAGCATGTGCTGCTGCAGACCGCACAGGACATGCGATGTTACACACGCTGTATCAGCGCAACATTCGTTCAAAAACCCATTTCTTTGTAGAGTGGTTAGCACTCGATTTAATCCGGGATGCGCAGGGTGATGTGGTTGGTGTCACTGCGCTCGAGATGGAGACCGGTGAAGTTTATATTCTTGAGGCTAAGATTACCTTGATGGCAACCGGTGGAGCAGGACGGATTTGGTCTGCATCCACCAATGCCTATATCAATACAGGTGATGGCATGGGTATGGCTGCGCGCGCAGGCCTTCCCTTAGAAGATATGGAGTTCTGGCAGTTCCACCCCACCGGTGTTGCAGGTGCTGGCGTCTTGCTGACCGAAGGATGTCGCGGTGAAGGCGGCATTCTGCGCAATAAAAATGGTGAGCGCTTTATGGAACGCTATGCGCCAACCTTAAAAGATCTTGCACCGCGTGACTTTGTATCGCGCTCGATGGATCAAGAGATTAAAGAGGGCCGTGGTTGTGGTCCAAATGGTGACTACATTGTTCTGGATCTGACCCACATTGGTGCTGAAACCATCATGAAGCGTTTGCCATCGGTCTACGAGATCGGTATGAACTTTGCTAACGTGGATGTCACCAAAGAGCCTATTCCAGTAGTGCCCACAATTCATTATCAGATGGGCGGTATTCCTACCAACATTCATGGGCAAGTCGTGGTCCCCAAAAATGGTAACCCCAACACGGTTGTAGAAGGTCTTTATGCAATCGGTGAGTGCTCTTGCGTATCGGTGCATGGCGCTAATCGTTTGGGTACTAACTCACTATTAGATCTATTGGTATTTGGTCGTGCCGCTGGTAACCATGTGGTGCAAGCTAATCTCAAAGCAAGAGACCATAAGCCTTTACCAGTCGATGCCGGTGAATACACGATGGAACGTATTGCCAAGCTAGACACAAGTAGCTCCGGTGAGAACGCACAAGATATCGCAAACGATATTCGGAAGACCATGCAAACCTATGCGGGTGTGTTCCGCAATCAAGAGTTGCTCGCCGATGGTGTGCGCAAAATGGCTGAGCTCACCGAGCGTGCCAAGCATGTTTGGCTTAAAGATAAATCAAAGATCTTCAATACCGCACGGATTGAGGCTTTGGAGATTGATAACTTAATACAGACCGCTAATTCCACGATGATCTCTGCAGCAGCGCGTACCGAAAGTCGTGGTGCGCACTCCCACCACGAGTATCCAAAGAGGGATGATGCTAATTGGATGAAACATACCCTGTGGTACGAAGGTAATCAATTGGAGTACAAACCCGTTCAACTAAAACCCTTAACGGTGGACTCTGTACCACCCAAAGAGCGTACGTTCTAATATTTGGATAAACACTATGAGTGATACCCGTATCTTTGAAATCTATCGTTATGACCCAGATGTCGATAAGGCACCACGGATGGAGACCTATGAGCTCGAGCTCAAAGGCGAACGCATGCTCTTAGATGCACTTATCTCCTTAAAGAAAATTGATGAGAGCATTACCTATCGTCGCTCCTGTCGTGAAGGTGTATGCGGTTCAGATGCTATGAACATCAATGGGAAGAACGGCCTAGCGTGCTTAACCAATATGCGCTCATTGCCTAAGAAGATCATATTGCGCCCATTACCAGGCTTGCCTGTAGTGCGAGATCTGATTGTGGATATGACCTTGTTCTTTAAGCAGTATCTATCCATCAAGCCGTATTTAATTAATGAGACCCCGCCACCCGAGAGAGAGCGCTTGCAAAGTCCGGCTGAGCGCGAGGAGTTAGATGGTTTATATGAGTGCATCTTGTGTGCCTCGTGTTCCACCTCCTGCCCATCGTTCTGGTGGAACCCCGATAAATTTGTGGGACCTGCGGGACTCTTGCAAGCCTATCGCTTCATTGCTGATAGTCGTGATCACGCAACAGGCGAGCGTTTGGATAATTTGGAAGACCCGTATCGTCTGTTCCGTTGCCACACCATCATGAACTGTGTTGATGTATGCCCTAAGCATCTCAACCCCACTAAAGCAATTGGTAAGATTAAAGAGTTGATGGTGCGTCGGGCGGTATGAGCCTAGATGCTAAACAGTTGTATCAACTTCGTAGTGCAGCACGCCGCGGTTTGTTGGAAAACGATTTAATACTAGAACGTTTCTTTCAGCGTTATGCCTCAGAGTTGAATGAAGATTTAGGGGCAGCATTGTCTGAGTTGTTAAAGCTAGATGACAACGATTTACTCGACTTGCTGCTCGCTAGGAAAGAGTTAAACCCAGACCTAGACACAGAGACAAGTAGGGCGGTGTTGAGTATGTTGCGTCAGCGACAATGAATGTATTAATAATTAATCGATATTAGGACAGAATCATGATTGAATCGAATATCAAAGCCAAGCTCTCGTTCTCGGACGGCACTCCCGATATCGAGTTACCAATTTACAAGGGCACACAAGGTCCAGATGTTATTGATATTCGGAAGTTGTATGGTCAGACCGGTAAGTTCACCTATGACCCAGGGTTCTTGTCTACGGCCTCTTGCAGTTCAAAGATTACCTTCATCGATGGCGATAAGGGCGAGTTACTCTATCGGGGCTACCCCATTGAAGAGCTTGCTACAAAATGCGACTTCTTAGAGGTCTGCCAACTCTTAATTGGTGGCGAACTCCCAAACGCTAAGCAAAAGACTGATTTTGAAGATCTGGTGATGCATCACACCATGGTGCATGAGCAAATGCAGTTCTTCCTGCGTGGCTTTCGACGCGATGCGCACCCAATGGCCGTATTAACGGGCTTGATTGGTGCAATGGCTGCGTTCTACCATGACGAAATTGATTACAGCGAACCAAAGGCGCGCGAGATTGCTCAGATCCGCTTAATTGCAAAGATGCCTACCTTGGTGGCGATGTCCTATAAGTATTCGATTGGACAGCCCTTTATGTATCCAGACAATAGTTTGTCTTACACCGCTAACTTTATGCGCATGATGTTTGCAACCCCATGCGAGCCATACAAAGTTAACCCAGTATTAGTAAAGGCCTTGGATCGCATCTTTACCTTACATGCAGATCACGAACAAAATGCATCCACCTCGACGGTTCGCTTAGCCGGCTCTTCGGGCACGAATCCATTTGCAGCAATTTCTGCTGGTATTGCCTGTCTCTGGGGCCCAGCCCACGGCGGTGCCAACGAAGCCTGCCTTGAGATGTTGACCTCGATTCAGGCAAATGGTGGGGTTGAGAAGATTGGTGAGTTTATTGCTCAAGTGAAAGATAAAAACTCGAATGTGCGCTTGATGGGTTTTGGTCATCGCGTTTATAAAAACTTCGATCCCCGCGCTAAGTTAATGCGCGAGACCTGTCATGAGGTATTAAAAGAGTTAGGTTTAGAGAACGATCCTCTGTTCAAGCTAGCCATGACCCTTGAGAAGATCGCCTTAGAAGATGATTACTTTGTGGGACGTAAGCTTTATCCCAATGTGGATTTCTACTCAGGAATCGTGCAACGTGCTCTTGGCATCCCCACAGAAATGTTCACCTGTATTTTTGCTTTGGCAAGAACCGTAGGCTGGATTGCCCAATGGGAAGAGATGATTACTGACCCCGAGTACAAGATCGGTCGCCCCCGCCAATTATTTGCCGGCGCAACGCCACGCAAGGTGCCAGCCATTTCTGAGCGAAAATAAGCTTTTTAATGGATTTGGGTTGATAGGGACTTTGAATGCGTACGCTTTACGACAAACTATGGGATGAGCATGTGGTGCACTCGGAAGAGGATGGCACAGCGACTCTATACATTGACCGTCAACTACTGCACGAAGTAACCAGCCCACAGGCATTTGAGGGCTTGAGCTTGGCAACGCGCCCCGTGTGGCGAACCTCGGCCAACTTAGCGGTTTCTGATCACAATGTTCCAACGACCGATCGTAGCGAGGGTATTGCCGATCCCGTATCAAAACTGCAAGTGGATACCTTAGATCAAAACTGCGATCGTTATGGGATTACCCAATACAAGATGAACGATCTGCGCCAAGGTATTGTGCATGTCATTGGCCCTGAGCAGGGCGCTACCTTACCGGGTATGACCGTTGTGTGCGGTGATTCGCATACCAGTACGCATGGTGCTTTTGGTGCTCTCGCATTTGGGATTGGTACCTCGGAGGTGGAGCACGTACTAGCTACCCAAACTTTACTGATGAAGAAAAGCAAGAACATGTTGGTGCGAGTTGAAGGTCGTTTGCAACCTGGCTCCTCAGCAAAAGATATTGTCTTAGCGGTGATTGGGAAGATTGGTACCGCTGGTGGTACGGGTTACACCATCGAGTTTGCTGGTGAGACCATTCGTCATTTATCGATGGAAGGGCGTATGACCATCTGCAATATGGCGATTGAAGCGGGTGCGCGTGCCGGTCTTGTGGCGGTAGATGAGATCACCATTGAATACATTCAGGGACGCCCCTACGCTCCAAAAGGAGAGGCATTACGCCTTGCCTTGCAATACTGGAGAGGGCTGCATTCTGATGCCGATGCACACTTTGATCAAGTGGTTGAGTTGCGGGCTGAAGAGATTGTGCCGCAACTGACATGGGGCACATCGCCCGAGATGGTCTTGCCGATTAGCGGCAGGGTTCCTGATCCAGAGCGCGAGCGCGATCCCAACAAGCGCCAAGCGATGGAACGTGCCTTGCAATACATGGGCCTTGAACCCAATATGCCCTTAGATACTATTTATGTAGATAAGGTATTTATTGGCTCATGCACCAACAGTCGGATTGAAGATCTACGCGCTGCAGCTAAAGTGGTTGAGCGATTAGGCAAGAAAGTAGCCAGCAGCGTGAAGCAGGCCTTAGTGGTGCCTGGGTCTGGACTTGTCAAAGTGCAGGCAGAGCGTGAAGGATTAGATCGGGTCTTTAAAGCAGCTGGCTTTGAGTGGCGCGAGCCAGGTTGCTCGATGTGCTTAGCTATGAACGCTGATCGCTTGGAACCTCAAGAGCGTTGCGCTTCAACCTCAAACCGTAATTTCGAGGGTCGTCAGGGTGCAGGCGGTCGAACCCATTTGGTGAGTCCGGCAATGGCTGCTGCTGCTGCGATTGAAGGCCACTTTGTCGATATTCGGAAGATAGCCTAATCTTTATACAATAGGTTCATATGAAAACTAGCCCATTTATTCTTTCTCTCGTCATCGCAGGATCTCTAGTTGCTTGCTCAAACACCATGACGGGTGTTGGAAAAGATTTACAAGAAATTGGCAAGAAAATGGATCCACAGGCAAAGCCCGTAGAGACCGCGCCCAATAGCAGTTCTGGAACACCCAGCACAAATCCCAACAAAGACGTAACGATCACACCGGTTAAATAAATGGATGCATTTACAGTCTACAAGGGCTTAGTTGCCCCATTGGATCGAGAGAACGTCGATACCGATGCCATTATTCCGAAGCAGTTTCTGAAATCGATCAAGAAGACTGGATTTGGGCAGAACCTATTTGATGAATTACGCTATCTGGATCACGGTGAGCCGGGGCAAGATTGTTCTAAGCGCCCAGTAAACCCTGATTTTGTTCTGAACCAGACCCGCTATCAGGGCGCCGGTATTCTCTTGGCTCGTAAGAACTTTGGCTGCGGTAGCTCGCGTGAGCATGCCCCTTGGGCACTCTCGCAGTTTGGCTTTCGTGCCATTATTGCCCCCAGTTTTGCAGACATCTTCTTCAATAATTGCTTTAAGAATGGCCTATTGCCCGTCGTTCTGACCGAACAGCAAGTGGATCACCTCTTTAATGAGACCAAGGCCTTCCCTGGGTACCAGCTGACTATTGATCTTGAGCGTCAAGAGGTCATTGCTCCGGATAACCAAAGCTATTCGTTTGAAGTAACCCCCTTTAGAAAGTATTGCCTGGTCAATGGTCTAGACGATATTGGTCTGACCCTACGACATGCCGATAAAATAAAGACTTTTGAGGCAGAACGCTTATTGCGAATGCCATGGCTTGCAACCCAGCTACCCTAAGTTGTTGTAGCCGTGGCGGGCTAGCGCTAATGCTTCATCACAGCACTATGAACAAAGGTTATTTATGAATATCGCAGTACTCCCGGGCGATGGTATCGGCCCGGAAATTGTGGCTGAGGCTGTTAAGGTTCTCAAAGCTCTTCAATTACCACTCACTATGGAATCCGCACCAGTCGGTGGGGCTGCATACGACGTGGCAGGCCATCCTTTGCCACCAGCAACCTTAGATTTAGCCAAAGCCGCCGATGCAATTTTGTTTGGTGCGGTGGGTGACTGGAAATATGACACCCTGGCACGTGAGCTGCGACCCGAGCAAGCAATTTTGGGATTACGCAAACACTTGGCTCTATTTGCTAACTTCCGACCCGCCATTTGTTATAAAGAACTCACTGCAGCATCGAGCCTAAAGCCCGAGATTGTGGGTGGATTGGATATCTTGATTGTGCGCGAGCTCAACGGCGATATCTATTTTGGTTCCCCCAAAGGAATCCGCAATGCACCCGATGGATTGTTTGCTGGTGCCCGTGAGGGCTTTGACACCATGCGCTATAGCGAACCCGAGATTGAGCGGATTGCGCATGTGGCATTTGAGGCAGCACGTAAGCGTCATCGCAAAGTATGCAGCGTCGATAAATCAAATGTGCTGGAGACCTCACAGCTCTGGCGCGAGGTGATGACCCGCATTGCCAAAGAGTACAGCGATGTTGAGCTCAGCCATATGTATGTCGATAACGCCGCGATGCAATTGGTCAAGGCACCAAAGTCCTTTGATGTGATCGTGACCGGTAATTTGTTTGGGGATATTTTGTCGGATGAGGCGGCGATGCTTACTGGCTCCATTGGCATGTTGCCATCTGCCTCCTTAGATAAGAACAATAAGGGCTTGTATGAACCCAGTCATGGCTCTGCACCCGATATCGCTGGCAAAGGGATTGCTAATCCTTTGGCTACGATTCTGTCGGCTGCAATGATGTTGCGTTTCTCACTAAATCTTCCAAAAGAAGCGGAGCGGATTGAGACCGCAGTGCAGAAGGTTTTGTCACAAGGCCTGCGAACCGCTGATATTTATACCGAAGGTACGCAAAAAGTATCGACTGTGCAGATGGGCGATGCAGTTGTAAAAGCATTAGGGTAGTCATTGATTAATCGATAAGTACACATTTTATGGCACACACTCCTCTCGTAAATCCTGTAGTTGGCCTAGTTGGTTGGCGCGGCATGGTGGGCAGCGTCTTGATGCAACGCATGCAAGACGAAGACGACTTTGCTTATATTGAACCCGTGTTCTTTAGCACCAGTAATGCTGGTGGTGAAGTACCCCTTATTAATGGTAAGAAGGTATCTAAACAAGAGACCCGTTTGCAAGACGCTAATGATCTCAAGGCGCTCGCTCGTTGCGATGTGATCCTAAGCTGTCAAGGAGGCGATTACACCAAAGCGATTTATCCGGCATTACGTCAACAGGCTTGGCAAGGTCATTGGATTGATGCAGCTAGCACCCTGCGGATGGAGAACGATGCAGTGATCGTGTTAGACCCAATTAATCGACCCGTGATTAATCAAGCGCTAAAGGCGGGCGGTAAGAACTGGATTGGTGGCAATTGCACTGTCAGTTTGATGATGTTAGCAATGGGAGGCCTCTTAAAGAGTGGAATGGTTGAGTGGATTAGTGCCATGACCTATCAAGCGGCATCGGGCGCAGGTGCAGCCAATATGCGTGAGCTCCTTGAGCAAATGGGTAGCTTGCATCAGAGCGTTGCCAGTGATTTAGCCAACCCCGCATCCTGGATTTTGGATATTGATCGCAAAGTAGCGCAAACCATGCGCTCGGCGCAGTTCCCAAAAACAAACTTTAGGAACACTGCCTTAGCTGGTAGCTTAATTCCGTGGATTGATGTGCCGGTGGAGCACGGCCAAACCAAAGAAGAGTGGAAAGCCGGAGTTGAGTGCAACAAGATTATGGGTAACCCCCCATTTAGATCGCCCGGTAGTATCCCCATTGATGGGATCTGTGTCCGCGTAGGTGCAATGCGTTGCCACTCGCAAGGTCTCACCATCAAGCTCAAGAAAGACATTCCTTTGCCCGAGATTGAGGCGATGCTTGCTGCGGATAATCAATGGGTCAAAGTGGTGCCCAATGATCGTGAGACTACAGAACGAGAGCTCTCGCCTGCTGCGGTAAGTGGTACGATGACCATACCGATTGGGCGCTTGCATAAATTAGCGATGGGCCCTGATTATTTAGGAGCATTCACAGTAGGTGATCAACTATTGTGGGGTGCTGCTGAGCCATTGCGTCGCATGTTACGGATTTTGCTAGAAAGATAAAAATGACCCGGTCTCGTAATCTGCAAACGCTATTCCATTGGCTCGTATTCGCCATTGTGAGTTGCTTTATGTGGACCACGGTCCATGCAGTAACGCTGGGATCACCGATGATGTTGTCAAAACCCGGTGAGCCTCTCAAAGTCGAGATCCCGGTCAAAGCCAAAGCAGATGATAAAAATATTCTTGAGACCTTAAGTATTGATCTGGTTCCCAAATCGGAGTACGAACGCTTGGGCATCTCTAGCAAGATATTGGATTACAAACCAAGCATCTCTTTACGCAAAGTAAGCCCAGGGCAACAGATTATTACGATCGATGCCGATACGGCGATCGTGGTCGATCAAGATCCCTTCATCGACATCATTATTGGATTGAAGTGGGCCTCCGGAGCCATTGCAAAACCATACACCCTGATGGTTGGTGACGTCACCAAGGTGGTCGTAAAGCCTGGCCAAACCCTCAGCGAGATTGCCTTGCAAATGACCCCACAACTCAGCGGTGCGGACATGGACGAAGCAATCCTTGCCCTGTATAAAACAAATCCGGATGCATTCATTGGAGGGAGTATTCATCGTCTGATTGCTGGAGCCGAGTTAACGAAACCCGACGCTAGCATTCTTCGTTCAATCACATCCGCTGAGGCCAAAGAGTTTGTGCTGGAGTCGAATCAAACGTGGCTTAAGCAACAAGGAGAGCTAGGACAGGGATCTGCACCGAGTGGGGCAGCTAGTAAAACCTCTAAGGGCGGTGACGACCGCCTCAAAATTGGCCCTGGAGCGGGCCCTGATGCAGACACGCGCCGCTATATTGAAGAGATTGTAGTTCAAGAACGGGCGCTTGCACAGACCAAAGCAAAACTTGCTGAGCTAGAAAAGAATATTGCAGACCTCCAAAAATTATTAGATGCTCGCAAACAAAGCGCTTCCTCTGAAGTCAGTACGGGGACCAAGATAAGCAATGATCAGTGGACGACCATTGGGATGGGATTGGTATTTATCTCGATTACTGGTATTTTGCTGCTCGCCTTGGCGCGTTATGCAAGACGTGGTGAAGCTTCATCGGATGCTATAACAGAAACTGCAATGGGTGAACCAAATACCCAAACTGGTGGGGGAGAGATACCGCAAAGAGCCGCCGCTATTCTGGCGGATTTAGATCTCAATCTCGAGTCAAGCCCACCCACAGAAACGCCAGCCCCTGAGTCGCTGCGGGTCAAGCTCAATTTAGCCAAAGCCTATATTACGATCGAAGACTATGCCGCAGCTCGTAAGTCGATTGAAGAGATATTGCTCGTGAGTAATCAAGTGGACCCACAAATGACGATTTCTGCGAAGAGCTTATTGTCCGAGATTAATCAACGTAGCAGTTCTTAGTATCATGCGCATTGCCTTGGGTGTGCAATATGATGGCAGTGCTTACTGTGGTTGGCAAATCCAGCCGGATCAAGCGACGGTTCAAAACACGCTTGAGCAAGCCATTCAACAATTTATCGGCAAGAAAGAACTGGTGAGAGTTACTGCTGCCGGTCGTACCGATACCGGTGTTCATGCGCTTGGTCAGGTCGTGCACTTTGATGCCGATGTTGAGCGCGATCCATGGTCGTGGGTGAGGGGGATTAATACCTTCTTACCCAATGATGTTGTTGTCAATTGGGCAAAGGTAGTGCCCCCGGATTTTGATGCCCGCTTTACCGCCCACGAGCGCACCTATATCTATGCCATCGTCGCAGGCCCAACCCGGTCACCCACATTAGCAAAACGGGTGGGCTATCACATGATGCCCAGTGGCCAGTGGTTTGATGCCAGTGCGATGCAAATTGCTGCAGACTATTTAATTGGTGAGCAGGATTTCTCATCGTTTCGGGCATCCGAGTGTCAGAGTAAAACACCCATGAAACACTTATATGAATGCAGTATCACCAGCGAGCAACCATTCCTCTACTTCAAGATACGCGCCAATGCCTTCTTGCATCATATGGTGCGTAATATCGTGGGCAGTCTCTTGGTCGTTGGCCAAGGCAAACAAAAGCCCGAGTGGATCAAGACGATCTTGCAAGCAAAAAATCGGGAGTTAGCAGCACCCACCTTTGCACCCGATGGTTTGTATTTAATGGAAGTGGGCTACCCCAAGGACCTAGCCATTCCAACTCCCCATTGGCAAAATGCATGGTTGCCAAAAGAGCTTATGCTTTCGGTATAAGGTAGACGAACAAAACAATGGGATTACTCGATTACACCCCCAATACCAGCAGAATAAAGATCTGCGGTCTACGCACACCTGCTGATATCGAAACAGTAGTTAAAGCCAATGTTGATGCCATCGGCTTGGTCTTTTACCCTCCAAGCCCCCGCGCTATTAAGCCCGAAGATGCCGGCGCCCTGATTGGGCAACTCCCCAAAGGGATTGATGCCGTGGGCCTGGTAGTGAACCCGACCCCCAATCAGATTGAGGAGATTAGGGCGAATGCGGCTATTACGATGTGGCAGTTTCATGGGGATGAGACCCCAGAGCAATGTAAACGCTTGGCGGGCGGTTTACCATGGCTAAAAGCAGCCCGAATTGGGAAATCCTTCAACTTCCCTGAATTTTCCCTACAATATAGGGATGCAGCCGGCTTTTTGCTAGATGCCCTGATCGAGGGCTATGGCGGGGGTGGCACAACCTTTAATTGGGACCTAATACCAACAGCATGGGCAAACGAAAACGCGCATCGGGTCGTTTTGAGTGGTGGATTGAACGCGCACAACGTCGGCGAGGCGATTGCACGTCTGCACCCCTGCGCGCTTGATATCTCCAGTGGAGTTGAAATTAGCAAGGGTGTAAAAGATCCAGCATTAATCCAGCAGTTTGTGGATGCTGTACGAGTGGCTGATCGTAATAGTCATTCGTAATCATTGAATAACCCAAGGTTTTAATTAAGTCGAGGTTCCTATGTACGATAAGCCAGATGCGCGTGGACACTTTGGTCCCTATGGCGGTATTTTTGTTTCAGAGACACTCATGTTTGCGCTTGAAGAACTCAAGCAAGCCTATGCTAAATACCAACATGACCCAGAGTTCTTAGAAGAGTTCCGGTACGAGCTCAAACATTTTGTTGGACGACCATCCCCGGTCTATCATGCAAAGCGCATGAGCGAGCAACACGGTGGTGCGCAGATTTATTTCAAGCGAGAAGATCTTAATCACACCGGTGCCCATAAGATTAATAATGTAATTGGCCAAGCAATGCTTGCCAAACGCATGGGCAAGCCCCGCATCATTGCGGAGACCGGCGCTGGACAACATGGTGTGGCAACTGCAACGATTTGTGCACGCTTTGGTTTGGACTGCACGGTCTATCAAGGATCGGTCGATGTGGCGCGTCAAGCACAAAACGTCTATCGCATGAAGCTTCTGGGTGCCAAAGTTGTGCCCGTTGAGTCTGGTAGCAAAACCTTAAAAGATGCATTAAACGAAGCGATGCGCGATTGGGTCACCAATGTGGAGAACACCTTCTACATCATTGGTACGGTCGCAGGCCCACATCCTTACCCCATGATGGTCAGAGATTTTCAGAGTGTGATCGGTGAAGAATGCAAAACCCAAATGCCTGAGATGGTGGGACGTCAACCCGACTATGTCATGGCTTGCGTGGGCGGCGGCTCTAATGCCATGGGCATTTTCTATCCCTATATTGATCTTCCTAATGTGCAGCTCGTGGGAGTAGAAGCAGCTGGCCGTGGCATGACCATTGGCGAGCACTCAGCCGCCTTGTGTGCGGGTAAGCCAGGCGTACTCCATGGCAATCGCACTTATCTCTTGCAAGACGAGAACGGACAGATTGCTGAGACCCACTCGGTCTCTGCAGGTATGGACTATCCCGGTGTGGGACCCGAGCATGCATGGTTAAAGGATTCTGGTCGAGCTCAGTATGTGGCGATCTCGGATGCGGATGCCTTAAAAGCATTTCATGATTGCTGCCAAATTGAGGGCATTATTCCTGCCTTGGAGTCTTCTCACGCAATTGCTTATGCCTGCAAACTTGCAGCAACCTTACCTAAGGATAAAGTGATCTTAGTGAACTTGTCTGGTCGTGGTGATAAGGATATGCATACGGTGGCACAAGCAACAGGTTCTGAAGGCTAAACACCATGTCGAAGATTGCAGCAGTATTTGCAGCCCTGAAGGCACAAGGTAAAAAAGGTTTGATCCCTTTTGTAACGGCTGGAGACCCGCATCCTAAGATGACCGTGGATGTGATGCATGCCTTAGTAAAAGGCGGAGCTGACATCATCGAGTTAGGCGTTCCGTTCTCTGACCCCATGGCTGATGGACCTGTGATCCAACGCTCATCCGAACGGGCGCTGGCCCAAGGCGTTACGCTACGCCAATGTTTAGACAACGTTAAAACCTTTCGGATCCAAAATCAGCAAACCCCAGTAGTGCTCATGGGCTACGCTAATCCGATTGAACAAATGGGTCATGCGGAGTTTGCTAAAGAAGCGAAGGCTGTGGGTGTAGATGGTGTGTTGATTGTGGATTACCCGCCTGAGGAGTGCGAAGAGTTTGCTAAGCAAATGCGAAGCAATGGCATCGATCCCATATTCTTATTAGCGCCAACATCCAATCAGCAACGGATTGCACATGCAGCGCACATTGCAGCAGGCTATATATATTACGTCTCCTTGCGAGGCGTAACGGGTGCCAATACACTAAATACCAGTGATGTTGCCAGCGTCCTACCGTTAATCCGTCAAGAAACTTCGATCCCCGTAGCGGTTGGTTTTGGGATTCGGGATGCGGCGAGTGCCAAAGCGGTCTCGCAAACCGCCGATGCGGTGGTCATTGGCAGTCGGATTGTGCAACTCTTGGAGGAGGCCAAACCAGGAGAAGAGCTTGCTTCTCTAGAGCGCTTTATTCATGAAATCCGCCACGCATTAGATCACTAACTAAGATCGTTACAATAGCGCCATGAGCTGGATTGATAAAATTCTTCCGCCCCAGATCCAACAAAGTGATCCGGCTAATCGCAAGACTGTGCCCGAGGGCTTGTGGGTAAAGTGCGGCGATTGTGAAGCGGTTCTCTATAACACCGATATCGAAGCCAATCTCTCGGTCTGCCCTAAGTGCAGTCATCATATGCGCATTAATGCGCGCAAACGCTTAGATCATTTATTGGATCCCAAACCGCGTACCGAGATTGGTGACACCGTTTTTCCTGTTGACGCTCTCAGGTTTAAAGATAGTAAAAAATACCCTGATCGTTTGAAGCAAGCCAATGATGCTTCTGGAGAGTCCGAAGCACTTGTAGTGATTGCCGGCAAGATTGAGTCAATCCCCGCTGTAGTTGCCTGCTTTGAGTTTGAGTACATGGGTGGCTCGATGGGCTCTGTAGTGGGTGAGCGCTTTGTGCGGGGTGTACAAGAAGCGATTAATAAAAAATGCGCGTTCATTTGCATTACAGCAACAGGTGGCGCCCGTATGCAAGAGAGTCTACTTTCGCTCTTGCAGATGGCCAAGACCAATTCGATGTTGACCAAGCTCTCGCAAGCAGGTCTACCTTACATCAGCGTATTAACGGATCCCACCATGGGAGGCATCTCTGCTAGCTTTGCCTTCATGGGTGATGTAGTGATGGCCGAGCCCAAGGCCTTAATCGGATTTGCCGGTCCACGCGTGATCGAGCAAACGGTGCGTGAGAAATTACCCGAAGGCTTTCAGCGCTCAGAGTTCTTAATGCAAAAGGGCGGTATCGACATGATTGTGGATCGTCGAGAGATGCGTAAAGAAATTGCGCACCTATTGGCTCTATTACAAAGTATTCCAGCCGATAAACTCCCCAAGCAATTACTCAACTCCAGCGGTTCGAGCTAAGTCGTGCCGGAGAACAGCCAGAACAAAGCCATTCTCTTTACCAATCTAGATGACTGGTTAACGTATTTAGAGACCGCCCACCCAGTCGGGATAGATATGGGACTCACCCGTATTAATCAGGTGAAAGAGTCCTTAGGCTTGCGTTTCTGCTGCCCCGTCATTACCGTGGGCGGTACCAACGGTAAAGGTTCCACCTGTGCATTTCTAGAGAGTGTTCTCTTAGCAGCCGGCTATAAAGTCGCTTGCCATACTTCCCCTCATCTGCTGCGTTTTCATGAGCGTGCTCGGATTCATGGTCGTGAAGCAACGGATGCTGAGCTCTTGCAATCCTTCAATCGGGTAGAGCAAGCACGGTGTCGGATTGAGAATGCTCCGACCTTAACGTATTTTGAGTTCACCACCTTAGCCATCATGGATCTCTTTGCCAATGCTGGGATTGATGTGGCGATTTTGGAAGTAGGGATGGGCGGTCGCTTGGATGCAGTCAATATTGTGGATGCGGATTGCGCCATTGTGACCAGTATTGATCTTGACCATATGGCGTATTTGGGGAACACCCGCGAGGCCATCGCTTTTGAGAAAGCTGGCATCTTCCGCAAGAACGCAAGTGCCATTTGTGGTGATCCAGTACCGCCCCAAAGTTTGATTGATCACGCTAAGGCTTTGGGTACCGATCTATGGCTGATCGGCAAGGATTTTGGTTTTGAGGGCGATCAGCAGCAATGGGGATGGTCCGGACGAGGAAAGCGCTTTGGTGGTTTGGCTTATCCAGCATTACGAGGTGCCAATCAATTACTCAATGCCTCTGCCGTAATTGCTGCCTTAATGGCCTTGCACGATCGTTTACCAGTGAGTGCACAAGATATACGCAATGGTTTTGCCTTAGTAGAGTTACCAGGACGGTTTCAGGTCTTACCCGGTAAGCCAAGCATCGTCTTAGATGTGGCACACAATCCGCATGCGGCTGCTACCCTCGCACAAAGTTTGGATAAGATGGGTTATCACCCCTATACCTATGCAGTATTTGGTGCCATGGCTGATAAAGATATTGAGGGGGTGCTCAAGCCGATGATGGATTTGGTGGATTATTGGTATTGCACCGATTTGCCAACAGCGCGCGCAGCGAAAGGGATAGATCTCGCCAAACAGATTCAGGGACTGGGTAAAGAGGCAGAGGTATTTTCTGGGGCGGGTAGCGCTTATCAAATGGCTTTGGATAAAGCGGGTGAGGGTGATAGAATTGTGGTCTTCGGATCCTTTTATACAGTTGCGGGCGTAATGGCTTATCGAAATAACCAGGCACATTGATCCATGACCTTCATATCGAATCTATTTCGACGTAAATCCGACCCTCAAAAAATTGAGCCCCTCGCTAGGCGCCCAATTACTAAACGCACCAGAGCCAATGAAGATCCGGCTGAAGATCCAGCCTTAACCGAAGATCCCGAGAAACAACGTGCGCGCCATCGCTTGGTTGGTGCAGCGACTTTGGTGCTGATTGCAGTCATTGGTTTACCTCAGATCTTGGATAAAAAACCCAAGCCCGTTGTTAATGACATTACGGTGCAGATTGTGAGTAGCATCCCGAATCCTGCCGCCGGTATCTTGAACCCAGAGCCAGACAAGAAAGCAAACCCCGAGCCAAAACTAGAGACAAAGGTCGAGACCAAGGCTGAACCAAAACCTGACCTCAAACCCGAGACCAAGCCCGTAACACCACCCCCAGGGACTAATCCAGCGAATAAGGGTTTTGGCCTTGCCCCTGGTGAAGAGTTGGTTGTGATTAGTAAGGATGCAGCTGCTAGCGGTGAGATGAAGGCCGCAGCCAATGGTAAGTTTGTGATTCAGATTGGGGCGTTTGCATCGGAAGAGCGCGCCAATGGTTGGGTTGCAAAACTCAAAGATAACAAGATTCCGTATTACGTACTCACTCGCAATAATGCTGAGGGAACCAAATTGTTTGTCTTGCGTGCTGGCCCATTTGTAGAGCGCGAAGCAGCAGAAGCAGCTGAGAAACGTATCAAGGCATTGGGGCTCAGTCCTCGAATCGTAGAACTCAATAAGAATTAATGATGGAACAGCTCAGCGCCATTCACCTGACCACCCTCGATTACTTTGCGTTCGGTATTTTGGTGATCTCGGCAGCGGTGGGCGTATGGCGTGGATTATTTAGAGAGGTGATTGCATTAGCCTCTTGGTTCATTGCTGCATGGCTTTCTTATCATTACTGTGATTATTTGGCGAGTGAGTGGCTGTCTGCCTTCATACCCAATGCAACCGCCCGCTTAGCCTCAGCGTTCTTGTTAATCTTTGTGATTGTTCTCATCAGTCTTGGTTTATTGGCTAGAGCTCTGCAAAAAGTATTATCAAGCGCCGGCTTAACCTTAGTTGATCGTTTCTTTGGCCTCGTTTTCGGCTTTGCACGGGGCATAGTGGTTCTGGTAGTTCTAGCAACATTAGGCGCATTAACGGGTGCACAACAAACCCAAGCATGGCAAGCAGCCGCGATTCGGCCTACCCTTGAAAAAGGAACTGGCTTAATACGCTCATGGTTGCCAGAGAGCTGGGCTAAGCAGTTAAATGCAATATCAATGACCGATTCAACTCGGTCGCCGGGGAGCTAAACATGTGCGGAGTGGTTGGAACAATCTCGCATCAACCAGTAAATCAACTTTTGTATGATGCACTTTTGCTCTTGCAGCATCGCGGTCAGGATGCAGCAGGTATTGCAACCATGCACGGTAACTCCTTTGCGATGCATAAAGCCAATGGTCTAGTACGCGATGTCTTTAGAACCCGTAATATGCGCAGTCTTGTTGGAAACGCTGGTATTGGGCAGGTACGTTATCCCACGGCCGGTTCAGCGAGCAGTGAAGAAGAGGCGCAACCTTTTTATGTCAGCGCTCCATTTGGAATCATCCTCGCTCACAACGGCAATTTAACTAACGCACCGATATTACGCAGCGAGATGGCCTACCGCGATCGTCGTCATATCAACACCAACTCAGATACTGAAGTGCTACTGAATGTCTTGGCCGATGAGCTTCAGAAAGAAACCAATAGTGCTGCATTAGACGATGACTCGATCTTTAAGGCCGCAGTAGGACTTAATAAACGGGTTAAGGGCTCTTATGCAGTCGTGGCCTTAATTGCGGGCTTTGGGCTTTTAGCATTCAGAGACCCATTTGGTATCCGCCCACTATGTATTGGTCGGATCGATACACCGCAAGGACCCGAGTGGATGCTGGCCTCTGAATCTGTGGCATTGGAAGGCCTAGGGTTCACCGTCGTGCGCGATGTGCAACCGGGTGAGGCGATCTATATTGATATGGATGGTAATTTCCATTCTAGACAGTGTGCAAGTAATGCATCGCTTAACCCCTGTATTTTTGAGTATGTCTACCTTGCTCGACCAGACTCCACTATTGATGGGGTCACGGTCTATAACGTGCGTATGCGCATGGGTGATTACTTGGCAGAGAAAATCCGAGCAGAGGCCGACGTTAGCAAAATCGATGTGGTGATGCCGATCCCGGATTCGAGTCGTCCTGCAGCAATGCAGGTTGCCAAACGTTTAGGGATTTCGTATCGCGAGGGCTTCTTCAAGAACCGTTACATTGGTCGGACATTCATCATGCCCGGACAAGCAGTGCGCAAGAAGTCGGTTCGTCAAAAACTGAATGCAATGCGCATCGAGTTCAAAGATAAAACGGTATTAATTGTGGATGACTCGATTGTGCGTGGCACGACCTCGTATGAGATTGTGCAAATGGCTAGAGAGTCGGGTGCCAAGAAAGTAATCTTTGCTTCGGCTGCGCCCCCAGTGCGATTCCCCAATGTGTATGGCATTGATATGCCAACTCGTAGTGAGTTAGTAGCCTATGGTCGTACTCACGATGAGATCAATCAATTAATTGGGGCTGATCAGCTGATCTATCAAAGTGTCGAGGATATGAAAAAAGCTGTACAAGACATTAACCCAAGCATTAAGAACTTTGAGTCCTCTTGCTTTGATGGTGTCTATATTAGTGGTGATATTACCGAGGCTTACTTGGATGCTCTCGAGGCGGCCCGCAATATTGCCAATACCGAAGAAGACCGTAAGAGTGATCCGAGTGATTTTGCTCGCTCACAATTGCATTTGCAATTAGCAAACGGAGACTAATCCTCCTCATTGTGGTTTGTGTGGCACGCTGAGGTGACAGTTCGGTAATTCCCTGTCAAACTAGAGTTCTTATGAAAAAAACCATCCGCGCCAAACCCAATATGAACACCCTGGCGCCTGAGACCATTGCGGTTCGGGCCGGGACGCGTCGCAGCTCGGATTATCAAGAGCATTCTGAAGCTATGTTCTTAACCTCGAGTTTCTGCTTTAACTCCGCCGAAGAAGCCAAGCATGGTTTTGCCCACGCTGATCAGGGCTTTATCTATTCACGTTTCACAAACCCAACCGTGAGTATGTTTCAGGATCGATTAGCCGCACTCGAGGGTGGTGAGGCGTGTATTGCAACCTCATCGGGTATGTCTGCAATCTTAACAACTGCAATGTCCCACCTTCAGGCGGGCGATCATGTCATTTGCTCCAAGTCTGTCTTTGGGGCAACTACGCAACTGTTCTCATCGATCTTGGGTCGCTTTGGGATTACTACGACCTATGTGGCGATTCATGATGTCAAGGCGTGGCAGGCAGCAGTCCAAAAAAATACTCGCTTGTTCTACTTAGAGACCCCATCTAATCCCTTAACTGAGATTGCTGATATTGCAGCAATTGCTAAAGTGGCCAAGAAAGCAAAGTCCTTATTCGTGGTGGATAACTGTTTCTGTACGCCTGCATTGCAAAAGCCATTAGAGTTGGGCGCTGATGTCGTAATTCATTCGGCAACCAAGTATCTTGATGGACAAGGTCGTGTCGTGGGCGGTGCGATTGTGGGCAGTACAGATTTTGTGATGGGTAAAGTATTTCCCTACGTGCGTACTGCGGGCCCAACACTTTCAGCCTTTAATGCTTGGGTATTCCTAAAAGGTTTGGAGACCCTCGATTTGCGGATGAAGGCGCAAAGTAGTAATGCACTCGCACTTGCACAGTGGTTAGAAAAACAAGCTGGAGTAGAGAAGGTATTTCATCCGGGATTAAAGTCACACCCGCAACATGCTTTGGCAAAGCGTCAGCAAAAAGCTGGTGGTCCGATTGTGTCTTTTGTCTTAAAGGGTGGCAAGAAGGCGGCCTACCAACTCATTAATAAAACACGCCTGTGTTCGATCACAGCTAATTTGGGCGACACTCGCACAACCATTACCCATCCCGCAACGACAACGCACTGTCGCATTACACCGCAAGCCAGAAAAGAGGCGGGTATTGTTGATGGCTTAGTGCGGATTGCGGTAGGGCTTGAGAACATCGAAGATCTCAAAAACGATTTACAAGCCGGCCTCAAAAAATAATGAGCTGCTAGGGCGCCGCATTCGCTGCGCTCATAAAGCGACGTGGATCATTAATGGGGCGTAGAGGCATGATGTGGATTAAATCTCGGTTGAACTCTAAATAGACCAAAGCATCTTGCTCTAAACCAAGGCGTCTAACTTCAGCAGCTGAAGCTTCCCAGGTAAGTGTTTCCGTAATGGCTTCAATCACAAATTCAATTACTGCAATTTGTCCGAGAGTACTTATTTGCTTTACTCGACAGGGAATGCGTCCATCGAGTCGATTGGAATGGACACTTAAGCCCGCTTGCGGAATGACCCAAGCTACTTGCGATTGCGGCGGGATCTTGCCCTTGTCGGTGATCTGGAAAGCCCAGGGGCTCGATCCCCACTGTAATCGCCCCGCATTAAATACCCCCTGAAACAGATTGGGGATACCTACCAATTGAGCAACTCTCGGATTACGGGGCTTCGCAAATAAATCATTTGCGTTGGCTGTTTGCAAACCCACTCCTTGATCGATCACGGTAATGCGATCAGCGAGCAAATGCGCCTCACGCAGATCATGGGTCACCAACACAATCGGAATATGCAATTGCTTGCGTAACTCGGCAAGTGTCTGGTAGAGAGTTTGTCGGGTTGGTATATCAATCGCAGAGAAGGGCTCGTCGAGCAATAAGATTTTGGGAGAGCGCGCTAATGCGCGGGCAAGGGCAACACGCTGTTGCTGTCCTCCGGAAATTTGCCTAGGCAGGCGGTCAGCAAGCTCAGCAATATTAAGTTGCGCCAGCCATTCGTAAGCGCACCGTATTTGCTCAGCACGACTTTCACCATTGTTATGCAGAGCAATACGAACGTTCTCTAAAGCACTTAGGTGCGGAAACAAAGCATATTGCTGAAATAAAAATCCACATGATCGTACCGAGGCGTCTTGGACTATGCGAGGGCCGCGGGCAGGATCCCGATTTAGCCATACTGTATTAGCGCATTCGATGCTGCCCATCTCGGGGTGATGCAATCCTGCAATCGAGCGCAGAACACTTGTTTTGCCACTCCCCGAAGGTCCTACCAATGCATGGATCTCGCCATAGTCCACCTCTAAATGAATAGAGAGTGGATTGGGTACAGTCTGCTGAATATGTAACTTAAGCACGATGAGATCCTGCTTTGGGTTTTCCGAGAACACCATACGAGATCGCAATCGCAATGAGAGAGATCAGCAACAAGATCAAAGACAAGGATCCTGCACCTGCCGTATCAAAGGTCTGGACCTTGTCATAAATTGCGATGGAGGCTGTTTTGGTCTCCCCAGGGATAGCACCACCCACCATCAGCACCACACCAAACTCACCCAAGGTGTGAGCAAAGGTCATGGCAGCACCACTGAGAATACCGCGCCAAGCCAGTGGTAATTCAATTAAACGAAAGCGTTGCCAGGTATTGAGACCGCTAACCTTAGCGGCCTCCTTGATTTCTGGGGGGATTGCCTCAAAGGCACGCTGAATTGGCTGAATCGCAAACGGTAGATTGATGATCAGAGAGGCTACCAATAAGCCCGTGAACGAAAACACCAAGGGCTCGCCAAATAAACTTTTACCAGCAAAAGCCACAATAAAGTAATAGCCCAAGACCGTAGGAGGTAAGACTAGGGGCAGGGCAAGCGCAGCCTCAGCCCAAGATTTCCAGGGACCCGCATCGGCAAGACGATGCGCTACCCAGATCCCTAATGGAATCAGAAGGACTAAGGTCCAAAAGGCCAATGTTAGTGAGAGGGCGATCGCTTGGGTATCTAGCAATTTACTTTATTTAATTTAATTAAATCAGTTACTTAAGAAATATGTTATTTAGGATAATGGGCTATTTTAGGCTCTAGGCGATGCTTGTGGGTTGATCTTTCGGGATGCTGATTAGGGTATCTCTGTATATGCATAATGACAAATATTTCGTGTAATATACGCAAATACGCATATTTATGGCTAGCCTTCCAAAGACCTCAAAAAAGACTCCATCCTTGGAGATCAGTGAGGCGTTTGTAAAAAAACAATTGAGCAAGCAGCAAATGGAATCTCTATTTGTGGGCGTATCGCAATTTTTCTCAACCTTATCAGAACCATCTCGCCTGCGTATCTTATACGCGCTATGTGAAGGCGAAAAATCTGTGACTGAAGTGATTGAGGCGTGCGGCTCCAGTCAGGCCAATGTATCGCGCCATTTGTCTGCATTACATCAAGCCAAAATATTAAACCGCCGTAAGGTTGGCACAACGGTCTTTTATGCCATTGAAGACCGAGCGACCTTAGAGATCTGCCAAAACATCTGTGCGCGCATTGCCGAAGAACTTTTTTCTGAAAAGAGTTAATCCCCATTTAATTTCTATCCCCCATACTGCAATGAACAAAACTTCCCCCAACACCCAGGCCCTTGAGTCCTTTAGTCGTATTCAGAAGGCCCCCGAGAACTTCCTCTCGCAAGACGCCATTGCAGACATTACTCAGCATGGTGCTAACGAGGAACGTCGTGGATTCTTGCGCAAAAGTTTTGTTGCAGCCCTTGGTGGAGCCAGTGCCATGGGTGGTGGTCTGGCCATGGCGAACCCCAAAGGCGATCCCGCTATTTTGGAGAAACAAGAATGGCAAACCACGCTTGGTAAAAACGTAGCAACAGATCCTTATGGAATGCCATCGGTCTATGAGAAGAATCTAGTTCGTCGAGAGTCGCCTGGTCTGACACGCGTATCGGCAGCATCGGTTGCTTTCACACCTTTGCAAGGACTCTTTGGCATCATCACCCCCAATGGTTTGCATTTTGAGCGTCACCATCAGGGTTGGTACAACCTTGATCCAAATAAACACCGTTTGATGATTAATGGTTTGGTGAAGAACGAAAAGGTATTCACCATGAATGACCTGATGCGCCTACCGTCGGTCTCGCGTATTCACTTCATTGAGTGTGGAGCCAATACCGGTTTGGAATGGGGCAATGTTGCCGTACCGACTGTGCAGTACACCCACGGTATGTTGTCGTGCTGTGAGTTCACAGGCGTCCCACTCTCTACACTCCTCGATATCTGCGGTGCAGATCTTAAAAAAGGGAAGTATGTTTTGGCAGAGGGCGGCGATGGCTCTGGCATGACCCGAACCATGTCGATGGAAATGGCCTTGGACGATGTGATTGTTGCGTGGGGTATGAACGGTGAGATGCTGCGCCCTGAGAATGGATTCCCATTGCGCTTAGTGGTGCCTGGTGTGCAAGGCGTGAGTTGGGTGAAGTGGTTGCGCCGTATTGAAGTCGGCGATATGCCCTATGCCGCGAAGGACGAGGCGATTCATTACATCGATCTCATGCCCGATGGCCTGCATCGTCAATACACCTCGATTCAAGAATGTAAATCGGTTATCACCACACCATCGGGTGGCCAACAACTCCTGGACAAAGGGTTCTATAACATTAGTGGTCTGGCGTGGTCAGGACGTAGCAAGATTAAGAGGGTGGATGTTTCTGTTGACGGTGGCAATAACTGGCGTACTGCTCGTTTAGAGACCCCTGTGCTTACCAAAGCGCTTACCCGTTTTAATATCGATTGGACCTGGGATGGTTCACCGACCATCTTGCAATCCCGCGCAATTGACGAGACCGGTTATGTACAACCGACCATACGACAGTTAAGGGCAGTACGCGGTACGCGCTCGATCTATCACAACAATGCAATTCAATCGTGGAAGGTTGATACCAATGGCGAGGTCAGCAATGTTCAAGTCGGCTAATGCAATCACAATGTCTAGATCAATCCTGGGTACTCTCCTGTTTGTTGCACTCGCAGTTTCTGCGAAGACCAGTGCGATTGCGCAAAGTGCGCCTGCAGCAAAGGCAAAGCCTACATATTTAAATATCGGTCGTAATGCCACCCCTGCAGAAGTAGCCGCGTGGGATATTGATGTGCGCCCAGACTTTAAAGGACTCCCCGCTGGATCTGGCTCGGTAGCCAAAGGCCAAGATCTTTGGGAGAAGCAATGCGCTAGTTGCCACGGGACCTTTGGTGAGTCCAATGAAGTTTTTACACCCATCGCGGGTGGAACTACTAAGGATGATATTAAGACCGGTAAGGTTGCATCCCTTATGAGCGATAAGCAACCACAACGCACCACGCTGATGAAGGTTGCCACGATCTCCACCCTATGGGATTACATTTATCGTGCAATGCCTTGGAATGCACCACGCTCATTATCGGCCGATGATACCTATGCACTGGTGGCGTTCATTCTTAATCTGGGTGAAGTGGTGCCCGATGACTTTGTGCTCTCCAATAAAAATATCGCTGCCACACAAGCACTCATGCCCAACCGAAATGGCATGACCCAAAAACATGGCTTATGGACCGTGAAGGGTGTTGGGGATGTAAAAAATACTCCTTGTATGAGTAACTGCGCTCAACACGTTGCGATTGGCTCGGTCTTACCAGACTATGCACGTAACGCGCATAATAATTTGGCTGAACAAAATCGGGAGTATGGTCCTTATCGGGGGGTTGATACCACCAAGCCTCCGTTGGCTGCATTACCAGCAGGCGGAATGATGATGGTGTCAACGGCAAGTACCGCTCCGAAAGTAGCGGGTCCAGCAGATCTATTTAAGAAAGAGAACTGTTCTGCTTGCCATGCGCCCGCAGCGAAATTAGTGGGCCCATCGATTGCGGATGTTGCGAATAAGTACAAGGGCGTTGCAACAGCACAAGCAATGCTCGAGAAGAAAGTAAAAGCAGGCGGCGCCGGTGTATGGGGTGCGATACCCATGCCAGCACAAGGGCAACTATCGGATGCCGATAACAAGGTCTTAGTGCAGTGGATGCTCAATGGTGGGAAGTAAATGTAGCAAGGGTTAGTACTTAGAATAGCGCTTGTAGACAGGCTTTATAGTTATACGTTAAATATTGTGGTCGTAGATAAAAAGGAGTTTTTATGGATCAGCAACGTCGTGATGTACTGAAGTATTCAGCGGTCTTTGGTTTGATGGCTACTGCCGGTTTGATTAGTCCAGCCCAAGCACAAGAGTGGAATAAGGCCGCATTTGAAGGCAAGTCTTTGGATGATGTGTTTAAAGTGCTAGGTGCTGGTAAGCCAGAGAGCTCATCGGCAATTACCATGATTGCTCCCGATATTGCTGAGAACGGCGCTGTCGTTCCTGTTGGCATGAACACCACACTGAAGGCACAGCAAATGGCTATCTTGGTTGATAAAAATCCAAGCGCCTTAGCAGCCCAGTTCTTTATTCCTGCTGGCACAGAACCATTTGTGACCACCCGTATCAAAATGGGTCAAACCTCCAATGTGTATGCGCTGGTTAAAGCGGATAACAAATGGAGCGTGGCTGTGAAAGAGGTCAAAGTTACTTTGGGTGGTTGTGGCGGTTAAGTAGCCCAAGTACACACTTTTATATAGAACACATTTAGAGAGGAAACAACATGTCAGATCCGATGCGCGTACGAGCAACCGAGAGTGGTGGCGTGGTTGATGTAAAGATTTTGATGAAACACGATATGGAAACCGGTCAGCGTAAAGACGCTTCTGGTAAAGCAATTCCGGCGTGGTTTATCAGCACCGTGACCGCAAAAGCCAATGGTAAAGATGTATTCAAAGGCGAGTTTGGCCCGGCTGTATCCAAAGACCCTTTCTTGAACTTTAAGTACAAAGGTGCGAAGGGTGACAAGATCACCGTATCGTGGGTCGATAACAAAGGCGGAAAACGCACCGACGAAGCAACTGCGTCCTAGTTGAATACGTTTACTCCATAACAATAAGAGGGATACCATGAGACAACATTGGATATATGGCGCTGTAATTGCTGCAAGCGCTGTGCTATTGCAGGCCTGTACTACGCCTGCCGAAGCGCCTAAGAAAGCTTCTGCGCCAGTACCTGCAGCTCCTGCTGCACCTGCAGGTGCACCAACCGCTGAAATAGAAAAGTATCGCGCCATGATAGCGGATGGTAATCCCTCTGATTTATATGAAATGGCTGGTGAAGAGCTCTGGAAGAAAAAAATGGGCCCCAAGAACGCCAGTCTTGAGAAATGTGATTTAGGTATGGGCCCTGGTGTGGTTAAGGGAGCCTACGCAGTACTTCCGAAGTACTTTAAAGATACCAATAAAGTGCAAGACCTTGAGTCACGCATTGTGACCTGCATGGAGCGCTTACAAGGATTTGATTCCAAAGAGATCATCAAAGGTACATTTGGTCGAGGTCAACGTAAAGATGTGGAGGCGATTGTGGCTTATGTGGTTGCCAACTCAAAAGGCATGACCATCAATGTTTCGACCAAGCATCCCAAAGAGAAAGAAATGTATGAGCTTGGTAAGAAAGCCTTCTTCTTCCAAGGCGGCCCTATGGATTTCTCGTGCGCCTCCTGCCATGCAGAAGATGGCAAGCGCATTCGTTTACAAGATCTGCCTAATTTAACCCAGCAAAAGGGCGCTGCATTAGGGTGGGGCGCATGGCCTGCATACCGAGTATCGAGTGGCACATTCTGGACCATGCAATACCGTTTGAATGATTGCTATCGTCAGCAACGATTCCCTGAGCCAATTTATATCTCCGACGATACGATTGCCCTTTCAATGTATATGGCAGCAACCGCTAATGGTGGCAAGATGGCCGCTCCTGGTTTGAAGCGTTAATGGCTGGAGAAAAATAATATGAATAATAGATATCTAATAACAGCAGTAACCTTGCTTGCTTTGCCAATGGGCTCTGCCTTGGCCGATGCTAAGTTTGACAAAATGATGAAGGATAGTTTCCAGGCAAATGGTATTGCAACGCTTGATCGTTTAAATCAAGATGCTGCACAAAAGTATTGCTCTGACCCAGCTACCCTCGCAGGGAAGGGTGACCCAAAGCGTGCGGAAGCAATCCAGAAAGCTAATATGGCTACGATTAAGCAACCCGCAGATGGTAAATACATTGGTGACTGGAAATTAGGTGAGCGGATTGCTCAAAGTGGTCGTGGTGCAACTTGGACTGATAAAGCTGATGCGGCCAATGGCGGCGGATGCTATAACTGCCACCAAATTAATAAGACCGAACTATCCTATGGCAATATTGGCCCAAGCCTTTGGAACTACGGCAAGCTGCGCGGTTACAGTAAAGAGTTAATTACGTATACGTGGAACCGGATTAACAACTCTAAAGCATATAACGTCTGTAGCAATATGCCGCGTTTTGGTCACTTTAATCTCTTGACCGAAAAGCAAATGCAAGACGTGATGGCTCTTTTGTTAGATCCAAACTCGCCAATTAATCAGTAATCACTTAATTTAGGAAGCGATATGTCTTTCAGTAGACGGGAGTTTCTGCAGGCCCTTGCAGTTGCATCGGCCGGTGGAATGAGCTTACAGTCTAATTTCTCACTGGCTCAAAGTGCTGCACAAAAGTTTTATGACCTACCAAAATTTGGTAATGTCCATTTGTTGCATTTCACAGACTGTCATGCACAACTCATGCCGATCTACTTCAGGGAGCCGAACGTTAATTTAGGTATTGGTTCCCAAGACGGGAAAGTGCCTCACCTAGTTGGTGAGTACCTTCTCAAGGCCTATGGCATTAAGCCCGGTACCCGTGATGCCCACGCATTTACCTATCTCGATTTTGCAGCAGCCGCCAAGACCTACGGCAAGGTTGGTGGCTTTGCACATCTCACAACCCTGATTAAGCAAGTTAAAGAGAGTCGTCCAGGTGCGCTATTACTCGATGGTGGTGATACTTGGCAGGGCTCAGGCACTGCCTTATGGACCAATGGCCAAGATATGGTCGATGCGTGTCTTGCCATGGGTGTTGATGTGATGACCCCTCACTGGGAGATGACCCTCGGTGAGAAACGCGTGATGGAGATCGTGGAAAAAGATTTCCGGGGCAAAGTGTCGTTTATTGCTCAAAATATTAAGACTAATGATTTTGGTGATGCCGTGTTTGCTCCCTATATCATGAAGACCATGAATGGTGTACAGGTCGCAATTGTGGGCCAAGCATTCCCCTACACACCCATTGCAAATCCACGTTACTTCACACCCAACTGGACCTTCGGGATTCAGGAAGAGAACATGCAAAAGACCGTGGATGAAGCCAGAGCAAAGGGTGCCAAGGTGGTTGTCGTGCTATCGCACAATGGTATGGACGTTGATCTAAAGATGGCTTCTCGGGTTCGCGGTATTGATGCCATTATGGGTGGGCATACCCACGACGGAGTACCGGCTCCGGTGAAGGTAAAAAATCCGGGTGGTGTTACCTTGGTTACCAATGCAGGATCCAATGGTAAGTTCTTGGGTGTACTAGACTTTGATGTGAAGGCGGGCAAGATTAGCGACTTCCGCTACAAACTATTACCCGTGTTCTCGAACTTATTACCAGCCGACGCAGGTATGAGCGCATTAATTAAGAAGATACGCGCTCCGTATGAAGCCAAGCTTGCCGAGAAATTAGCAGTCACCGATGGTCTTTTGTATCGTCGCGGTAACTTTAATGGGAGCTTTGATCAAGTCATCTTAGATGGTTTGATCAAACAGAAGAACGCTGAGATCTCATTCTCACCAGGGTTCCGTTGGGGTACTTCGCTATTGCCAGGTGAGGCTATTACGATGGAGCACTTACTGGATCAAACCGCGATCACCTATCCATTTACAACAGTCACCAATATGACCGGTGAGACCATCAAGACCGTGCTCGAGGATGTAGCAGATAACTTATTTAATCCTGACCCGTATTACCAGCAGGGTGGCGACATGGTACGCGTTGGAGGATTGCAATATGCGATTGATCCGGCCGGCGCAACCGGTAAGCGAATTTCTGAGATGCGTCTAAATGGCAAACTGATTGAAGCGGGGAAGACCTACAAAGTAGCAGGGTGGGCACCAGTGTCTGAGGAGGCCAAGGCGGCCGGCGGTGAAGCCATTTGGGATTTAATGGCTAGACACTTAAAAGAGGTGAAGACCATTAAAGCCGTTAAATTAAACGAGCCGCTTATCAAGGGTGTCTCTAAAAATCCAGGTATGGTTGCAATCTAACTAAACAGTCAGGGTCTACTATGAACGCATTCTTACGCTCCATCCTCTTGTCTTTACTTGTAATGAGTACCTTAGGTCTTGGATCAGGCCTTGCCTTGGCCGACTCTACTAAGGTGGTCTATCACATTGATGATGCGGCTAATCAAGGATTAAAAGGCTTGCGTAATATCCGAAATCACTTGGATGTCTCCCCCCAAACTAAAATTATTGTGGTCACACATGCAAACGGCGTTGATATCTTGATGGATGGTGCTAAGGACGCAAAGAGTGGAACCGATTACGCTCCCTTAGTAGGCGCCTTGAAATCGCGCGGAGTGCGCTTTGAGGTCTGTGAAATCACCCTCAGAAATCGCAGCCTTAAAAAGGAGCAATTTACCCTCGATGCGGAGTTCACCCCATCCGGAGTCGTGCGTATTGCAGACCTGCAATATAAGGATAAATACGCCTATATTCGGCCTTAATGGTCACGCTTTATAAGCATAGCTTATAAGGGTATTTCTAATAAATCTAACTTTTAATGGCTAAATCTCTGATTTATCAGTACTTTCTATAAAAATCTGCCATAAAATTATGGATTCCTAAATTCCATAAGCATTAGATATGAAAAAAGTAGCACTCTTACTGATTCTCGGCGCGGCCGTTTTGTCTCAGCCCATTGAGGCTGCCCCCAATTTAAAGAATGGCAAAGAAATCGAAGACAACAAATGCTACAAATGCCACGCGGATAAATCTGGCTTTGGGGATGGCAGCTTGATCTATACACGCAAAGATCGTCGTGTGCAAAATCTTGAACGTCTAAAAGTGATGGTGGCTCGCTGTAATACTGAGTTACGACTTGATCTATTTCCTGAGGATGAGGCTGACGTCACCGCCTATCTCAATCAGCAGTACTATAAATTTAAGCCCTAATTTCTTATGAACGATCTAACACCAGAGCAAATTAGTTCTCTGGGCAGTCAAGCTTTATTGATTACCCTGTTTATTACAACAATCCTAGGCATCATTATGCAAAAGACTAGCTTTTGCACTCTTGGTGCTGTGTCGGATGGCATTCTGATGGAAGACTGGTCCAGAATGCGTCAATGGTGCTTGGCCATTGGCATCGCAATTTTGGGTGTAGCTTTGATGTCGCACCTGGGATGGATTGATGTCAGTAAATCGTTTTACACCGGCAATCGTGTGCTTTATCTCTCAACTGTGATTGGGAGCACATTATTTGGTATCGGCATGGTTTTGGCATCTGGCTGCGGCAGTAAGACCCTCATTCGGATTGGTGGCGGTAACCTGAAGTCGATCGTGGTCTTCATCGTCTTAGGACTTGTTGCCTATATGACCATGCGCGGCTTTCTAGGGATCATGAAAGCAAACACCATTGATAAGGTCTCCTTGAGCTTAAATACCAACCAAGACCTACCAAGTATTTTGTCTGCTTCGTTTGGAATCGCTAAAGAAAGTTTACGTTCGATCTTGGCGCTCATCATTGGTGGCGCATTTATAGGCTTTGCTGTTCTCAAGAAATCATTCTGGAATACCGAAAACCTACTCGCTGGTATTGGAGTCGGTGTCGGTATTACAGCGATCTGGTGGGTCTCGGGACACTATGCCCACCTCACAGAGGACCCAAACACTTTGCAAGAAGCCTTCTTGGTAACTAATTCTGGACGGATGGAGAGTCTCTCTTTTGTTGCCCCTTATGCATTTGCCTTAGATTGGATGATGTTCACGAGCGATAAGTCGAAGGTTTTAACCATTGGCATTGTGGCTGTGATTGGCATGATCCTGGGTTCTGCAATTAGCTCCATCCTTAGCAAAAACTTTCGCTGGGAGTCATTCCGTGGGGTAGAAGATACCGCTAATCATTTGGTGGGTGCGGCCTTAATGGGCTTTGGGGGTGTGACCGCGGTTGGTTGTACGGTTGGACAGGGCTTGAGTGGTCTTTCTACCTTGGCACTGAACTCCTTTATTGCCTTTCCTGGATTTATCTTGGGAGCCTACATTGGACTTCAATACCTGCAATGGCGCCTTAGCCCTAAGCCTTGTTAGGCCTTAAAATAAGACGATGACCATTGATTGGACCTCATTCTCTCCAGGACCCGCCCTAGTAGGCGGGATTTTGTTGGGGATTGCTGCAGCTCTCTATGTTCTCTTTAATGGGCGCATTCTGGGAATCAGCGGTATTGTGGGCGGACTATTGCAGGCAAAAAAATCCGATTGGCTCTGGCGACTTAGTTTTACCCTTGGCCTATTAACTGCAGCTTTGTGGGGGAAGTATGTCTTTGATATCCAGGTGAAGTCTGTGATTGATGCGGATTACCTGACCCTCATCATTGCGGGCTTATTAGTTGGCTTTGGAGCACGTTATGGATCTGGATGTACCAGTGGCCATGGTATTTGTGGTTTATCTAGACTGTCGCCTCGTTCCTTGTTGGCTACTTTGACCTTTATGGGCTGTGGCTTCCTAATTGTTTACGTTGTTCGTCATCTTGTTTAAGACCATGAGCCAAAATACTTCGGTGTTCTCTAATGCAAGCGAGTATCTGATCGGGGTTCTATTTGGTTTGGGCCTAATGATCTCTGGCATGACCAACCCCGCCAAGATCTTGGCATTCTTAGATCTTTCAGGAGCATGGGATCCATCTCTGATCTTTGTAATGGGTGGTGCAGTATTGGTTGGCTTGATTGCGTTTTATCTTGCTAAAAATCGGACCCAGAGTTTCTTGGGAGGTGCGATGCATATGCCGACACGGCGTGATATCGATCGTCCCTTGCTAATTGGTAGTGCGATGTTTGGACTTGGTTGGGGTCTAGCAGGTTTTTGTCCAGGACCCGCATTGGTATCTCTGGGCTCTGGTGAGTTAAAGGCTTTGGCCTTTGTAATTGCTATGCTTGGTGGGATGTTGCTATTTGATTTTGTGGGTCAGAAGAAATAATCAAGACCTATTATTTTGTGAGGATTGCATGAACGTACATATTTCTTGTCATAACCCAAACTTTGGAACAGCTGGCCAAATTGAGCCCACTGATGTAGCTGAGATTGCACAGCAGGGTTATAAAAGTATTATTAATAATCGTCCGGATGGTGAAGAGGGCCCGGAGCAGCCAAGCAATGCATCGATTGCAGCAATGGCTAAATCTCAAGGTCTGGAATACGCTTACTTACCGGTCGTGAGTGGTGCGATTACTCCTGAGCAAGTAGTCGAAATGTCTAAACTTTTAAAGAGTATGCCGCAACCCATCTTAGCCTTCTGTCGCTCGGGTGCACGTTCTACCTTCTTGTATCAACTCGCCTTACAAAATTCTTAATACCAACTTCCTGCTAAAGCAATCAAAATGGCTGCCTTACTGAACGATCATGAGCGCTCCATTCTTAAAACAGAGTTAGCCAACTGGGCTGTAGTACCTAAGCGGGATGCAATCACTCGCACTTATTCATTTAAAGATTTCAAGAGCGCCTTTGCCTTTATGACCCAGTGTGCTCTGCATGCTGAGGCGATGAACCACCACCCTGAGTGGTTTAATGTCTGGAATCGTGTAGAGGTGACCTTATCTACTCACGATGCGGGTGGTCTCACTCAGCGTGATATTGAACTGGCACGTGCGATGGATCGCTGTGCTGCACAGCACCTCATCTAGTAAATAGTATGCGTACATGGCATATGAAACGAAATTGTTCGTTTACACCTAGGCAAGTAGGCTATTTTTATCTCTCGATGCTGATGTTCTCATCAATCATTGCTACGTATTTCTTGGTACAAGGCATTTGGATGATCTTGCCATTTACCATCATTGAGCTTACTGCATTAGGGATCGCCTTATTAATCTACGCACGCCACGCACTCGATTATGAGTCGATTGCCATCGATGGTAGTTCAGTCACCGTTGAGAAGAACATTGGGGGCAAGCTCGAGCGCCATGAGTTCAACACCAAGTGGTTGCAACTCAAGCAAGAAGAAGACGGTAAACGATTAATTCGGATAGAGCAAAGCGATCAAGAGCTCTCCATCGGTATCTTTGTACCAGTAGACGCTAGAGCTCAATTTTTCAAGGATCTGCGCCAGCAAATCCGCTGCGAGTCTTAGGGCACAGGGTAAACTAGATCTTTAGCACCCAAGGAACTTAGTGGTATGCGGATTGATATACCAGACGATAAAAAATTAGTGCACGAAGCCATCATCCCATTGCGTTGGGGCGATATGGATGCCTTTGGTCACATTAACAACACCCTGTACTTTCGGTATATGGAGCAGGGGCGTATTCATTGGATTGAGTCCTTTGGATTTGGTATTCAACATGCTGAGGGCGGGGCCTTAATCGCTAATGCATTCTGTAATTTCTATTCACAGGTATCGTACCCAGGCGATCTGATCATCAAAACATATGTTGGCAAAGTGGGACGTACGAGTGTTGATATCTATAACCTGATGTCTCTTGCTAGCAATCCTGATGTGCTTTGTGCTGCGGGTGGCACCACATTGGTATGGGTTAACTTCAAGACCAAGCGTCCTGCACCATGGCCTGAGCCCTTTCAGAAACATTTGGGTTTAGCTTGAGCTCTTGGATTGTTGAACCGGGGTCTTTACATCAAGACCTGAGCCGCTTTGATTGCATTATTGATGTACGTTCACCCGCAGAGTTTGCCTTAGATCACATTCCTGGCGCAATCAACTGCCCTGTACTAAGTAATGAAGAGCGTGCGCAAGTAGGCACGATCTATAAACAAGAATCCCCATTTGCTGCCAAGAAAATTGGTGCTGCATTAGTAGCCAAGAACATTGCCGGCCACTTGCAAGACAATTTTCTTGATCAAGAGCGTGATTGGACCCCATTGGTTTATTGCTGGCGAGGGGGAGAGCGCAGCGGCGCATTTACTCATATTCTGCAACGCATTGGCTGGAAGGCTCATCAGCTCCGCGGTGGTTACCAGGAGTTCCGGCGTCAAGTTATCACCGATTTAGATCAATGGGCGGCTCAACTTCAGTTCAAGGTGATCTGTGGCATGACTGGTAGTGGCAAGACTAGACTTTTGCAAGCACTCAAATCTCATGCCCAAGTATTAGACTTAGAAGAACTGGCTGCTCATCGCGGATCGGTATTGGGTGGCTTGCCTCATCAAGAGCAGCCAAGCCAAAAAGCATTTGAGACTGGCTTATGGAATGCCTTACGTCATCTTGATCTTCAGAAAGTGATCTATGTAGAGTCGGAGAGTAAAAAAGTAGGCGGCCTACACATACCAGATGCATTGATGGAGCAGATTCGGAATAGTGAGTGCCTTGAGATTCAGGCTGAGCGCAGAGTTCGGGTTGACTGCTTAATGGAAGAATACGCACACTTCTTAGAAGACAATCAGGCTCTCGAAAACTTACTGGCTTTATTAACCCAGCGTTATGGCAAAGAACAAATTAGTCAATGGCAAGCACTATCGCAAGAGAAGAAGTTTCAAATACTGGTGGATGAACTGCTAGTTCGTCACTATGACCCTGCGTATACCGATTCGATCCAGAGAAACTTCCCGAACTACACAGCAGGAAAAAAGCTTGTGATTAGTAGTGCCAAACCAGAAGCCTATCAGGCAATCGCGCTCGAGCTCTTAAAGCTTAACTAAAAGCCTGTATACCTGTCTGGGCTCTACCCAAGATCAACGCATGGATATCATGCGTGCCCTCATAGGTGTTGACCACTTCTAGATTAAGCATGTGCCGAATCACACCATATTCATCTGAGATACCGTTACCACCCAACATGTCGCGTGCCATCCGTGCAATCTCGAGTGACTTGCCGCAGGAGTTGCGTTTCATGATCGATGTGACTTCGGGAGCAGCAGTGCCTTCATCCTTCATACGCCCTAAACGTAGAACGCCTTGCAAAGCCATGGCGATATCGGTTTGCATATCTGCTAATTTTTTTTGGATTAATTGATTGGCCGCAAGAGGGCGACCAAACTGATGGCGATCTAAGGTGTACTGACGCGCAGTATGCCAACAGAACTCAGCCGAACCTAGTACACCCCAAGAGATACCGTAGCGGGCTGAGTTAAGGCAAGTGAACGGACCCTTTAGGCCAGTGACCTCGGGGAACTCGTTCTCTGCAGGAACGAATACCTCGTCCATCACAATCTCGCCGGTAATAGAAGCGCGTAATCCTTGCTTACCCGTAATTTTGGGAGCACTTAAACCTTTCATCCCTTTTTCTAGGATGAAGCCCCGAATTTGATCCGCATCATTTTTAGCCCAGACCACGAAGACATCCGCAATCGGTGAGTTTGAAATCCACATTTTGGAGCCCGTTAGCGAGAACCCCCCGGGAACTTTCTTGGCACGTGTAATCATGCCGCCCGCATCCGAGCCAAAGTTGGGTTCAGTCAGGCCAAAGCAACCAATCCACTCACCAGTTGCTAACTTGGGGAGGTATTTTTGTTTCTGGGCTTCAGTACCAAACTCATTAATTGGCACCATCACCAAGGAAGATTGCACACTCATCATGGAGCGATAACCCGAATCTACTCGCTCAATTTCACGCGCGATCAAGCCATACGAGACATAGTTCAAATTAGCGCCGCCGTATTGCTCGGGGATAGTAATCCCCAGGAGCCCCAGCTCACCCATTTCTCGGAAGATCGATGGATCGGTACTCTCCGCACGAAAGGCTTCTTGGACCCGCGGTGCGAGCTTGCCCTGGGCATATTCTCTAGCGGCGTCAGCGATCATGCGCTCTTCGGTGCTTAGTTGGTCTTGGAGGAGAAGGGGATCTTCCCAGTGAAAGCTTGGTTTGCTCATTATTTTTCTGGATTTGAGATGAATTCGGATAAAAAGACTGAATACCGCTATTCTATGAAATATTCACTGATTTAACAGGAAAGCAGTCACCACAAGGGCCCTTGGCTAACTATGCGCCGGCAATACCGCTATTACGACCTGATCTTGGCCGCATTTGTGGCGGTGATCCTATGCTCTAACTTCATTGGTGCGGGTAAGGCTGCGACCCTCGATCTGCCGTATTTTGGCTTGGTGGTGTTTGGGGCCGGTATCTTATTTTTCCCGATCTCTTATCTCATTAGCGATGTGCTCACCGAGGTCTATGGTTATGCATACGATCGGCGCACCGTTTGGGCTGGATTTGCAGCCTTAGGCTTTGCAGCCATCATGGTACAGGTGGTGATTCATTTACCAGTAGCGCCTGGGTCATACATGGCTAATTATCAGCAAGGCCTAGAAACAGTATTTGGTAACTCATGGCGGATTGCATTGGGATCGATGATTGCCTTTTGGTGCGGTAGCTTTGTTAATAGCTATGTCTTAGCCAAGATGAAGGTCTGGACCCAAGGCAAGTATTTGTGGGCTCGGACCATTGGCTCAACCGCAACGGGAGAGTTGGTGGACTCATCTCTGTTCTACATGATTGCCTTTTATGCTGTCTGGCCGACTGCTGAAATTATTCAGGTAGCAATAGCGCAATATATATTGAAGACCTCGTGGGAGGTTTTAGCAACCCCCTTTACCTACTGGATTATTGGCTATCTGAAGCGTAAAGAGAATGAAGATTATTACGATACCAATACTAATTTCACACCATTTCAATTAAAGGTTGATCGATGATATTTAAAGATAGACGCATACAAAGTAGCGATGTCACCCCACGCAGAGTATTTGAACAGCGCCGTGAGTGGCTAAAGACCGCAGCGATGGGATCGATGGCGATGGGTCTTGGCTCATGGTTGGAGCGTGAGGCGTTCGCTAAAACCCCAATTGCTAAAGAGAAGTTAGCAGCTAAGTTCAATGAACAATACTCCACCAAAGAGACTGCCACCTCATATGAAGAAGTAACCAGCTATAACAACTTCTATGAGTTTGGTATGGACAAGGATGAGCCCGCCAAATACGCCGAGCGTTTACAAACCCGACCTTGGGCAATCAGCATTGAGGGCTTAGTTAAAAAGCCCTTAACTCTCGATATTGATGCCTTGCTCAAATTAGCTCCGATGGAGGAGCGCATCTATCGCATGCGTTGTGTAGAAGGCTGGTCAATGGTGATTCCTTGGAACGGCTATGCACTCTCGCATCTGATTAATAAAGTAGAACCCTTGGGCTCTGCCAAATACATGGAGTTCATTACTCTTGCTGATCCAAAACAAATGCCGGGCTTACGTAGACCCGTATTGGACTGGCCCTATCGAGAGGGCTTACGCATGGATGAGGCTATGAACCCTCTGACACTCTTAACCTTAGGCTTATACGGAGAGATTTTGCCCAAGCAGAATGGTGCGCCAGTGCGCTTAGTGGTGCCCTGGAAGTATGGCTTTAAGAGTGCCAAGTCATTAGTGACAATCCGCTTTACCGAAAAACAACCGCTCACGAGTTGGAGCATGTCTGCACCGCGCGAATATGGTTTTTACTCCAATGTAAATCCAAGCGTGAGTCACCCCCGTTGGAGCCAAGCGACCGAGCGCCGGATTGATGGTCGTGGCATCTTTGCGCCCAAGATTAAGACCGAGCCCTTTAATGGTTATGGTGAGTATGTGGCAAAACTCTACGCCGGCATGGATCTAAAAAAGTTTTACTAGGCAATGCCAGGTATTACCTCCATCAAGTATTTTGTCTTTGCACTGGCGCTAATACCGCTAGTGCGTTTATTGGTCTTGGGTTACCTTGGTGATCTCACAGCCAACCCAGTAGAGTTCATTACCCGATCGACTGGCACTTGGACCATTACCTTCTTGTGCATCACCTTAAGCATGAGCCCAATGCGTTGGATGTCGGGGTGGAGTGGGTGGATACAGTTACGACGCATGTTAGGGCTCTTTACTTTCTTCTATGCATTTTTGCACTTCACCATTTGGTATTGGTTAGATCACAACCTTGATGCCAAGGCAATGATTGATGATGTGATTGAGCGTCCATTCATCACTGTGGGATTTTTGGGCTTTGTCTGTATGAGCCTCTTGGCTATGAGCTCAAATCAGATGGCTATGCGTTGGTTGGGGCGTAAGTGGTCTTTATTGCACCGCCTAATTTATCTAATTGCCATCCTAGGAGTCTTGCACTATCTGTGGCATAAGGCCGGAAAGAATGATTTTGAGGTGGTCTACATCTATGCTGGGATAATCTTCTTATTATTAGTGATCCGAGTTCCAGTCATTCAGAAACGATTGACGCGAACCCGTTCTTAAGGAATAGCAATGTCATTTAATTGGAATAATCCCTATCCCACCATCCGCATGCCTGTGATGGGGCGCAATATTGTCTCAACCTCGCACCCTTATGCAGCCCAAGCGGGTCTGAAGATTATGCATCAGGGTGGTAATGCGATTGATGCGGCGATTGCTGCCGCTGCAGCCCTAATGATTGTGGAGCCCGTATCCAATGGTCTTGGAAGTGATTGCTTTGCAATCGTGTGGGATGGTACGCAATTACATGGACTGAACTCCTCAGGAGTCTCACCCGCAGCATGGAGCCTCGATTACTTTGCCGCCAAGTATGGCAGGGAGAGTAATGGTCTCGCAAAACGTCCTATGCGGGGCTGGGATAGCGTAACGGTGCCAGGTGCATTAGCTGGTTGGCAAACCTTGCATGAGCGCTTTGGCTCATTACCCATTGCGGATCTACTCCAACCCGCGATTGAGATTGCAGAGAGAGGGCACGCCCTAGCCCCAATTGTTGCCCACAAATGGGCAGCGGCTACCGGCGAGTTAGCCTCACAACCCGGTTTTGCACAAGCCTTTATGCCCAAGGGTAGGGCACCTGCAACCGGTGAGATGTTTTATTTTCCACAGGCAGCAAAAGCTCTCAAACGATTAGCGCAAGTAGGCCTGCGAGATTTTTATGAGGGCGACATTGCACGAACCATTACTGCATTTGCAAAAGAACATGGTGCGGCGATGACTGCCAGCGATTTAGCTAATTACAAACCTGATTGGGTCGGTACCATCTCAACTAAAGTGCAGGGCTATGATGTGCACGAAATTCCTCCAAGTGGTCAAGGTATCGGTGCCTTAATCGCCATGGGTATCCTAGAGCAACTGGATTTGGCTAAATATCCTGTGGATGGTGTTGAGAGCCAGCATCTGCAAATTGAAGCCATGAAACTTGCCTTTGCAGACGTCTATCGCTACGTGGCTGACCCACGTTCGATGGAAGTTAGTCCTGCGCAAATGCTCAACACGGATTACTTAGCCAAAAGAGCCCAATTAATTGATCAACAGAAAGCAACCCAGTTCTCCTTTGGGATGCCCAATACCGGCGGCACCATTTATCTCAGCGCAGCCGATGAGGAAGGCCGAATGATCTCATTCATTCAGAGTAATTACATGGGCTTTGGCTCTGGAGTAGTGGAGCCCAATTGGGGAATTAGTTTTCAGAACCGCGGTTATGGGTTCTCGTCCGATCCAAATTCTCCGAATGTGGTGGCTGGTAATAAGCGACCCTTCCATACGATTATTCCGGCCTTCTTGACCAAAGAGGTGAACGGCAAAACAGTTCCTCAAATGAGCTTTGGAGTGATGGGCGGCGATATGCAACCGCAAGGCCATCTGCAAACCCTACTCAGAATGTTGGTCTATAAACAGCAGCCTCAGGCAGCTTGTGATGCACCTCGCTGGAAAGTAAATCGCGACTTTAGCCTAGATGTTGAGGCCAATATGAACCCAGAGACCGTCCAGGGCCTAGTAGAAAAGGGGCATATCCTAAAAAAGGTAGAAGATCCCTATATGGACTTTGGCTCAGGCCAGTTTATCTGGCGCCTTAGCGACCAGATAGCCGACGGCTATGTCGCAGCCAGCGATAGCCGGCGTGATGGTCTAGCCGCAGCCTACTAGCATCCCTCGTTTCAGAAGCCCGTTAAAATAGTGAACTTTGCCACCCGGCATTCCCGATTCATCTTTTGTTATAGAAAGCCGTTGTGTTAAACGCATCCAATATCACTATGCAGTTTGGGGCAAAGCCCCTGTTTGAGAACATCTCCGTCAAATTTGGTGGAGGCAATCGCTACGGCCTGATTGGCGCCAATGGCTGTGGTAAATCTACTTTCATGAAAATCTTAGGTGGCGAGTTAGAGCCCTCTGCGGGAAATGTCAGCCTAGAGCCTAATATTCGTTTGGGTAAATTGCGCCAAGATCAATTTGCGTATGAAGATGTGCGGGTGCTGGATGTGGTGATGATGGGGCATGCAGAGATGTGGCAAGCTGCCGCTGAGCGTGATGCAATTTATGCGAACCCTGATGCAAACGACGAAGACTATATGCGTGCTGCCGAGCTCGAAGCTAAATATGCGGAGTATGGTGGTTACACAGCAGAAGCAAAAGCCGGTGAGTTATTACTGGGTATTGGGATTCCGTTAGAGGAACACAATGGCCCGATGAGTAATATTGCTCCGGGCTGGAAACTGAGGGTTCTGTTGGCGCAGGCCCTGTTCTCAGATCCTGATGTTTTGCTGCTTGATGAGCCTACCAATAACTTAGATATCCACTCCATCCACTGGTTAGAAGATGTTCTGAATCAGCGTAACAGCACCATGATCATTATTTCTCATGATCGTCACTTCTTAAACGAGGTGTGTACGCATATGGCTGATATGGACTTTGGGACCCTTAAGGTCTACCCAGGTAATTACGACTCCTATATGTTGGCTTCTACCCAAGCACGAGCCCAACAACTGGCATCGAATGCTAAAGCCAAAGAGAAGATTGCTGAACTGCAAGCCTTCGTAAGTCGCTTCTCAGCCAACGCATCCAAAGCGAGACAAGCAACCTCGCGTCAACGTCAGCTCGAGAAAATTGAGGTGGCTGAGATTAAACCCTCATCGCGCCAGAACCCATTTATTCGGTTTGAAACCGAAAAGAAATTACACAATATGGCGGTGGAGTGCAATGCACTGACCAAAAAATTTGACCGCGTGATCTTCAAGAATTTCAAGATAGCAATTCGTCCGGGAGAGAAGGTTGCCATCATTGGACAAAACGGTGCGGGTAAGACCACCTTGCTTAAAACGATTCTAAGCAAACGCTTTGATGGCATTCCAGCCGATAGCGGTGATGTGAAGTGGGCAGAGAACGCCAATGTGGGTGTGATGCCACAAGATACGAGCGAGTGTTTTCCTAAAGAAGAGACCTTGTTTGAGTGGATGACCCAGTGGCGTAAGCCAGGCGATGATGATCAAGCAGTGCGAGGTATCTTGGGCCGTTTATTGTTCTCGGGCGATGAGATTGGTAAATCGGTCAAGGTAGTATCGGGTGGCGAGAAGGGTCGACTGATCTGGGGCAAATTAATGCTCCAAAAACATAATGTCTTGGCCATGGACGAACCGACCAACCATATGGATATGGAATCGATTGAGAGCTTACAGATTTCTTTAGAGAAGTTTGAGGGAACCCTAATCTTTGTATCGCACGACCGTGAGTTTGTTTCAGCACTCGCAAATCGTATCTTAGAGATTAAAAACGACGGTACGATTAATGACTACTCGGGAACCTACGAAGAGTATTTACGTAGTCAAGCGCTTACAGGTTAGGTCTTTTGCTCGCGGGTAAAGCGCATCGCTGTACCCTCTGCCTGTATCCGAGTCCAGACCGCCTGCTTCTCCTCTAGACTCATAAATACCCAATTACTGACCTCTAGGGCAGTGCGCCCACAGCCCTTGCAGATCTCATCAAAGAGAGTAGAGCAAATACCAATGCAGGGAGAGTCGGAGTCTGCATCGCCAATGAGGATTGAGTTGGCACCAGCAGAAGGGTTTGAGTGATTATTAGACATAAGCTACTTTAGCGCATTCTCATTATTCTTACCGAGCTCTAGGCCATGACTGCTCTGGCGCAAGGGGCTATGCTCAGCCAGCTCATCCAGATATTGACCAATTCCCATACGTTCCCGCTCTAAGAACCTGCCGACCGCATCGGCAAAGCGTTGGTCAACCAGATAATGATAGGAGCTAACAGTGCTTGGCATAAAGCCTCTTGCCATCTTATGCTCCCCTTGAGCACCACCTTCTAGTAGCTGTATATGCTCTTTAATACAGAACTCAATCGCTTGATAAAAAGCGGTCTCAAAATGTAAACAAGGATGCTGTTCTAAACAGCCCCAGTAGCGCCCATAAGCCTTATGACCATCTCGGTCAATGACTAATAATGCAGACGCAATAGTTTGCCCATCGCGGATCGCCATAATGAAGTGCAATGAGTCTGGCATAGCCTGAACCCATTTTTGGAAGAACAATTGGTTTAAGTAAGGGGTGGAATAGTGCGTTTGGTAGGTATTGGCATAACAGCGATAGAACATGAGTACTTCGTCCTCACTTACCTGTGAGCCGGGTATGTGACGAAACGCAATCCCGGCATCGTGTACCTGTTTGCGCTCTCGCTTAATGTTCTTACGACGCTTCATTGTGAGCGTGGCTAAGAACTGATCGAAGTCAGCATAGTTCTGATTGTGCCAATGGAACTGCACAGACTCACGTCGCATAAAGCCGATTTCGGTTAATAAACGGGCATCTTCAGTCTGAGGAAAGAGTACATGTGCCGAGGAGAGCTTGAGTTGCGTGAGCAGCTGTACAAGACCGCTTACTAAGGCGGCTTGATGGTTAGCAGTACGCGCTAAGAGACGCGAGCCGGTTGCCGGCGTAAAGGGTATGGCCGATAAGGCCTTGGGGTAATAGGAGAGACCTTGTTGCGCATAAGCCTCTGCCCAAGACCAATCAAATACGTATTCACCATAAGAATGGGTCTTTAAGTAGAGTGGCATTGCTCCCAATAGCTCATTATCCCCTTTGGCATACAGTGCTAGATGCGCAGGGTCCCAACCGGTCTCTGTACAAACGCAGCCCGTTTCTTCCAAGAGGCTTAAAAAGGAATAGTGCAAGAAGGGGCCGGCATCCTTAGGCAAAACGCGCTGCCAGTCAGATGGTGCAATGCTACTAAGACTTCGTATGACCCGAATCTCGAGTCCAGGTACTTGACTCATCGTGAACTAATGTTGGATCAGTTCGATCTTGTATCCGTCAGGGTCGGTTACAAACGCAATTAAGGTCTTGCCACCCTGAACAGGGCCAGCAGGGCGGGTAATATTTCCACCGGCTGCTGCAATATCCTCACAGGCTTTATACACATCGGGCACAGCAAGAGCAATATGACCATAAGCACCGCCATGCTCATACTGACTCACCCCATAGTTATAGGTAAGCTCAATTTCTGCTTGACCATCTTCGTTGCCACGACCAAAGCCCACAAATGCGAGAGAGTATTTTTGCTCTTCACGATTAGTGGTGCGCAATAGGTTCATACCTAAGACGCGTGTATAAAAATCAACGGATCGGGCAATATCGCCCACCCGAAGCATGGTGTGCAAAATCATATTACTCAATACGCGCTTTCTCACGCATCTTTTTCATCATCTCAGCAAACTTTGCCTTTTGCCAGGCCTGGTCTTGCAACATCATTTGCTTAAGCTGATCTTTGATCTCAGCCATGGTGGGTACTTTCACATCCCGAACGTCCTCAAGCTTAATAATGTGCCAACCAAATTGAGTCTTAACGGGCTGATCGGTCATTTGACCTTTCTTCAAGGTAACCATGACTTTAGAAAACTCTGGTACCAAGGCCTTATCACTAACCCAATCCAGATCACCACCGTTAGGAGCAGAGCCTGGATCTTTAGAGTTCGCTTTGGCTAGATCTTCAAACTTGGCACCCGCCTTAATCTTAGCAATCAAAGCTTTGGCCTCAGACTCTTTCTCAACTAGGATATGGCGGACTTTATATTCTTTACCACCAAATTGGCTCTTGACTGATTCATAGGCTGCTTTGTAATCATCCTCAGTAATGCCACCCTTATCAATGTAATCATCAAACAAAGCAGAGACCAAGACGCCTAAGCGAGCTTGTTCCATTTGATCTTTCACTTCCTCTTTCTGAGTAAGGCCGCGCTTATCCGACTCCTGTATGACAAGCTCACGGGTTATTAATAACTCACGACCTTGTTCACGTATCTTAGGATCCGTAGCCGATTGACCAGAGTTCTTAATTAAGCGATCGAGCTGTGCTTTTGGAATGGCCTTGCCATTGACGATTGCGGCGTTTTGAGCTGAGACCGCAGTGGTAACAAAGGCAAATGAGAGGGCTACAAGGATTTTCTTGGAATTAAGCATGAGAGATAGTGAATTGAATTAAAAGACTAAAACAGAATTATGACTCATTTGGTGCAAGAGCATGAATTGCGAGGGCGTGGATTTCTGTGGGGATGTAAGCGTTCAGCGCCTCATACACCAAGCGGTGACGGGCAACTCGATTGAGTCCAGCAAATGCAGGTGCGGTGAGTGTAATCCGAAAATGACCGCCGCCACTTGCTGCCCCAGCATGACCTGCATGCAAATGACTTTCATCCTCAATCGCAAGATGCGATGGTTGCAGTTGCTGCTGCAGAGCGGCCTCAAATAAAACAATACGTTCTTGATTCTTGCTCATGATTGCTCTGCTTCCATATGACGACTTAACCATAGGCCTTGGGCAATCACAAAGGCAATCAGCAAACCAATGCCACCAAATAGTTTGAAGTTCACCCAAATATCTTCAGAGAAAGTATAGGCAACATAGATGTTAAGTACACCCATGAAAAAGAAGAAGAGTGCCCAAGCATGATTGAGTTTGAGCCAAAGTGATTTAGGACTATCGGGCTTGAGCGTTATTTGCTTACCCATGAGGCTCTCAATCCAATTCTTCTTGAAGAACTGCGCACTAATGAACAGGACCGCAGCAAATAGCCAATACAAGACCGTAGGCTTCCACTGAATAAAGGTTTTGTCTTTCAGGAGAATGGTTAAGCCACCAAAGAACACGATCAAGATTAAGCTGGCCCATTGCATGCCTTCCACCTTCTTACGGCGTGCAATGAGCCAAACGATCTGTGCAATCGTGGCAGCAATTGCCACCAAGGTAGCAACATAAATATCTGCTAACTTGAATGCTACAAAAAAGAGAATGACCGGGAATAGATCAAACAGAAATTTCATCATGATGAGTGACCCGATTTGGCATTATTGCTTGGCTCAAAACGTAAGGAGGCGGAGTTAATGCAATAGCGCAGTCCACTGGGCATGGGGCCATCTTCAAAAACATGACCCAAATGCGCATCGCACTTAGAGCATTTCACTTCCGTGCGAATCATGCCATGCGTTGTATCACGATGCTCGCTAATGACCTCGGTGTTAAATGGTGTGTGATAACTTGGCCAGCCACAACCAGCATCAAACTTAGTCGCCGAGATAAACAGCGGCGTACCGCAGCACACACAGTGATAGCGACCTTCGTCCCAATGATCCCAGTAGCGACCTGTAAACGGTGGCTCGGTGGCGGCATGGCGCGTAACCCGGTATTCGATCTCGCTGAGTTCTTGACGGTATTGGTCGTCTGATTTAGTCATGATGGTGATTGTAAAGAAGGATTAAGAAGAACAGCTGACCTCAATATGCTCTAGTGCGGCAGGGGGAGGGGCGGCGTATTCTTCGAGACCGGGCTGTTCGGAAAACGGGTCTTGAAGGACTGCTAGCAAGCGCTTCACTTCCGAGAAATCATCGTTTTGGGCTTTCTCAATTGCTATCTGGGCTAAATAATTACGCAATACAAACTTAGGATTTGTGGCTAGCATGTGAGACTGACGTTCTGCATGGGAACACTTCTCTTCCTTGAGGCGAGCGACATAGGATTGCATCCAGGTATCAAAAGCGTCCCGATTTAAGAACTGATCGCGTAAGGGGTTGGATCGAGCATCATGGCTTGCATCAAAATGCGAGAGCGCTCTAAAGGTATTAGTAAAGTCGACGCGATTGTGATGCATCAACTGCAAGAGTGACTCCACTAAAGATGTATCGTCAGGATTAGGGGTCAATAAACCAAGCTTCGTTCTAAAGTGTTTTAACCAAGCGGCACGATAGATCTCTGGAAACTCCTCTAAGGTTTTTTGTAAGTGCTCTTGCGCAAGCTCGCTACCGTAGCGAGTCTCGATTAAAGGAAGCATTGCCCCAGCTAAGCAGGCCATATTCCAGTGCATGATCTGTGGTTGACGTTGATAGGCATACCGACCTTGACCGTCACTATGATTGCAGATGTGGTCCATTTGGAAACGATCTAAAAAGCCAAAGGGGCCATAATCAATTGTGAGACCCAAGATACTAATGTTGTCACTATTTAATACGCCATGGCAAAAGCCAATCGCTTGCCAGTGAGCAACTAGTTTTGCAGTACGTTCGCTGATCGCTGCAAACAATGCAAGATAGGGGTCATCTGTACCTTGACATTCTGGATAGTGATGCGTAAGTAAATAATCAGCCATGGTGGTGAGATGCTCAGTAGAGCGTGCAGCGGCGAAGTGTTCAAAGTGACCCACTCGGATAAAACTGGGGGCAAGTCGCGTACAGACCGCTGCGGTCTCGAGACTCTCACGAAGTACAGATTTTTTAGAACCGGTGACCGCTAGAGCGCGACTAGTAGGCACCCCCAGTGCATGCATCGCCTCACTGCACAAGAACTCCCGAATCGAGGAACGCAAAACTGCACGGCCATCGCCCATGCGTGAATAGCGCGTGATGCCAGAACCTTTTAACTGAAGCTCATAGCCTCGTAGATCACCCAGCAGAATGGCGCGCCCATCGCCTAATTGACCTGCCCATATCCCAAATTGATGGCCGCTATACACCGTGGCAATTGGATCGGCAAAGGTATGTTCATGGGTCTCTAGAGCAATGCCGCTCAAGACCTCTAACCATCGTGGGTCTTGCGGTAAGCCCGATGCGTCTACAGTAATACCAAGTTCTTTGGCAAGATTGCTTTCAAAGCCAACCCAATAAGGATTTGGCAATGGCGTGGGCAGGAGATGTTGACAGGTGTCTTCACCCTGTAGCGGAAATGCCATGCGCTTACACCGAGTAATTAGCCCAGGCTGACCCAATTAAATTGCCGGTAATCACATCGTGTGCGATTACACCATTGGCATCAAAGCGACGCTCAACGACCTCATAGTTGCCATCATTGCGCACGCGCAAGACAGTACTTGATCGTGTGCCATAGTGTTGCGTACGTATAAAGGCGGCCGACAGAGCTTTCTCCCACTCTAGGCTCACACCAGTGTTGGGGAGTTCTCTATCTGGTGCTTCATGATCGTCTGCAAGTAAATGCAGATATTGATCAGCGTGCTTGAGATTGCCTGTATCCATGGCAAGAGTTTGGGCAAACGCAGCGATACGATGGTTCACCTTGGGCCATGGGGTATCGAGCATTGCATTCGAAAGTCCATACACACCAGGAGTGAGTGATTGGGTCGGGAATGTTTTGCGAGGTCGCACCGATTTACCCATGACCACCCGATTACTAACCCAATGCATTTCTGCATTGCTAGGGTCACTCAAATCTGCCATGAGGAGATTAAAGCCGTTGTACTGATCAAAACGCTTACTATGTTTTTCAACAAAGTGATCTGGTTTATCGGCACCTGAGAGGTACATGAGTGGCAGTTCACCACGAGTCCGGGCATCCGGTTTTTTCTCACTGGGTGAGCGTACATTGGTGAGGGCAGAGAAGCGCCCATTTTTAGTAAGACCCAACCAGGTACCAGGACTGCCAATGACATCGGCTTGATCACGTCCTGCTAGGATATGGGGATGTTCTGGCCACCAGCCAATACCCGCAGTATTGCGTTCATAAAACTCATCCCGATTGGCAGCAACGACCAAGGGGTACTTTGGGTGAGATTTCCAGGCAAATAAAATGAGGCACATACCAATAATATGCCTGATTAAATTTCAATCAGGGAATATGGCAGATTTCCTAATAGCAATGCAGGGCCATCCGCCTTACCGAGATGTAATTTGCCGCTTTGGGCCAACTCAGACTTGCACTCGATCTGCAGGGACACAAGCCCCGTTTGGGTAGGATGCTGGGCGGATAAGACCACCATACCGGCTGGCTGGTTTGGATCATCCTCATGAACAACTTCGGTAGCAGGACCTGCAAGCGCAAGAGCGGTCTCAACTTGGGCAAGATATAGGCGACGTTTAATAGCGCCACGGTATTGACTGCGCGCCACCACCTCTTGTCCGGGGTAGCACCCTTTTTTGAAGTCGACCCCACCAATGGATTCTAGGTTGATCATCTGCGGTACAAACTGATCTTGGGTCGCCAAAACAATGCGTGGTATTGCACTGGCTATCTCAGCAGCATTCCATGCATCAAGATGTTCGGAAGATGCGCTTTGTGATGGAAGTGGTGTTTGTGTCGCAAACAGAATACGTTTTTGATCACTAGTACCTGAGGGATGGGTCATGGTGAGAGCAATCGCATCGCTCGGTAAGTTTGCAGGTAATGTATTTGCCGGACCAAGTACGCCATAGACTGTCCACTCATGACTAACATCTACAACCTTTGCTTTAGAGCGCAACACAAACATGGCTAAGCGTTTTGCAAACGTAGCGGCCAGGTCGCGCGATACAAACAGGGCGAAACGGTCTTGCTCTGCATGCGTTGACAAACAAATCCAAGCGCTCGCCAGTAAACGCCCCTTGGCGGTGCAGTAACCCGAGAGACGCACACCAGAATGATCCTGAGCAATCGCTGCGGGAGGTGTACGAGTCATTCCTAATACGGAGTTGGTCAATTGTCCTTGTAAAAAGGAGCTAGCATCTGGGCCTTCTACCAAAAGGAGTCCCCAATCACGTAACTCGGTTACTTGGTGTTCGGTCATTTGGGCTGTATTGTGTCGTTTATGAATCTGTTTGCTAAGACTTTTATCATAGTGGTATGAACAAAAACTTTCTGATCCCCAATACCATCACCCTTGACTAGACTGCTTTGATCTCTAAATTACGAACGGGCATCCTGATTGCCTTGACCCTGATTGGGCTTTATTACCTTGCATTGTTTACATGGGGGGTTGTGCCCAAGCCAAAAGAAGGCATCACTGCAGAGCAACGCTTTAAGGTATTACCCAAATCGGGCGTCTCTAGCATTGCTAAGCAATTGCAAGACCAAGGCATGAGCTCCCCAGCTTGGCTTTTTCAGGTGGGGGCCCGATCTTTATGGGTGGGCTCTAAACTCAAACCCGGGACCTACGCGTTTCCTGCCAATGCCAGTTTGGGCAGCGTCTTGCTACAAATGGCTCGGGGTGATCGAATTCGGGAGAGCGTCAAGATCATCCCCGGGATGAGTATTTGGCAGGTTAGGGCAGCGATGGATGCGCACCCCGCCATGACTCTTCAAAGTAATCGCCTAGACCCAAGCCAATTTGTGAAGGCTGTGGGTTTGGATGCCGAAAGTGCAGAGGGCTATTTCCTACCAGATACCTATATTTTTGATCCCGATGAAATTGATTTAGTGATTTATAAGCGCGCACTCGCAGCGATGCAAAAACAATTGGCTGGCGCTTGGGATCTTTACACCAAAGCCAATCCTGAGGGAGGGGCGTTAAAAAGCCCCTATCAGTTACTAATCCTCGCCTCCATTGTTGAGAAAGAAACGGGTCAGGCAAGCGAACGAGGCATGATCTCGGCAGTGTTTCAGAATCGATTAAAGAGGGGCATGATGCTGCAAACAGATCCCACTGTCATTTATGGCATTGGCCCAAAGTTTGATGGCGATATTAAGAAAGCCGATCTGCGCCGAGATACTCCCTACAATACCTATATGCGTTATGGACTGCCTCCAACCCCCATTGCAATGCCATCGAAAGAGTCCTTGCTGGCAGCCGCTCAGCCTGCAGTATCGAATGCTCTGTATTTTGTGGCACGCGGTGATGGTAGCAGCCAGTTCTCGACTAATTTGAAAGAACACGAGGCGGCGGTGGATCGCTACCAACGCAATCCGGCGAAGTCCGCCTCTAAACCAGCGAGATAATAAGTGACCAAGCCTAATTACCCTGGATTCTTTATCAGCTTTGAGGGCATTGATGGAGCGGGTAAAAGCACTCATCTTGAGGCCTTTGCGAAGCATTTGCGAGAGCGCTATCAAGGGAAGGAGATTGTTCTCACCCGTGAGCCTGGGGGTACCCCATTGGGAGAGGAGTTAAGAAAGCTGCTCCTGAATCAAGCCATGCATATTGAGACCGAAGCCCTGTTGATGTTTGCCGCCCGGCGAGAGCATTTGTCCGAGGTAATTGAGCCTGCCCTTCAGGCTGGAAAGATTGTGATCTCCGATCGCTTCACCGATGCGAGTTTTGCGTATCAGGGGGGAGGGCGTGGTTTGAGCCTAGAGAAGCTCAATGCTCTTGAGCAATTGGTGCAGGGTAGGGTGGGGGGTCTTATTCAGCCAAACCTAACGTTGCTGTTTGACCTCCCTGGGAATGTTGCCGAAGAGCGCCGCTCAAAAGCACGCTCCCCCGATAAATTTGAGCAGTTGGATTTAAGCTTTTTTGAGAAGGTTCGGGGTGAGTATTTGCGCCGAGCTAAAGCAGATCCAGAGCGATTTATGGTCATTAATGCCTTACAGACCCCAGATGCCATCTGGCAACAGCTTCAAGAAATCTGTTTAGATTACTAGGCTAAGTCATTGAATAAATTGACTTATTTAATAATAGTTTTTGTCTATATCGCATGGAAATAGAAAATCCTAATTATGAAAGCCAGGTGGGCCGGTCGGTATACCCCTGGCATGTTGATGCTTGGGAGCAGTTCAATCTTGAGAACCTTCCCCAAGCGATCTTGCTACATGGGCAAGCGGGGATTGGTAAATTAGACTTTGCCTTGGAGCTATCTCAGGCTATTTTGTGTGAGGCCGATCTATTCTCCTCGGGGGTAAAGCCCTGTAAGGAATGCCAAGCCTGCCGCTGGTTTGAGACTGCCAACCATCCTGATTTTATTGGTCTCGTGCCAGCCCTCTATCAGCACCGTATGCCCCATGCTGAATTGGAGGGGATGCCCAAACCCGAAGTGGAGGAAGTGGAAGACAAAGAGGAGGGCGACGGAAAGAAGGAGAGCGCCTTTATCAAAATCGAGCAGGTGCGAAGGGCAATTGAGGCCATTAATGTGGGAACCCATCGAGGTGGTCAGCGCGTTGTTTTGATCTATCCCCTTGAGGGTTTGCGGCCTGATGCTGCAAATACCTTACTGAAATCTCTTGAAGAGCCCAATGCGCAAACTATTTTTATTCTCCTAAGCGATCGTCTTGATCGAGTGTTGCCTACTATTCGCTCGCGCTGCCAGTTGATAGCACTGCCTAAGCCTCAACGTGCAATTGCTTTGCAATGGTTAAGCACTCATTTGGGATCTTTGTCTGAGCAAAAAATTAGTTCAGAAGAAATAGAGGCCAGCCTAGACGAGCAAGGCGGGGCACCGTTAGCCGCCAAGGAAGTGATCTTGGCGCGCCGTCTAAGTGATGATAAAGATAGCATGGCTCTGGCGAGTTCTGCGACTCGCTTGTTATTAGAGGCGCTAAGTAAGGGGCGCGATATTCCATGGATAGACTGTGCTGAGAAAATCTATAAAGCACCCTTTGGCATTCTTTTGGCATGCATGCAGCGTTGGTTGTTTGATATACAGTCGGCAAAGCAAGCGGGTGAAGCGCGCTATTACCGCAGGCATGAAAAGCATGTTCAGGCCTTGGCCCAGCAGGTCAATATGAACAAACTGCTTAAGTTATGGAAGCTTGTGCTTCTTGCTAGGCGCCATGAGAATCATCCTTTATCAACAAGGGTTCAACTAGAATCCTTACTTTTGCAGTACCAGCAGCTTTTTGCAGACTAAAATGCGACCTCATGTTTATTGATTCGCATTGCCACCTCGATTTCCCAGAATACCAAGAACGTCTTCCTGAAGTTCTGGAGAATATGGCGCGAGCCAAGGTAACGCATGCCTTGTGTATTTCAGTGGATATTCCAGATTTCCCCAAGGTGAAACTCTTGGCGCAATCCCACCCTAATTTGTTTGCCTCGGTCGGTGTTCATCCTGATTACGAAGACACGCCCGAGCCTACTTTAGAGTTTTTGATCGAGGAGGCTAAAGATCCTAAGGTGATTGCGATTGGTGAGACCGGTTTAGATTACTACCGCATGGGCGAGCGCTCCTATGAGTCGATGGAGTGGCAACGCGAGCGCTTTCGTACTCATATTCGGGCGGCATTGGCTGCAAAGAAGCCATTAATAATTCATACACGTTCAGCCTCGGAGGACACCCTCAAAATTATGCAGGAGGAGGGTGCAGGGCGGATTGGTGGGGTAATGCATTGTTTTACTGAGAGTTATGAGGTTGCAAAAGCAGCTATCGAGATGGGTTTTTATATCTCGTTCTCGGGTATTGTGACCTTTAAGAGCGCCAAGGATCTCCAGGCAACTTGCAAAGCATTGCCTATAGAGCGCATTTTGATTGAGACCGACTCGCCATATTTAGCGCCGGTGCCCCATCGTGGCCAAACAAACGAGCCGGCTTGGGTATCCCATGTAGCGGGCTTTATAGCGGATTTAAGAGGGGTCTCGGTTGAGTCGATTGCTGAGCATACAACCCATAATTTTTATCAATGTTTTCAGTTAAATAGAAGTGATTCATGAGATTACACCGCAAATTAATTACTCTGCTAGCTTTCCTTCTTGTAAGTCTAACGGCTGTTGCTCAGACCCAAGAGCAGGTCGACAAGATGACCAAGGCAGTGCAATTTGATGATCTTTCTGAGGTTAAGAAACTAATTTCTACTGGTGTAAGCCCCAATTTGCTGGTTAAGGGCGGCAATCCATTAACCGTATATGCCGCTAAGGAGAAATCCAAGCAAACTCTGGATTATTTGATTGGTCTCAAAGGTGTCGATGTAGACCATCCCAATCTCTCTGGCGAAACTGTTTTGATGATGGCATCCCTTTATGGCATGTTGCCTGAGGTAAAGGTCTTAGTGGATAAACGCGGCGCCGAGATCAATAAATCAGGATGGACACCCTTGCATTACGCCTGCACGGAGGGCCATTTAGCGGTAGCGGATTATCTCTTGAGCAAAGGCGCCAAAGTGGATGCTTTGTCTGAAAGCGACACAACCCCCTTGATGATGGCAGTTCGTTCCGGGAATATTCAATTGGTACGCTTGTTATTGGATCGCGGAGCTGATCTGCAGATCCGTAATCATCAAGGCTTTAGTGCGATTGATGTCGCAGAGTTGTTTAATCAAGAAGAGATCTCAAAGGGCTTGCGATCCCGCTGGGAGAAGCTTTACAAGACGAAGTATCAGGGTGGACCCAAGCCTGTTTTTGTTGAATCTAAGCCCTAGATCCTACTAGGCTTATCTGCGTATAATCATTATTATGTCAAATAAGATAAATCTGTCTTATCTATCTAATGATTGACCTACCTAACTTCTTTACCCTCTTTACAAAGGTATCGAGCAGCCTCCCAATCGATGAACTCTATATCGTATTTCTGGTGGCAATTAGTTTGTTAGCTGTCCACGCCTTACTCATATTGTTAGTAGGAAAGATCTATCAGTTATTGATTGATTGGGCTGACCGTCAAGGGATTTTTTGGTTATCCGTCCCCTTTTTTATGGTGGCTGTGGGCCTAATCTTTATGACGCATTTAGTCGATATGATTGCTTGGACCTACGCTTTAATTGCCTTGAAAATCTTTGAGGTCGATACCAATGCGTTTTACTTTGTGGGCGAGATGTACACCACCATTGGATATGGCACTTTTTCATTGCCTGAGAATTGGAAGATTCTGCCCGTGATGATTGCCTTTAGTGGCATCTTTGCTGCCTCTATGTCGGGCGCTATTCTCTTTAATATGATTAGTCAAATAATTCGCAAGAAATCAGGAAAATAAAGACTTACTTCGGTAGGTCTGCTATTGGATCTAATTGTTTAAAAAAAAGCTCAATGGTTCTGCCCTTTTCATTTTCAAGACGAACTCTACCCGGAATCCAACCATAATCTTTAATGAGCCAAATATCATTGCGGCGCTTGAAATCTTTTTCTTTCACGGGCAAACGTTTGTAATGACGAAGCACCATGGGCCCCATGGTAAAGATTGCATCGGATAACTCTTCACCTTGGCTTTGAAAGCGCCAAGTTTCTATCGAATCTAAATTAGCAATCGGTATCTCACGGACCGTTCCCTTTTCATCGATCTTATCGTCACCACCTAATAAGGATGCTAATTGCATCATTAGACTAAGGCGATCTTGTGTACCCGGTGGCAGGTCTTTCATCTCCTCTGGCTTTTGGGAGAAGAACATCTTCCCTCCTCCTTTGCCATCACGATCAAAACGAGTAAATCGTGCAGGGCGGCTTCCTAAATGCTCCACATAAAAGTCTGGGGCTAAACCATAAGCATCTATCTTGCCTCGAGACTCAAAGATAAATGGCCCAAAAAATGCGTATGGGATATTAATAAACAAACGATAGCCATTGCTTGGATCAACCTGCCATTCAATCGATGCAGTTTGAAGATATTGACCATCGAGATAGGCATCGTAGTAATAGATACCAGAGTCTGGCAAGCGAAAGGCCTGCCCCTCTTGCGCCCCACCCTGACCACCATCACCCGCCTCAATCTTTGCGCCATCACCCACTGCATTAGAGCTTGCTTCCTGAACAGTTGGTGCGGGTGCTGCTGGTTTGCTGAGTTTTACTTTCTTAATAGGCTCTACTCGTAGCTCTGCAACAAAGTTCTCTTCAAGCGGAGCGGCTTTAGAGAACAAAAAACTAGGGAACCCGACAAAAAGATAAAGGTGTCCCAACACAGAGATGAGAAGCGCAATGAGAACGATCGAGCGAGGCTTGAGAATACGTAAGCCGTTCATCGGAGAAAAATGGAATGGATTGTGATTGCAGAATGCAATCGACTAAACCCAAAATGGGTCTTGAAGTATTCGGCTATCTTTTGGTAAGTTGGCCGCCAAGAAATCCATTTGGTCCGCCAGAATATTTCTGCCCTTCAATATCATGTCCTCATACAAACTTGGTGTGTAAGGTGCATAAATCAGACTCATCCCAGCTCGCTCTGGAGTGCGATTCCCTTTGCGTTGATTACAAGGACGGCATGAGACCACTAAGTTCATCCAGGTATAGCTGCCACCCTTACTATTGGGGACAATATGTTCGGCTTCGGCATCATTTTCAGAGATACGGCAAGCACAATAAGCGCAAAGACCACGATCACGTCGATAAAGTTTGCGTTTGGTGATGGCAGGCACCACATCAAATAAATTGATCTTGGCAGACCCTTTTACAGCAATGATGGAGTGCAGCTCAATAATCGATTGGCGACCGGTGAGCCGTGACATACCGCCACGCATGACGGCAATGGGGTCACCCAAGGTCCAGAGTACGCTGTTATCGGCGTAATGTCGGGTGGCGTCTTCCGTATCAATCCAGCACTGTGGAATTCCGCCGGCATCCAATTTCAGAATACTAAGCACCGCCCCCCCTTTCTGCCTTGATGTCGACGTCAAGGCGCTCCCGATTACATACTCCTTAATATAGACTAAGTTTGCAACAAAACAATGACTTTTTTCAAGCCCCTAGGGTGTTAAAGGCATTTGAAATAGGCTCAGGGGTTAGGGTGAAAAGGGCCTATTGACGGTTAATGCGACAGACCCATTCTTTCCTGCCCCACTCACCTGGGCGCTCTGCAAAGACTAACCAAACGGTCCATTCGACTAATTTTTTCATGATCATCTCCTAGTTATTGGTCTTTAGTTTGATGTCTTAAAGGCTCAAGAGATGAGCTTCAAATATAGATTCATTTAATTTACCTAATTCATTGATTTTCATCATGAATTATTCAACTATTCAGATGCTATCCTTGAATAAAACGAGGATAAAACAGGTACAATAAACCCCATTAAATCAACAATATCCATGTTCAAAATCTTCTCGTCTGACCCTGTCCACGATCCCATTACCAAGGTTGGACCTGCTACTGAAATAAAAACCACCACCTGTTATATGTGCGCATGTCGTTGCGGTATTCGTGCGCATCTGCGTGATGGCGAGTTGGTTTACATCGATGGCAATCCAGAGCATCCACTTAATCAAGGTGTAATCTGCGCTAAGGGTGCCTCTGGCATCATGAAACAGAAATCACCGGCTCGTATTACTAAGCCCTTGTTACGCAAAGCAGGTGCTGATCGAGGCGCATCAGAATTCGAGGAGATTAGCTGGGAAGAGGCCTTTGATCTGCTGGCCACCCGTTTAGCGAAGATCCGCGAGACCGATCCCAAGAAATTTGCTCTTTTCACAGGTCGCGATCAAATGCAGGCCCTCACTGGTCTCTTTGCACGCCAGTTTGGTACGCCCAACTATGCGGCCCATGGCGGCTTTTGCTCGGTCAATATGGCTGCCGGCATGATCTACACCATCGGCGGTAGCTTTTGGGAGTTTGGTGGACCCGATCTAGAGCAGGCTAAATTATTTGTGATGATTGGTACAGCTGAAGATCATCACAGCAATCCCATGAAGATTGCTTTATCCAAGTTCAAGCGTAATGGTGGGCGTTTCATTTCTATCAATCCTGTGCGCACAGGCTATTCAGCTATTGCCGATGAGTGGATACCCATTAAGCCCGGTACCGATGGCGCCCTCTTTATGGCCTTGATGCACGAGTTAATTACTGCTAATACCGTTGATCATGAGTTCTTGTCACGCTATACCAACTCTGCGCAATTAGTTTGTCTTGAGTCTGGTTCTGAAGAAGGACTCTTCTTGTTTGATCCCGATAGCGATCCAATCAATACCGATATTCCGCACAATAAATATGTGTGGGATCAAAACACACAAAGCGCTAAGCCTTGTTTTGATCAGACTGCAAAGCCAGCATTAAGTGGCGAGTTTATGATGGGCCCTGGTCCTCATCAGGGCAAACGAGTTGCCCCTGCTTTTGAGTTACTGCGTCGCCAGGTTAAGGCATGTACACCGGAGTGGGCAGCGAAGATTACATCCATACCAGCAGAGCGTATTCGTTTACTTGCAAAAGAGATGGCGCATACCGCATTTCAGCAAGCCTTTGAGTTACCCATCGCATGGACCGATTCGTTTGGACAAAAACACAATACTGTCACCGGTCGACCCGTTGCCTTTCATGCAATGCGCGGCCTGTCTGCACACTCCAATGGTTTTCAGACCACACGCGGTTTAGCAGTCTTGATGACCTTGTTGGGCACCATCGATCGTCCTGGCGGCTTTCGTCATAAAGCTCCCTACCCAAGACAGATACCGCCCAATATCAAACCACCCTCTTCGGAGGCAGACATTAAGCCCAATACTCCGCTGGGTAAAGCGCCCCTTGGTTGGCCAACTCGCCCAGAGGATCTTGCGCTCGATAGCAATGAGCAGCCACTGCGCATCGATAAAGCCTATAGCTGGGAGCATCCCTTAGCAGCGCACGGTTTGATGCATAACGTAATCACCAATGCGGTTAAGGGTGATCCTTACTCGATCGATACGCTAATGATCTTCATGGCGAATATGTCGTGGAACTCTACGATGAACACCATGGAGGTGCGCGAGCATCTCAACGCCAAAGATGAGAATGGCGAGTTCAAGATACCGTTTCTGGTGATCTGCGATGCATTCCAATCGGAGATGGTAGCTTTTGCAGATCTGGTCTTGCCTGATACTACCTATTTAGAGCGTCACGATGCAATGAGTATGCTCGATCGCCCAATCTCTGAGTTTGATGGGCCTTGCGACTCCGTGCGCATTCCAGTATTACCACCGACTGGCCAATGCAAACCGTTTCAAGAGGTGTTGATTGAGTTGGCATCGCGCCTTAAGTTCCCAGCATTTACAACTGCAGAAGGCCAGCGCAAGTTTAAGGACTATCCTGACTTCATTACTAATTTCCAGACCGCACCCGACTCCGGAATTGGTTTCTTAATGGGTTGGCGCGGTAAAGAAGGTGAAAAGAGTATTCGGGGGGAGCCTAATCCCAATCAGTGGCAGATGTATGAAGACAATAACTGTGTCTTTCATTACAGCATGCCACCCGAGCATCACTACATGCGCAATTGGAATCAAGGCTATCTTGATTTTGCTAAGGCTAACGCTTTACGTCAGAAGAACGATCCGATTATCTTGGCGGTGTACTCAGACATCTTGCAACAGTTTCGTTTAGCAGCTAAGGGCCAGCGTCCGGGCAGAACTCCACCCGCGCATCTTAAAGATCGCATTGTGCAATTCTTTGATCCACTCCCCTTTTGGTATCCACCCCTTGAGGATGCGGTCACGGATCTCAATGAGTTTTCGATTAACGCGATTACACAAAGACCGATGGCGATGTATCACTCGTGGGACTCACAAAACGCATGGTTACGACAGATTCATAGTCATAACTATTTGCACATCAATACTAAGACCGCAGTGGATCATGGTATTGAAGATGGTGCTTGGATTTGGGTCGAGTCGCAATGGGGCAAGGTGCGTTGCATGGCTCGCCATACTGAGGCAGTTGACCCTGGTACCGTCTGGACCTGGAATGCGATTGGTAAAGCAGAGTCTGCCTGGCATCTTGATCCGAACGCTGATGAGTCTAAAAAAGGATTCTTACTCAATCACCTTATTACCGAGGAGATTCCTCTGGCTGATAGCGCTGGCACATTTCGTGTGAGCAATTCGGATCCTATTACCGGGCAAGCGGGTTGGTATGACGTACGCGTTAAGTTGAGCCCTGTGGGTCTTCATGAAGAGCCCGATACCTGGCCAAAAGCACGCACTGCCTTAGTACCTGGAATGATTCATGGAAAATAATATGCCAGCATCTACTCAATCTAGCAAACAACTCGCTCTGGTCATTGATCTCAATGTCTGCGTTGGCTGCCATGCTTGTGTAACCTCCTGCAAAGAGTGGAACACGCAAGGCTCTGCCGGTCCCATGACCGATCAAGACTCTTACGGTGCAAATCCAAGTGGTACTTTCTTTAATCGTGTGCAAACTTTTGAAGCAGGCGTTTTTCCCAAGATGGATACGGTGCACTTCCCTAAATCCTGCTTGCATTGTGAAGATCCGCCCTGTGTTCCGGTATGCCCAACAGGTGCGAGCTATAAACGCAAAGAAGATGGCATAGTTTTGGTCGATTACGACAAGTGTATTGGTTGTAAATATTGTGCTTGGGCTTGTCCCTATGGCGCACGTGAACTTGATGAAGAACGTCAGGTCATGACCAAGTGCACTTTATGTGTTGATCGTATTTATAGTGAGACCCTTCCCGAGTCTGACCGTAAGCCTGCTTGTGTCTTAGCCTGCCCTACCAGTGCACGTATCTTTGGTGATGTGCATGATCCGCTCTCCGATGCGAGCAAAGCCATTGCAGAGCGCGGTGGTTATGAACTCATGCCAGAGTGGGAGACCAAACCAGCCAATCATTATTTACCGCGCTCCATTACTGAGACCATTGCGGCCGTGAAAGCAGAAAACTAATGCATCCGACCTTCTCCTTAATTCTTTTTACAAGTATGGCGGGGATGGCTCAGGGGGCTATTGTTAGTCTTGCTGTGCTCAACTCAGGTTCTGACCAATTACCAAGTGAGCTCTTAAATATTTATTTATTCCCCTTGATCTTGGCTTTACTAATTGGCGGATTACTTGCTTCCACCTTTCATTTGGGGCATCCTGAACGTGCCTGGCGTGCCACCATGATGTGGCGTACCTCATGGTTATCGCGTGAGGTTTTAGTGCTCCCAGCTTTTATCGCGCTCACTGCATTAGCCTATTACTTCTCATGGCAAGACCGGGTTCCCAATTGGTTATGGCTTGTTTTATGTGTTGCCTCACTTGCTCTTTGGGTTTGTACCGCCATGATCTATCAGTGCATTCGTTTTATACAGGAATGGGCGCATCCAACCACCATGGTCAACTTCATCGCATTAGGAATTAGTTCCGGTTGGTTCTTCCTAATGGCCTTGCTATCGCTTTGGTCTATGCTGCACCGTGATCAAGCCGTGGTCACCAGTTCTAATATCGCTGGGGTTGCTGGCTTTACGGGGTTCTTAATTCTTTTATCGCTTACGCTGAAGCTGTGGATCTGGAAACGTAATCGCAGTCTTAAGCCTAAATCTAATTTACAGTCGGCTACTGGTATTAAGACCGGCTTTGTGCGCCAGATCTCGATGGGGATGATGGGAGGTAGTTTTAATACCCGTGAGTTTTTCCATCAACAGAGTGCCTTCTTTGTAGCCAATGTCCGTAAGATTGCTTTCTTTGGAACCTATTTACTGCCAGTTATTTTGCTGGCAATTGTGGTGAGCAATGGCGCTCTTAGCTTACTGGTGATCGCATTTATCGTTCATTGCGCTGGATTGATGGCTGAGCGTTGGCTCTTTTTTGCAGAAGCCAATCACCCACAAAACTTGTACTACCAACGAATTGCTTAAATGATTTGCTTGTTTAAATACCAAGTTCGCTGAAGTACTCGTGGTGTTCGGTATTTAATGTTGAGATGCGCCATTCGATGGGCTCATCTTGGATGCCTAGTGCAAGACGCCGAATAATAATCACCGGTGCGCCTACTTTGAGATCCAACCATTCTGCATGTTGTTTGCTAGCTGCTCCCGCACGAAGTCGTTCACTTGTGCGCACAACAGTTTGTCCATACTGCGCTTGATAGAGTTGATAAATACTACCCTCGCGTTGTGCAAAGGCCGCTTTAGTCAGCTTAGGGAAGTGTTTCTTGCTCAGAGTAATGTGATCGACCAATACACAGGTCTGATCTAAAAAGAGACGATTGACGATTCTCCAAACAGGCGAACCTTCTTTTATTGCGAGTTTAGTAGCTTCCTCTTGGTTAGCACTTGCGCTCTGAAAGGAGACAAGCTCTACCTTGGGGTAGTTTTTATGTTCAGCATTGTGTTTGACTACATGAAAGAAGTAATACAAAAGTCGTTGTTCATCGTGCTCAGCAACATAGGTGCCCTTGCCTTGCCTCCGAATCACAATTCCTTCAGCGACCAGTTCGTCTACTGCTTTGCGAAGAGTGCCAATAGAGACCTTGAGTTCCTTAGCAAGGTCTTTCTCGGAGGGCAATGCCTCACCCATGAAGAAACGTCCACTCACCAAATCATTGGTGATCTTCCGTTTTACTTCTTGGTAGGCAGTAATGGCTTTCATAGTTTGGTTGGTCACCCAAGAGTTGGGTGACCAAGCAGGCTACTTAGGCAGACTCATATAAACGGGTCATTACAAACTCGTTATGACCAAGGATCTCAGCCGCGGTTAGTTCGCCATTGGCGGTGCGCAAGAGCGCATCCAATAGTTTCTCACCCGCTGTATCCATGTTCTCCTCACGACGCAAAATACCTGACACATCCACATCAATATGCTCAGACATCGTGCGAACAGTCTTGGGATTAGCACAAAGCTTAATCACAGGCAGGATGGGATTACCTATCACGTTACCTTGGCCGGTTGGGAAGAAATGAGCAGCAAAGCCTGAGGCGGCGCACAAGGTCACCATCTCGGCAGCAGCCGATGAAGAGTCCATAAACCAAAGACCTTTACCTGTGGGTGCTTCTGCTTTATCCAAAACACCGTCGACCATACACTTCTTACCAATCTTCTGAATATTGCCCAAAGCTTTCTCTTCGATGGTTGTAAGGCCGCCAGCAATATTGCCCTTGGTAGGCTGTGAGTCTGATAGGTCGCTAGTCTTATTGCGCTCGACCACACCTTGATAGCGATCAAACATCATCTTGAACTTGGCTTTGACTTCTGGTGTACGGCAACGTGCTTCTACCAAATGCTCGCCACCTGTGAGCTCGGTGGTTTCACCAAATACTAAGGTGGAACCAATTTCATAGAGTTTGTCAAAAGCGTTACCAACGGTTGGGTTCGAACCGCAGCCCGATGTCGTATCCGATTCACCGCACTTGGTTGAAACCCACAGCTCCGATAAAGGTGCAGAGACGCGTTGTGCTTTGGAGGCATGCTTCATGAACTTATAGGCAGCACGACTTGCATTAGCAATCGTGGTGGTATCGCCATTACCCTCGATCCAGAATCCTTCTACTGGCTTACCAGATTTTTTGATTCCTTCTACAACCTTAGCGGTCCATTGGGGCTCAATACCAATCACGACTACAGCAGCAACGTTAGGATTACATCCTGCACCAATGAGGGTACGGAAATGCAGCTCTAAGTCAGCACCAAACTGCAGACGACCATAGGGGTGGGTAATTTTGACAGTACCCTTAATGTTGTTGGTGACCGCATCGCAGGCGGCGTTCGAGAGGTCATCGAGGGGGAGAATAATCACATGATTACGAATCCCCATGCGTCCGTTCTCACGACGGTAACCCATAAAAGTAGCTTTTTTTAAATCGATCATCGTTTATCTTTCTTTCTGTTTAAGTAGGAGATATGTGGCTTACCAGCGTTTGGTCTTCACGTTCTGTACATGCAAGTGCTCACCCTTTTTGATGGGAGCAACTACTTTGCCAATATCCACGCCGTATTTAATAACCATATCGCCGACCTTCAGGTCTTGCAAGGCAATCTTGTGACCAATTGGAATATCACTCTCTGATTTAATCTTGAGGGTGCTATCACCTTCCATTACCCAACCTGTTAAATCGGTTCCAGAATTGACGCCTTCTACTACGACGACTCCCACAACATCTCCAGGTTCATGTACGACGAAATGAATCATGCTTTCTCTCCTTTAAGGTACTACTATTAATTGGTCCAACGCTTACTAATACCGCTATTAATTTCTAGTACGACTGTATCGTTGACGGTGACCCCTGCTCGCATCGCTTGTGCGCGTTGGGCAAAGCGTCTTTGTCCCGGTAAACGAATCCCGTCATCACTTGCCAACATGGCTAAGAATGCTGCGATGCGTTTGTTATAAGTCGCTGCACCCGATAGGCCTGGATCAATGGTGATGAGTAATTGTCCAAGACGAGGCTTATTGCCATTCATGGCAAAGAAGGTATCAGCCTCGTACGAGAACTGACTGCCTGATAAGCCAACTGCTAAGAGTTCAATGATGAGTGCGAGTAAAGCGCCCTTGTCACCACCGAGCGGAACCATCAACCCTTTAAGACCCTCATTTGGATCAGTGGTGGGCTTACCCTCTGCATTTAAGGCCCAGCCCTCTGGAATTGACTCCCCTTTTTTAGAGGCCACTAATAACTTGCCACGCGCGACCGCAGACAAAGACATATCAATCACTAATGGATCTTTGCCCTTCACCGGAAATGCCGCTGCCAGTGGATTGGTTCCAAAGAGTGCTTTCTTGCCACCCGCCATCGGCATCGCAGCTGGGGTATTACCTAGAAGAATCGAGACATAACCAGCACGTGCGGCTGCTTCGGTGAAATGTCCGGCAACTCCAAAGTGATGGGTGTTCTTAACAGCAACTACTCCTACACCTTGTGAGTTAGCTAAGCGTACGGATAGATCGGTAGCTGTTTTAATGGCGGGGAATGCCAAACCATCTTGACCATCCACTACGGCAGAGGCTGCTTTATAAGCATGCACCTTCGCTTTGGCTTGGGCATTCACACGACCATGCTTGGCATGGCCAGCGTATTGGGCAACGCGGGCTAGACCATGTGATGCTAGACCATCAGCTTCTGCAAGAGCCAAAAAGAGTGCGGTATCGGCGGCAGCATCATGGGCAATATCAGCAGCACGTAAGCCTTGATAGGCGAGCTGCACCATCTCATTAAATGAATGACTCACGAATGGTTCTCCAAAAATACGTTCACTTCGCGAGCAATCATATTGCTCACACGTTCATTACTTTCTTCAGTAACTCCCGCAATGTGCGGGGTCAGTATTAAATTGGGGACATCTTTAAAATGCGATAGGTCTTTGGCAGGTTCGCTCGTAAAGACATCAAGCGCTGCTCCCCCTAAACGCCCAGATCGCAAGCGCTCTGCTAATGCCTGCTCATCGACAATGCCACCGCGTGCGGTATTAATGAGATAGGCGCCAGCTTGCATCGTATCGAGCAGAGTTGCCGAGAACAATCCTTTGGTCTCGGGTAATAGCGGTAGGTGCAAACTCACAATTTGGCTTTTGGCTAATACTTCCGCTAAGGGATATAAATGAACGCTGCCATTCTGGAGTGCCACTTGTTTATCTTTTAGCATCGGATCATAGGCGATGCAATGCAATCCTAGGGCTAAGGCTTTTTGTGCAACCACCCTCCCAATGCTGCCAAAGCCCACAATCCCTAAGGTGTTACCTGCGATCTCATGGCATTTGGAGTATTTGGGTCTTGGCCAAGCGCCTGAGAGGGTCTCAAGACTAGCGGGTGCATAAGCACGCATGAGTGCCATCGATGTACCCAACACATACTCGGCGACCGAGTCGGCGTTCGCACCGGTGGCTGGAATGACCTTGATATTGGCTTGTGCACAGGCGGGTAGATCAATGTTCTCCAAACCAACTCCTAGGCGCCCCACTACTTTCAGTTGCTTAGCACCTTGGACCAGATCAGCACTTACTTTGGTGAGATTACGCACGATCCAGGCATCGGCATTGATTAACCCTGAGGCTAATTTGCTGGGGTCAGAGTAGGACTCAGGCTCATAGCGCACTTGATGAGATTGTTTAAGGGTTTCTAGGGCTTGACGGGAGATGAACTCGGAGATGAAAATAACTGACATATCCATATCATATAGATGACATAGATCTCGTGCAATAGGGGTTTTCTAGAAAATTATGGTTAAATGAGTATCAACAGTTTCGTAATATAAAAATCCACAAGGATCTACAAGGAGACATAGAATGAACCAGCGTTTTTATCGAACTATTTCAAAAGTTCTTGGCATCGTAGCAATCGCCACCATGGGCTTCATGAGTCCTGCGCAAGCACAAAGTTGGCCTGATAAGCCGATCAAATTAGTGATTCCATTTGCAGCAGGCGGTACCACTGACATTATTGGCCGTATCCTGGCGCAGCAAATGGCTCCCATCTTGGGTCAGAACGTAGTAGTTGAAAACCGTGGCGGTGCCGGTGGCAATATTGGTGCTGAGGCTGTAGCAAGAGCGCCTGCTGATGGCTACACCCTACTCCTCGCCTCAGGTAGCATGTTGACCGTTAATCCACATATGTATAAGAAGATGTCGATTAATTACGCCAAAGACTTTGCTTCTATCTCTACCTTGGTTAGTGGTCCAATGATTATTTCTGTTAATCCAAAGCTAGCAGTTAATAATCTCAATGATTTAATTGCGCTGGCTAAGACCAAGAACCTCAACTTTGGTTCCGCCGGTATTGGTAGTCAGGTGCACCTTGCTGGTGAGAACTTCATCACGGCAACTGGTATTAATGCAACCCATATCCCTTATAAAGGTGAAGCGGCGGCTCTCAGTGATTTAATTGCAGGACAAATTGATTTCTGTGCCTGTAATGTGCCTGCCTCTACGGGCTTTATTAAGAGTGGACAAATCAAGGCGCTTGCAGTGACCAGCGCTAAGCGTTTAGCGGCTCTTCCTAATATTCCAACAGTGGCAGAAGCTTCTATCCCTGGCTTTGAGAACGTTGGTTGGTTTGCTTTGATGGCACCATCTAACACCCCCAAGGTGATTACCGACAAGATCTACGCTGCTGCGATTAAGGCAGTAAAGTCTGAGGCGATGCAAAAGAGTTTAGAGCTCAATAGCTTAACCCCTGTCCTGAATACCCAAAAAGAGCTTGAGGCACAAATTGCTTCTGAGTCGATTAAGTGGGAGAAAGTTATTAAGGCACGCAACCTGACTGCTAACTGATTACATACTCTGCAGTACTCAGTTTTAACTGAGCAACAATCAATCAATTATCTCTTGGTGCCCAGTCTAGAATTTTCTAGGCTGGGTATTTTTTATCGCAATCGTCTTTAAGCTTCCACCAAGATCGTTTCGCCGGGGCGCACCATACTAAATGTCACCGGGCATTTCTTGATTATGAGTTGCTCATCCTTCATGTGTACAGCAGTGAAGAAGGAGGTTTCTAGGTCACCCTCTTCTGGGTAGTCTTCACGATAGTGAGCGCCGCGCGAGTTCTCTCGTGCTAAGGCTGCCACGACCACAGTCTTACTCACAAGGATGAGATTACGCAGGTTCATCCAATCTTGCCAGGTCAGATTAAATGCTCGGTTGGTCTCACCCACCCCCATCGTATGTAATATGTCATCGAGTTTGTTTAGACGTATCCGTGCCGCTTCAAGATCGGCTTGATTACGCAAGATACCAACTTGATCCCACATGCAATCGGCTAGCTCATCGCGAATGAACTCAATATCACCCGGTGCTTTGTTCAGCGGCTCTTGATGCTCAAGCAGGCTTTGTTCGATGGCTTCAAGATCGTAATCAAGATGGTTCTTGCCCATGACATATTGCGCCATAGTGTCGCCGGCGATGCCACCAAAGACAGTGGAGTTAGCCACTCCGTTACCACCGAGACGGTTAGCACCATGCACACCGCCGGTATCTTCACCAGCAGCAAAGAGACCTGGCAGATCGGTACTGGTGTCGGCTTTAAACACCACACCCCCCATCATGTAATGTGCTGTCGGTACCACTTCCACAAGATCATTTGCTAGATCAAATCCAGAATCAGCACAGCGTTCCACCATGCCTTTAAATAATTTGCGCACATTATCAGGACCAAGGTGATGCATTTGGATGTAGACGCCACCATTTGGGGTCACGCGTCCCGCACGCATCTCATAAATAATTGATCGAGAGACAATATCTCGGGTTGCACGTTCATTGCGAGAGTCATAATGGCCCATGAAGCGTTCTTTATTGCCATTGAGTAGATAACCACCCGCACCACGTAAACCCTCTTCGAGCACTGTTCCGGTCATACGGGTATCTGGACCAGCGAGCATTCCGGTTGGATGAAACTGCACCATCTCCATATCGCGCAGTGTTAAGCCTGCTCGCAAGGCCATGGCCAAGCCGTCACAACTTTTATCACCCGAGGGGGTATGGTACTTATACATCGTGGGCCCGCCACCGGTGCCGAGTAATACAGCCTTCGCGCGCACCATCACAAACTCACCGGTACGCATATTGAGCATTAAGACCCCAGCAAGTGCTTTGCCATCCTGGTTCTTTATTAACTCAATGGCGCGGTGTTCTTCCAGGCGATGAATCCCTCTCGCCCACACTTGCTCGGCTAGGCGATTAATAATCTCAATCCCGGTGAGGTCACCCTTGTGTACGGTGCGATCAAAGGTTTGTCCTGCAAATGCCTTTTGATGAATGGTCCCATCTGGGTTGCGATCAAAGAAGCATCCGAGCTCATTCTCTAGCTCACGAATACGCTCAACCGATTTGTTGACCAGGGTCCAGGCTAACTCTTGATCCGATAACCACTTTCCCCCTTCAATCGTATCCATGAAATGACGCTCAACCGAATCTCCTTCTGCCAAGGCTACGTTATAGCCACCCTGTACCATGCGCGTGCATCCGCATTTACCAAGAAGTCCTTTTACGGCAATGGTGATGTGTAGATCGGGATTGGCTTGATGTGCATGCAAGGCTGCAAAGAGCCCTGCACCGCCAGAGCCTAATACCAAGATATCGGTTTGCAGTGTTTGAATGCTTGTCATGGTTACACAATCCCTAAACTTTTTAGTACCGTTGCTTTATTGATCGCCACATCGGCTTTCACGTCTTGATAAATACTGCCGCCGTGGCTATCCATTGCTACCAAGAGTGGGCCAAACTGATTAATCTTGAACTTCCAGAGCGACTCTGGATTGAGATCATCAAGATCCACATCTTCAATCTGATCAATCCAGGTGGTCTCTAATGCGGCTGTGCCACCAATGATTGCTAAGTAGACCCCGCCATGTTTTGCAAATGCTGCTGCCGATGACTCGCGTAAGCCACCCTTCCCCACAATCATGCGTACGCCATATTCGTTCATGAGAGGTTCAGTAAATCGTTCCATCCGATCCGAGGTGGTAGTACCAATACAAATAGGCTGATACCCTGCGGGGAACTCTGCACTGACAGGCACTTTACGCACGTTGGGCGCCGTATGAATCACGGCATGACCGCGAAGATCAAACTTCGTTTTACGACCCCGATCAAACAAATGGATCTGGGTGGCATCCCGAATCCCAAAAAGTGTTTGTTGCAAGGTTACGGTGTCATTGATCTTGAGCTTCCGAATATCGGCTTCGCTAACAGGGGTGGGTAAGTTGTAATGGGCCATGATCGTCCTAAAATCCGTATGCCACACCCTGTGGTGTGATGCGAACCCGCGCACGTCGCGCTGAATGACACTGCATGTTTACAGCAACGGGGTTCATGGTGATATGTGTAGCAGCGAGTTCTACATGGACTGCAAAAGCGGTACCATCACCACCAAGCCCTTGAGGACCAATCCCCAATTGATTAACTGCAGTGCTCAGTTCCACTTCCAATTTGGCACCCTCTTCATCACTGCAGTGTGTTCCCAGCGCTCGGGTGGCAGCACGTTTGGCTAAGGCGACGCATTGATCCGAGGTGCCCCCCACGCCAACTCCCACGATTGTCGGCGGGCAGGTTTTACCACCGGCGTTCACAACGCTTTCGATCACAAAGGCCTTGACCCCTAAGATTCCTTCGGCTGGGATGGCCATCTTTAGGAAGGAGTTGTTCTCCGAGCCGCTACCTTTTGGGATCATCTCAATCTCAATCGTATCGGCCTTGTCCATAAAATCAATATGGATTGCAGGCATCTCAATACCACTCGAGGTGTGATTGTTCTTACGTGTAATGGGATGAACTACGGAGGAGCGCAGCGGGTATTCTGTGGTGGCGCGTTCACACCCTCTGCGAATGGCTTCCTTTAGGCGCACTCCATCCACTGTTACGCCTCTACCAATCCAAACGTTGTAGATCGGTAGACCTGTGTCTTGGCACAGCAAATTATCTTCACGCTCGGCTACCGCAATATTGGTCACCATGGTTCCTAGCACCACTTGGGCACGTGCGTCGGTTTCGGTGCTCTTCAGTCGATTAATCCCCTGTTTCACATCATCGGGAAGTAATTTAAGTGCGCGGATATACAACTCCTTACATGCGTCCTCAACGTGTTGCAGATTTAGTTCCATATCCGATCCTAATGAAGTAAGTCCTGGGATGATCTAGCGTGACAAGATTAAAAATAAGCCGCCACATACGAGCGATCCAAGCACTGCCATTTGGATCCATGCTTTCCGTAAGCCCTTCCAAACACCAAACTCAATTACGAGCAAGCGTGTCCCACCGATTAAGTGCAATGCCAAGAGAGTAACCAAAGCCCATTCCCCAAACTTGAAGATGGGGAAGTCGGTCAGTTTAAGGTAACTTGCCAGCTCAGCTTCGCCCTTTAAAGAACGCGAGAGTAAGAAAAAATGCAGGGGCAGAAAGCAGGCCAATAGTAGACCCGAAACACGATGCAAATAGTAAGCAAAATAAGACCAGTGGGCCCTTCCCCGAAAATCAAGTTGGCGCATAGATTTTTGGCTCATGGCTGTCCCCAGACCACACCAATTACCGCCATGGTTCCTAGTATGAGTATTAGGGCTGCCAGCAAGAGTGGTAAGGCACGGTTCAGAAAAGCGTTTTGGATGTTCTCTCGCAAGATATTGGCAAGGCCAATGGGGGCATGCACAAAGCAGGCGAGCACGAAGATCTCGTAGAACAAAGCAAAGCCCCAATTGCCGCGCGTTCTTCCAAGGATCTCATTTGCTGTTAGTCCGTCTTGCACAGCAATGTAGATGATGATGAGATGGATCGCTACGCACAGAGCTAAGACCATTGCACTAATGCGTTGGTAGTACCATAGTTTGGCTTGCAGTATTGCTGCACTCACAGCTTGCCCCATTTACTACCCATTACGGCGGCACGTCCCACAATCTTTTTAAGACCCGCAATCCCAGCGGTGGGCTCAATTTGTTTCGGGCATCGCTCTGAACAAGTTCCTTGGGTGTGGCACGAGTGACAACCTGCATCACCGGCAACCGAGCGCAGACGATCAAGCTGTTGACTATCACGCTCATCGTTCACTAAGGTCCAAGCACGATTTAAGGCTGCAGGTCCTAAATAAGACTCACGGGCCGACACCACTTCGCACGAGGCGTAGCAAACACCACAACCAATGCACTCGATTCCGGCATTGGCTAGTTGGCGTTCTTCCGAATCGGGTTTGACCTTGGCGAAGTCATCATGGCGAGTTTGCTCTCCCTTAAAGTAGCCAACCGCTTTACTCATCTTGTCAAAGAACTCGCTCATATCGGTTGCTAGATCTTTGATGATTGGTAAGTTATCCAATGGTGCAATCTCGAGGGTGTCGCTATCCGCAATCTTGGCCACGTGCGTGCGGCAGGTCCAACGGGCTTTGCCGTTTACAGTCATAGCGCAGGACCCACACATCCCCACTCGGCAAGCAAAGCGATAGCTCAGTGTTGGGTCGAGTTTGCGCTGGATATAGGTCACAACATCCAACACCGTTTGGTTAGCTGCGCGGGGCACTTCGTAATCTACGAAGCCGCCATCTTGGGTGCCGCGCCAGACTTTTACTTTTAGGATCGATTGACTCATGTACTCATTATAGGGATAGACAGTAAAATTTATATCGAATAGTATTTTAATTGAGATAAACAATTAATTTATAATTGATCTATGTCGAGTATCCGTGTTCTCAAGAACTTTATTGCTGTCACCCGCCACCCCAGCGTCGCTGCCGCTGCGCGTGAGATCGGCTTAACCCCGGCTGCTGCTGGTCAACAACTGGCCCAGCTTGAGGGTGATATTGGGGTTTCGCTCTTTGATCGCAATAAGCGCTCCTTGGTTCTTAATAATCAAGGTCGGGCTTTGATCGAGCCGATTCAGGAGATCATCTCGCGCTATGAGTCCTTAGGCGCAGAGTTTAAGTCGGGCCTAAGCGGCTCGCTCACCCTAGGGGCGCTGGTCTCAAGTTTGATGGGGCAATTTGGGAAGACCCTTGAGCAACTGAAGCAGCAATACCCCGAGCTAGAGATCAAAATTAGCACAGGACTATCTAGTGATTTTTTAGAGCAGGTAATCGCTGGGGTCTTAGATGCTGCGATTGTGACCGAGTCACCCTACGCTCTTCCAAAAAGCGTGCAATGGACAGCTCTCTATGAAGAACAAATGATCCTGATTTATCCCAAGGATAAAGATCGTACCGATTTACCCTTCATCCGCTTTGAACCCAAAACCTGGACCGGTGAACTCGTTGATCAAGTGATTCGGTCCAATCACTTGCAGATTGAGAGCAGTATGGTGGTTAACTCGGTTGAGGCCATCATTGAGTTGGTGCGACAGGGTCTTGGCTATGCAATTGTGCCGATGCTTGCCAATGTGCAGTGGGATAAAGATAAACGCATTGTAATCAGCATACCTGGTCGCAAAGCGGTTTACCGACGTGTAGGTTTGTTAGAACGCAAGAATCATGGGCGTAAGAACATTACCCAAGCGATTGAGGATCACTTTCGGAAGGTCAAGAAAGCTTTGCGTTCTGGGGTAAAGCGCTAAGCGTGGGTCGCAAACCCAATCACTTGATCAAGATACTGCGGGTACTCGGTGATTCCGTGATCACTACCCTCGATGATGAGATGCTTTGCTCCAGGGTAATGTTCTACCATCTCATGCCAGTCGAGTAACTCATCGCCCTTTGCTGCTAACAAGAAATAGCGCTCTGCATGGGTAATCTCTTCAACCTGTTGCTCTTTGAGTTGCTCGACATACTCTGCTCGCCAATCAAAGGGCTCGTCACTATCGTATGCAGTTAGCTGTCCGACATAAGGGGCTAACTCCCGCGCTGCGCGCACGGCGGGGTTAAGCATGATAGCTTTAGCGTGCGGGTATTGCTCAGCAAGGTAGGTGGCATAGAAGCCGCCCAAGGATGAACCAATGATGCATAGATCTTTCGCCTTAGTCTCTGCAATTTTTTGTTTGACCATCGTCATTGCTGCTTGGGGGGATGGTGGTAACTGGGGACAATACCATTCGATGGCTTGACCGTCTTTAACGAGAGAGGCAATCGCCTCTCCTGTTAGTTGTGCCTTAGAAGAACTTGGGGACGACCTAAACCCGTGAAGATAAACAATCAAGAGTTTAGGTGTGGGCATTTCTTATGAAGCCTTTTGTCCGATCTCAAAGTTAGCAAGCTTCTCAAGGGCCTTCACCATAGCGGAGTGATCCCATGCCTTGCCACCATGTGCTGCACAGGAGTTAAATAACTCTTGCGCAGTTGCAGTGTTTGGTAGTGATACACCTAAGGCTTTAGCACTGCTCAGTGCTAAGTTCAGATCCTTCTGATGCAACTCAATTCTGAACCCTGGATTAAAGGTGCGATTGACCATGCGCTCGCCGTGTACTTCCAAGATCTTTGAGCTTGCAAAGCCGCCCATGAGTGCTTGACGAACTTTAGCAGGATCGGCACCGGCTTTGGCTGCAAACAAGAGTGCTTCTCCAACGGCTTCAATATTAAGAGCCACGATGATCTGATTGGCTACTTTGGCGGTCTGCCCTGCTCCATTGCCACCAACGAGATTAATGTTCTTGCCCATGAGCTCAAAGAGGAGCTTCACTTTATTGAATACGCCCTCATCGGCACCAACCATGATCGAGAGGGTGGCATTTTGTGCGCCTACTTGCCCACCCGATACAGGAGCGTCAACATAGTCGCAGCCTAGATCGTTCATCTTCTTAGCAAACTCTTTGGTGGCGATCGGTGAGATCGAGCTCATGTCGATGACGGTCTTGCCTTTGGTGATACCTGAGGAGATGCCGTTCTCACCAAAGAGAACTTTCTCAACATCCGGAGTATCAGGAACCATCGTGAAAATGATGTCAGCCTGTTTGGCAACATCAGCAGCGGTCTTGCAAGCAACAGCACCGGCTTTGATTAAATCTTCGGGGACTTGGCTGCGGGTTGCGACGAAGACCTGATGGCCACCTTTTAATAAATGACCAGCCATGGGTGAACCCATGATGCCTAAACCAATAAAGCCTAACTTTTGTGCGCTCATATCAATACCTTCTGCTTAAAAATAATAGAAATTACCTTGGCTGGACCAAGGCTTAAAGGGATTTCAGCCAGCCTAAACCAGCATCGGTCGTTGTGGCCGGCTTGTACTCGCAACCGATCCAACCGGAGTAACCGATTTTGTCGATGAACTTAAATAAGAATGCGTAATTGATTTCGCCAGTACCCGGTTCATTGCGGCCTGGGTTGTCGGCTAACTGCATATGGCCAATGCGTGCGAGGTGCTTTTGCATCGTGTTGGCAAGTTCACCTTCCATACGTTGCGCATGGTAGATGTCGTATTGCAAGAAGGCGTTATCAGCACCGACTTCATCCAAGATCGCAATACCTTGAGCAGTAGTCGACAGGAAGAAGCCAGGGATGTCATAGGTGTTGATGGGCTCAATTAATAACTTGAGTCCATTCTTCTTAAACTCTGCCGCCGTGTATTTAAGGTTTGCCACAAAGGTGTCGTGCAAGACTTTACGGTCTGCTCCAGCAGGTGCTTTACCTGCTAAGCAGTTAAGTTGTGGCACACCCAAGGCTTTGGCGTACTCGATTGCTTTCGCAACACCCGCTCTGTACTCGTCAACCCGATCTGGTAAACAGGCAATGCCGCGCTCACCGCCATCCCAATCACCCGCAGGGATGTTATGCAACACCAGTGCCAAACCATTGCTATCCAATTTAGCTTTGATATCGGCTGCCGAGAATGCATAGGGATAGAGGAACTCGACTGCTTTAAAGCCTGCCGCCCCTGCTTTATCAAAGCGCTCCATGAATGGAACTTCGTTGTACAACATGGAGAGATTGGCGGCAAACTTGGGCATTCCAGTTCCTTTATGGGTTGATTAGGTTTAGGGAGTTATTCTAAAAGACCGGCAGTAACCAATCCCTCAGTACCCGCAGGGTGACGGCAATCAATATCCTCAAACTCATTGATATTGTTGATCTCGGTACCCATGGCAATGTTGGTGACCTTCTCGAGGATGATCTCAACTACCACTGGAACCCGGAACTCTTTTGCCATCTTCTGCGCTTCGATCAATGCTTCTTGGATCTTGGCAGGGTTGGTTACACGTAAGGATTTGCAGCCTAAGCCTTCAACTACTTTGGCATGGTCTACGCCATAGCCTTTGAGGTTCTCGTCCTGTACGTTGATGTTGTCAAAGGCTAACTGGACGCAATAGTCCATATCAAAGCCACGCTGTGCTTGACGGATCAAACCGAGGTAGCTGTTGTTGACCAATACCATCACGAGCGGTAAATGGAACTGCGCACCCACCGCTAACTCTTCAATCAGGAACTGGAAGTCGTAATCACCAGAGAGACCAACCACGGTACGGGTTGGATCTGCAGCGAGTACACCCAATGCGGCTGGCACTGTCCAACCTAATGGGCCAGCTTGTCCGCAGTTAATCCACTGACGGGCACCATACACATGCAAGAACTGACCACCTGCGATCTGTGAGAGACCAATGGTTGATACATAAATGGTGTCGCGCTTGAATACTTCGTTCATCTCTTGATACACGCGCTGTGGTTTGATCGGAACATTATCAAAATTGGTTTTACGTAACATCAAACGCTTACGCTCTTGGCAACGGGCAACCCAGTCGCTGTAGTTCTTTAACTTGCCTTTGGCTTTCCACTCTTTAGCTACTTCTACAAATAGCTCAAGCGCTGCCTTAGCATCCGATACGATGCCGTAGTCGGGGTTAAACACGCGACCAATTTGGGTTGGCTCTACATCCACGTGCACAAACTTACGGCCCTTGGTGTACACCTCCAAAGAACCCGTATGACGGTTTGCCCAGCGATTACCAATGCCCAGTACAAAGTCGCTAGCCAACATGGTGGCATTGCCATAACGGTGCGAGGTTTGTAGGCCAACCATACCGGCCATTAATGGATGATCATCCGGAATCGTGCCCCAGCCCATCAGGGTTGGGATCACTGGAATGTTGGTGAGTTCTGCAAACTCTACTAAGAGATCTGCTGCATCGGCATTGATCACGCCACCACCTGAAACGATCAATGGCTTATCGGCAGCCATCAACATCTCCATGGCTTTCTCAATCTGCTTCTTGTTCGCAAATGGTTTGTAGACTGGCAATGGCTCATAGGTGTCGATATCAAACTCGATCTCGGCTAACTGCACGTCGATTGGCAGGTCAATCAAGACCGGGCCAGGACGGCCAGAGCGCATCACATGGAATGCTTGTTGGAATACGCGGGGCACTAAGCCTGGCTCACGAACCGTTACCGACATCTTGGTTACTGGCTTGGCAATGCTCTCGATATCGACGGCTTGGAAGTCTTCTTTATAGAGGCGTGCACGGGGTGCTTGACCGGTGATGCACAAAATAGGAATGGAGTCAGCGGTAGCGGAGTACAAACCAGTAATCATGTCGGTACCAGCGGGGCCTGATGTGCCGATACACACACCAATATTGCCGGCTTTGGCACGGGTATAACCTTCGGCCATATGCGATGCACCCTCAACGTGGCGGGCCAAGATATGAGTGATTGATTGACGCTCACGCAATTGCGCGTAGAGTGGATTAATTGCTGCACCGGGTACTCCAAATGCAGTGGTTACACCTTCTTTTTCCATTACCAAAACTGCTGCCATTGCGGCTTTCATGAGTGCCATCATTGCCTCCTTTTGAATAAGATGTCACTATCATCCTTATTAATAGATATTCTGAGAAGATAGATACCCCTATATCACCTATTCCATTTTGGAATATATGGTATTTTTTCCTTTATAATGATTAGCTTATGGATCGAATTCAAGGAATTTCTCTTTTTATTCGGGTAGTTGAGACGGGTTCTTTTAGTAAAGCCGCGGGCAGCTTAGGCATTACGCAACCCACCGCTACCAAGCATGTGGCCGCTCTCGAAAAGCGCCTAGGCTCCCTTTTGCTCCATCGCAGCACGCGAGGGGTGACCCCAACGGAGATTGGCAAGATCTATTACGAGAAGTGCAAGACCATCGTGCACGAGCTCGAGGATGCCGAGAATATCGCCGGACTCTTGCAATCTGAGGTACAGGGAAAACTCATGATTAGTAGCTCGGTAGCCTTTGGGCGTCGAGTTTTAACTCCCCTGGTCTTACAGTTCATGGGGCAGCACCCTCAATTACAGGTCAGCCTGAACCTAGACGATCGCTATATTAATTTGGTTGAAGAAGGCGTTGATCTGGCCATTCGGATGGGCCGACTCTCTGACTCCTCCCTAGGTGCTCGGTTCTTGGGTCTCAACCCTTGGGTTGTGGTGGCGACCCCCGAGTATCTCGAGAAAAACGGCACCCCTTCCATCCCCAGCGATCTAAGTAAGCACATTGCTCTGATCTACAGCTCGGTTCAGGGTGATCACCGTTGGCAATTTACAGGGCGAGACGGCTCTAATAAGTCGATTCAGGTGAATGGCCCGCTGTATTCCAACAATTTGTCGACCCTGCTTGCCGCCACCCGTAATCACTTAGGCATTGCCGCTCTACCTTGGTATGTTGCCTACAGCTCGGTGCAAAGTCGGCACCTCAAACCGCTCCTGGCTGATTGGAGTTTGCCCGCCCAAGAGATCCATGCGGTGTTCTCATCCCCTCGCTTGGTACCCACCAAGGTCAGCATGTTGATCGATTGGCTAGCGGGTCAGTTTCGGGGAAACTGGTGGACGCAAGAAATCGGGTCATAATCATTACCTTGTTCACACACTAAGTTCACCATCATGCGTATCGCTCAATCCCCCCGTTCATTAATCATTGGCTGTTTTGCAGTGAGCGCTTTAGCTCTCCCCCAAATAGGGTCTGCGCAAACCAAACCAGCGATGACCGATCCTGCTAAAGCACCGATTGCTGCTGCCGGTATTGATGAGGTTTATCAATTAGTTGATGCGGTTGTGACGAAGGTCGATAGCAAAACCCGTACGGTGACCTTAAAAGATAAAGATGGCACCTTCACTAATTTTGTAGCGGGCCCTGAGATTAAGAACTTTCCCCAAATCAAGGTGGGCGATCGTTTAACCGTTACCCATGAGTTAGCCGTTGCGATTGAGCTCGTGAAGGTCAATAACCAAGGTGTGCGCAGTGAAGTGCAAACGAGTACTCAAACCTCTGCCGCATTGGGTAGCAAGCCTGCTTCGGTGATCTCCAACACCACCATCATTATTGCGAACGTGGTGTCAGTTGATCGTCAGAAGATGACCGTGTCGGTGAAGGGTCCGAAGGGTAAGACCGATACCTATCGGGTGAAGAGCGCATCTCTCTTAAAAGATATTGCTATTAATGATGAGGTCAAGATTACCCTATACGATGCGATGGCCGCTTCCTTTACTGCCCCCGCAAGCAATCCCAAGAAATAATCCTTTTGTATTAGAACCCCCTTTAGTGGAGACCTTTAATGGCTGAGCAAGTCGGCGCCCGTTCTTTAGTGCATGCTTTTGAGAAAGCTGGTGTAAGCACACTCTTTACTCTTTCGGGTAATCACATCATGCCCATATTTGATGCGGTGATCGATGCATCCATTGAGTTGATCCATACGCGGCATGAGGCTGCAACGGTTCATATGGCCGATGCCTATGCGCGTCTTACTAAAAAAGTAGGAGTTGCGATGGTAACCGGTGGTCCTGGGCACGCTAATGCGGTGTCTGCCCTGTACACCACAGCAATGGCTGAGGCTCCCGTTGTCTTACTCTCGGGTCATGCGCCTCTCAATCAATTAGGCAAAGGCGCCTTCCAAGAAATGGCGCAAGCCGATATTGCAGCACCATTGTGCAAAGCCTCTTGGACCTGTGCGGGCCCTGAGTACCTCCAGGCAGATTTTTTACTTGCTTGTGCCATTGCGCAAGCAGGACGTCCTGGCCCCGTTCATTTAAGTCTGCCGTCCGATGCGCTGGAAGGTAAGTTAACGCAGGCCTCTGCAAGTCCTAGTCCATCGGCCCCTAAATTACCCGCCCCACAATTACTCTCTGCTGAACATGCCAAGAGCATCATCGCCCAATTGCATGCTGCCAAGAAACCCGTGATCTTAGTGGGCCCACGAGGCTGTCATCGCTACCCTGCTCTTTTGCAAGAACTAAGTCAGGCATCGGGTGTTCCGGTGATTGCAACAGAGAGTCCGCGCGGTATTGGCGATCCTAGCTTAGGAGCCTTTGCCGAGGTCTTAGCGCAAAGCGATTGCGTTTTACTCTTGGATAAGAAGCTCGATTTCACTTTGAAGTTTGGTAGTTCGCCCAGTTTTATGAGCGATGCCAAATTTATGCAGGTCGACTCTGAAGCAGCTGAACTTGTGCGTTCCAAGAATGCCTTAGGTGCCCGCTTGGTCTTAGCTGCTCAGGCTGATTTGGAACCGTCGGTTCATGCTTTAGTGAATGCCACTAAGAGCGCCAGCAGCAAAGTACACGATGCTACTTGGTTGTCGTGGGTAAAAGAAGCGATTACCTATCGTCCTGCTGCGTGGGCCACTGCTGTCTCGTCTACCCCCAATCATGCGCACCCAGGTCGTGCGATGCTCGCATTGCAAGCTATTTTAGATTCGCATCCAGACTCAGTATTAGTGGCTGATGGTGGTGAGATTGGGCAATGGGCCCAAGCGTGTTTGCATGCCCCTAATCGCATCATTAATGGCATGGCTGGTTCGATTGGGGCAGCTCTTCCATTTGCAACGGCCGCCGCGTACACAAAACCTGGCGTTCCTGTGGTTGCAGTGATGGGCGATGGAACCTTTGGTTTTCATTCTTCTGAATTAGATACCGCAGTCCGGTATCGCTTGCCATTTATCGGAGTCGTTGGTAACGATGCCTGTTGGAATGCCGAGTATCAGATCCAAGTTCGTGAGTATGGCAAAGAGCGTGCCAAGGGATGTGAGTTACTCCCATCACGCTATGACCAAGTTGCGATTGCGTTTGGCGGTGCAGGTTCAATGGTGACCGATGTTGAGCAGGTCTTGCCGGCTGCCAAGGCTTTGCAGTCTCAAGGCTTACCGTCTATTTTGAACATCTTGATTGAGGGCTTGCCGGCTCCTACTTTGAAGAGGGTTTAGACCCCCTGTCATCCTAGCGGCCTATTTAGCGTTTTAGGTATATGAACATCTTCTACCGGCCCTGCTTTATTCAGTCCTTTGTGACTGTGTTGGCATCTGCTTGCTTGTTGGTGGCGTGTGCTAATACGAGTCGTCCTGGTGTGGTCGGTGTTGAGCGTTCTCAGTTCATGATGATCTCAGCCTCTCAAATCGATCGCATCTCAGCGAGTAGTTTTGAGCAGCAGGCTAAGGCTGCCCAAAAGAAGAACATTTTGATTACAAGTGGTCCTCAGTATGAGCGCCTCAAGACCATCGCTAATCGTTTGATACCGCAGACCGCTGTCTTTAGAGATGACACCCATTCTTGGAATTGGGGCTTGCAGTTAATTGACTCTCCCATGGTTAATGCGACCTGTGCTCCTGGTGGGCGTATTACGTTTTATACCGGCATTATTAATAAGCTCAACCTTACCGATGATGAGATTGCTGCCATCATGGGTCATGAGATTGCGCATGCGGTACGTGAGCATGGCCGCGAGCAAGTCTCGCAAGCACTGGCTCAGAATGTTATTACTAATGTTGCCTTAGCTACCGCAGGGGCCGGCTCTGCTCAATCGATTGATGCGGCTAATCAGATCATGCAATATGTTTTGGTCTTGCCTAACTCGCGTCAGAATGAGAAAGAGGCGGATGCGATTGGTTTAGAGATTGCTGCGCGCGGCGGCTACGACCCCAGGGCTGCAATTACCTTGTGGGAGAAGATGAGTAAAGAAAGTAAAGGTAAGAACCCTCCTGAGTTTTTATCGACTCATCCCTCCAATGAGAATCGCATCAAAGAGCTCTCAGCTCTCATGCCGCGGGTCATGCCTTTGTATGAGGCAGCTAAGAAGCCTTAATCGAAGAGCAAAAAAATGGGTTACCGCAGTAACCCAAAAGTTGGAGACATGCTTTATTGATTGTTATGCGTTATATATGTTTTCGCTTTTGAACCATTCCTAAGAACTTCTCATACTCTTTCTCATCCACAGAATAGCTGTGATCATCATCTGGAAATGATCCAGATTTCACTTCCGAGATGTATTCCTTGATGCCTTTAACAGCTACCTCTGTTAAGTTCGCATAGCGTTTTGTGAACTTGGGTTTGAAATCAGAGAAGACTCCCAAGAGATCATGGCATAGAAGGATTTGGCCATCGGTACCCACCCCTGCTCCAATTCCGATAGTCGGAATCTCAAGTTGCTTAGAGATAACCGTTGCTATTTTTGCAGGCACTGCTTCAAACTCCAACATGAAGCAACCGGCATCCTGAATGGCAAAAGCATCCTCGAGGATTTTCATAGCGGCATCCGCTGTTCTTCCTTGAATACGAAAGCCACCAAAGACTGCAACGGTGTGTGGTGTCATACCAATATGGGATGCTGTTGGTATGCCTGCGTCGACCAATGCCTTCAAGATATGTGCCTGTGATTTACCGCCCTGTGGTTTAACTGCATCCGATCCTGCCTCTTGCATAAAGCGCGTTGCATTCTGTAAGGCACGATCAACCGTGTTGTAACTTTGATACGGCATACACCCTAAGACAAAGGTATTGGGGGCGCCGCGACGAATCGACGTGGCATGCATTACCATCATATCCATCGTGGCCGGAATCGTATTACTATGGCCATGGGCAATCATTGCCAAGCTATCTCCCACTACTGCAACGTCTACCCCAGCAGCTTCTGCCCATTTTGCCGATGTGTAGTCTGGTACAGACATATAGACCATTTTCTCGCCGGTCTTCTTAGACTCGAGGATGTCTTGAAGATTACGTTTCTTTTTCTCGGGCGCTGTTGCGGCACTTGTATTCAATGTTATCTCCTATTAATTCGTTACATCATGGTATTTGCTGCATCCTCTTTTTGCTGCAAGGAGAAGATGGAGGAATATCCGCCTGACCAATCAGGTGGGATTAGGCACGGCACCGGATCATGATGCGCAAATTGCGCGCGTTTACCGCTGAGTATGACCTGATCATGTTTGGGTTTAAGTGGGTTCACAGTATATGGAAATGCATCGGCCGAGGTTAAGGTGTATAGCAAGAGTGGTCGACCTTGGTCGGACTGATTGGCTGGGGAGCCATGTACCGTGCGGCAATTATGGAGTGTCAGTGATCCGGCTGGTCCTGTTAGGTAAACAGCTTTCTCGATATGTATTTTTCTAACATCGTCATCTGATAGACAACCGACCCACTTTCCGTGATCATCGTATTGACTCAACATCGGTTCTAGCAAATGGCTTTTCGGAATGACCCCCAGTGGCCCCTGATCCATACCGCAATCATATAAATAGGTACCAATGGTTAATGGGGAGTAATTGGTATGGGGCCAAAAAGAAATGTCGTAATGCCATTTGACTTCTTCCCCGCCCTTTTGCCACTTAAAGTTCAATTTGGAGTGATGAAACTTAACATCGGGCCCCACTAAGTCAGCAACGGCATCGAGCATTGGTGACTTACTCACATACTCCCAAAATATAGGATGATGCTCGGTGGGGTTTGAAACTCTGCGTAAACGAGGCTGTGAGGGGGTGTGATCAGGTTCTAGGTCAAAAATAGTATCGGATTTAGTGACATTTTTACTCTCCTCAACCAGTTCATTGGTCGCATCGCGTAACTTCTTTAACCACTCATCACCAATAAATCGCTCGAGCAGAATATATCCGTTCGTGAAGTAATCCTCACGCTGCTGTTGACTTAAAACACGCGCAGGGATCTTGAGTATTTGCTCTGGGGTCATTTAAGTCTCCTTAACGGAAGTTCAACATAACGCTTGGCAAATAGGTCACCAAGGTTGGGAAAAGAATCACGATCACCAAAGTTAAGCATTGCAGAGTAATAAATGGCACCACACCGCGATACATGTGTTTAATGGTGATCTCTGGTGGCGCAACTGCTCTTAAATAGAAGATCGCCGGCGCCATTGGTGGGGTCAGGTAGGATGTTTGAATCATGATCAAGAACAAAATACAGAACCAAACTGGATCAAACCCTGCGGCTGTGATTAAGGGCGTAAATAGCGGAACAAAGATGAGGACAATTGAGATCCAATCCAAGAAGAACCCGGCAATAAAGATGATCAGCATCATTAAGCCTAATAAGATCCAAGGACTGAGTTGCATTTGATTGATTAATGTATTTGCCGTATTAATTCCGCCGCCGCCGATAAAGACTCCTGTAAACAAAGAGCCGGCTAGTAAAACTGCCATGATCATGGCAGTGATCAATACCGTTTTCAGTAGTGCGTCGTACAAACCTTTCCAGGTAAAGTTTTTGTAAAGAACAGTCAGTAATACGGAAGAAATGGCACCAATGGCCGCAGCTTCTGTGGGAGACGCTAAACCAAATAGGATGGAACCCAAAACCGCCACAATCATTAATAACGGTGGCACAAGATTTTTTGTGGAAATCCAAATCTTCTCTGTAAAACTCGGGTCACCTGGTTCTGGTGGAATGCGTGGCCCGAACTCTGGCTTGATTAGACATAAAGTGAAGATGTATACCAAGTACAAGGCGGCCATAATGAGACCGGGAAATACCATCCCATACAGCAAATCGCCAACCGAGACGTTTGCCAGTGGGCCGATCACAACGGCTACGACAGAGGGGGGAATAATGGTTCCCAATGAACCGCCTGCACAAATCGTGCCCGATATCATGGCCTTATCGTATTTATAGCGCAGCATGATGGGGATGGTTAATAATCCAACCACAGACTCCGTAGCGCCGATCACACCACTCGATGCTGCAAAGATAATGCACATAATGACGGTCGCTAGGGCTAAGCCACCCGGTAGTCGGCGTGTCCAAATGTGAATAGCTTCAAATAATTTATCAGCAATTCCGGATTTCTCGAGGATAGCTCCCATAAATACAAACAGTGGAATGGCTGCAAAGACAAAGTTGGAAGAGATGTCCTCAATTTTTTCGATGAACTGAAAAATAACGCGATCGCCAAATATATGTAGCCCAAAGAGTACGGCTGTAATCATCATGGAAAAAGCAACTTGAACGCCCAAAAACATGAGCACGAATGCTACGGGTAGCATGAAAAAAGGAATAATATCGATCATGCTTTGGCAGCCTTATATTTTTCGAGTGATTTAATAATTTCGGCATAGACTTGTAAGGCCAGTAATGTAAATGCGATCAAGAAGACAACTCGAAATGGCCAAACTACCATATTCATTGCCGATTGACCGGTACGTTCATTTTTAATGAATCCAGAAATTAAATAGGCAGTTAATCCATACGTTAGCCACATCATTAATGGCAAAATCACGGAGTAAGCACAAAGATCAATGAATGCTCTAGTCTTCTCACTCATATCCTGACTAAAAATATCAATCCGAATAAATTGCCCTTGTTGGAGCGTGTAGGCCATCCCTAATAAAAAATGGGTTCCAGTGAGCATGTAACCTACTTCATAGGCCCAAATCGTGGGCGCATCAAAAAGATAGCGCGCGAGTACCTCGTAGGTCGTAGTTAGAATTAATGGCACGAGTGTCAATGCAGCAATAATTCCTATATTCGTTGTTATTCGTTCAATCCGATTAACAAGTGGGCTCATATTAGTTTTTCTTATTGGTCAAGTTATTAAAAAGGGGTCTAATAAATTAGACCCCTCATACACTACTTCTTAGCAGGTGGCGGAGCAGCGCTAACTGTTCTCGTCTTCACGGTTCTCCAACCGGAAGCACCTTCCCACAACTTATCGAGTTGCTGTTGGCTTTCAAAGACCGATGCAAAGAATGGATACTTATTTTCTTTGGCGGTCTTAGTGGCCCATTCCAATCCCATTTTGCGGGCTGCATATTGAAGTTCTGGAGACAATTCAATAATGGTATTGCCCGCTTTCCGATAGAAATCAAGAGCTTTGGCATCTTCCTGACCAACGGTTAGCCAACTTTCAAGGGTTGTTAATTTAGCAACCATTTCGATCAACTTCTTGTCTGCTTCGGATAACTTAGACCAGACACCCTTATTGATCACCAACTCAAATGGCGCACAGGGTTGATGAATTCCAGGGTAGATCACAAACTTAGCCACTTTGTGAAAGCCCATGGGAATATTTTCATAAAGCGTACCCCACTCCACAGCATCAATTGCACCACGCTCAAGCATGGGATAAATATCGGCAGCAGGTGTTGTTACTGGTGCAGCGCCTAACTCTTTTGACATCTCAAGCCATGCTCCAGCAGTTCGTATTTTTAATCCCTTCAGGTCGTTTAAGGTTCGAACAGCTTTGCGGGAATGTAAAAATGCCTCTGCAGTCCGAATGAATAAAGGCATGGAAATAATTTCATCGGTTTGGTCACGGTATTTTCTTTGCATATCTATGCCGCCAGCAGAATACAACCAATGCAACATCCGCTCAGAGTCAAATGAGCCAGCGTAACCTCCAAATAAAACAGTTGTTGGATCTTTACCCCAATCCCAACCTATCCAGGTATGTCCAAGGTCAGCGATACCATTTTTAACAGTCTCTGGAACTTTCAATGCGTTACCCAGTGCACCGCCCGGAAAGATTTGTATTTTGAAGCGCCCGCCACTGAACTGCTCTAATTTATCGGCAAATGCTTTTGTTCCAATATCTGTAAGCGGCCCACCACCCCAACCAGTAGCCATTTTCCAGTTGTAGGTAGCTCCTTGCGCTTGTACTGTCAATGGAAATGACATTGCAGCGGCAACAGCCCCACCCGTTTTTAAAAATTCGCGCTTCTTCATCTTACGTCTCCTTTTAAGATCAACTAAGTTTTACTGGTTTACTGCAATGCTCTTTCCTTACTTCTTTTTTGCTACTTTCCTACCGCTTTAATCCGCAACGGAAAAGGTCTTGCGGGTCAAATTCTCTACACAATCAATCAAATCATCTAAGGCCTGACCGGCCTCCGCTTCATTGCCTTTTGCAATCGCAAATGCCAATGCACCATGCAAATTAGCCATTTCCGTTGCGCCTGCAAATTGATGAAAGTTTCCAAACCAAAAACGCCGTGACATGCCATGAAGGGGCGACATTGCCGCTGCTGCAAATTCATTACGCGCTGCTAAGATCGTTAAATCATTGAGTTCCTTATCAGCCTTTCGGAACAAGGTGTCATCTTTCTCTTTGGCGGCTTTACGAAAATCCTTCGCTAGGCGCTCAAGTTCCTTGCGCTCCTCTGAGCTTGCTCGTTTGGCTGCTTTTTTACAAATCAGGCGCTCTAGTTCACGGCGGGTTTCTAATACACGTAATTGCTTTTGCGTATTGAGGTCGGATATAAAGATTCCGCGTTTGGGAACAATGGTGACCAAATGCTCACGACTAAGACGCTGAATAGCTTCTCGAATGGGAGTGCGCCCTATGCCTAAGAATGCAGATAGCTGAGCTTCTGATACCGGCGTCTCAGGTGCGAGCTGCATGGTCACAATCATTTCTTCAATTTGGCTATAGGCCTGATCGGAAAGTGAGGCTTCTTCAGCGCTAATCACTAAGGCGAGGTTAGATGTTTTACCGTTTGGCATTATGCAAACTGTGTAGGTGCTTCCGCTCGATCAAACATGCCATAGTCGCGCAATACCCCAAACCAATGGATATCAATTGCCTCTGTAGCGCTCAGACCCAGTAGATCTGGATGAGGGGATGTATGGGCAGGAAACTCGCACACCGATAAGCCACGCTTTGGATCCAATACGCCTTGATACGATTTGGCTGCTTGCTCTCGTAATACGCCTTCCTGTAATGACTTTTGTATTGCCTCATAGTCGCCAATCAGAAGCATGACCAACTCTCGGGAATGAGCTGCATTAAGAGCTACGCTAAGCCCTTCTTTTGCCTTGGCTGCAGAGACCCGTAAGCGGTAATCAGCAAAAACCTCATGTCGTCCACATACTTGTGCGCCATTATGATCAGGCTGGCAACGCCATTGTGCTAGTGATTCTTCGTCTTTCCAGCAGGAGAACGACAAGTACCAATCTGGTTTTTGAAGATTAGCAAAGCGCTCTACCGACAAGAACCCAGGATTTTGTTGCACGATTGGTTTTAATTGAGCCGCCATCTCAAAATACTGATCAACATGCCCAGGCTTTGGGAGCACATCAAAGAGTACGGCTTGGGTCATGGCGATATCCTAGGACTGGAGCGCTTTTTGTTCGTGTTGATCGAGGATGGGTCCCTCGAGGGTTACTTTCTCGTCCTGAACTCGCCCATTCTGAAACTTTTCAATGATGGGTTTGAGCTTGGGATCAATATGCTCTTGGCTAAAACCGTTCAGAAGCGTTCCAATCAAACTACGCTTTAGATCACTCGTGCCCATCATCCAATCTGCGATCGGGAATGTCAGGTTCATGTTCTTGTGCATCATGATGCCAAGATTATGGTGTGCCGCGTGATGGCGACGAATCGTATTAATGAATGGCATATTGCGTACAAACCAGTTCTCTTTCACGTGGCAGCAATAATGAAAGGTCTCATAGAGGATGTAATGACCTACCATGGTCATAAACAAGATATAACCCACGTTAGAGGTGAAGATTTGGGCAGCGATATAGCCAAAGATGGTGCCAGAAACAGCCAAGACTGTTAAAACTCGCCATGGGAAGAAAACGATCCGATGCTCTTTAACCGTATCAATGGTGTAGTCGGTATCCGTAAAGTATTGATGATGTTGGCGCGTATGGCGATCATAGATAGCACGCAGTGCAAAGACATCGATTTGGCGATGCATCACATATTTATGCATACCCCATTCCACAAAGTTACCGGCGATTGCCACTGGGATAATGGTGAGCCATGCCCATGTGGGATTGTCAAGTTGCGTAGCGCAGTAATAGATTGCCGCAATGCCTGCGGTATACATGACTCCGATATGAAATAAGCCGTTATAGAAGGGGCTAATTTGATTGACATAGCTCTCACGAAACTTCTTCTGCCGATCTGTCATCACCATGGGTCTAGAAAAAGTGTTCACTGAATTCTCCTTGAGTGACTAATGCTTCTGATATATATTAGTAACATATTAGATGAATGCTTGCCTGTTTAGCAACTGTTAACACTAGGACTAACCCTTAAATAGGAGTTTTAATGCCAAGCGATATTGAAATAGCCCAACAAGCCACGATGAAGCGTATTGCGCAAGTTGCTAAGGAAAAATTAGGGATAGCGGATGAGCATCTAGAGCCCTACGGCCATTACAAAGCGAAGGTATCACTGCCCTACTTAGAGACCCTAAAGGGTAAGCCAGATGGCAAGCTGATTTTAGTAACTGCCATTAATCCCACCCCTGCTGGTGAAGGCAAGACCACAACCACCGTTGGTCTAGGCGATGCTCTGAATCATATTGGTAAGAAAGCCATGATCTGTTTGCGTGAGCCCTCCTTGGGTCCGGTGTTTGGTGTCAAAGGCGGTGCTGCGGGTGGTGGCTATGCACAAATTGTGCCGATGGAAGACATTAATTTGCACTTCACGGGTGACTTTAGTGCCATCGCGCTTGCTAATAATCTTCTGGCTGCATTAATTGATAACCATATTTTCCATGGCAATGCTTTAGGCATTGATAGTCGGCGCATTCAATGGAAGCGTGTCGTGGATATGAATGATCGTGCCTTACGTCACATCACGAATGGCTTGGGTGGCCCGGGTAATGGCTATCCGCGTGAGGATGGCTTTGATATTGTGGTGGCCTCTGAGGTCATGGCAATTTTTTGTCTTGCAACTTCTCTTGATGATCTCAAGGAGCGTCTTTCAAACATTGTGGCGGCCTATACGCGGGATCTCAAGCCCATCTTGGCGAAGGATCTAAATGCCCATGGCGCAATGACCGTTTTACTCAAAGACGCTCTTGCGCCAAACTTAGTTCAGACTCTTGAAAACAATCCTGCCTTTGTGCATGGTGGCCCCTTTGCCAATATTGCGCATGGCTGTAATTCGGTGATTGCCACGCAGGCAGCCTTGAAGTTAGCCGACTATGTGGTGACCGAAGCGGGCTTTGGTGCTGACCTAGGCGCTGAGAAATTTATTGATATCAAATGCCGCAAGTCAGGCTTACGCCCTGCTGCTGCAGTAATCGTTGTTACCGTACGCGCCATGAAATACCATGGCTATGCAGAGCTAGCTGATCTCACCAAAGAGAATCTCTCTGCGCTTGAGAAAGGTCTCGTTAATTTAGAGCGCCATGTTGAGAACATCACACAGGTTTATCAAGTACCTTGCGTGGTCTCCATCAATCAGTTCTTAAGCGATACGCCTGCTGAGATCGATCTCATCAAGAAGCGCATGGAGAAACTAGGTGTCAAAGTAGTCATTGCCTCGCATTGGGCCCATGGTGGCAAAGGTGCAGAAGAGCTAGCAAAGATTGTGGTGCAGCTTTGCGACTCTCCTTCCCAAATGCAGTTTGTCTATGAAGAGACTGACTCCTTGTGGGACAAGATCAATCACATTGCGAAGAAGGTCTACCGTGCTAGCGAGGTGACCGCAGACTCCAAGATTAGAGCGCAGATCCAAGGTTTGCAAGAGCAAGGCTATGGCCACTATCCCGTATGCGTTGCCAAGACCCAAAGCTCGTTCTCAACCGATGCTAAGTTACGTGGCGCTCCGAATAATCATGTGATTAATATCCGTGAGGTTCGTCTTGCAGCAGGTGCTCAGTTTGTGGTGATGGTCTGTGGTGACATCATGACCATGCCAGGCCTTCCAAAAGTGCCATCGGCCGATAAGATTGATCTGATCAATGGCAAGGTGGTGGGCCTCTTCTAAAGGCTTAAGAGTTTACGTGCCTCCCTTGCACTGGCCACCGTTCTGCCCTTACTAATTACCAGTTGGGCAACGCGCTCTACAAGCTCCGCATTGCTATTAGCCACACGGCTTTTATCAAAGCGCACATTGTCTTCTAACCCGGTACGCACATGACCGCCTAGTTCAAGTGCCCACTCGTTCATCGTGAGTTGATGTTTGCCAATCGCAGCTGCGGTCCAAGTGGCTTCTGGCATCACCTCCTTGAGTTCTTTAATCAAAAACTCCAAGACCGAACGTTTGACTGGCATGGCATTGGGTACACCCATCACAAATTGCACATGCGCTGGTGAGGCGATGAGTCCGCGCTCAACCAGATTGACTGCGTTATAGAGCATGGCCAGATCAAAGATCTCAATTATGTATAAGATATACCCATCATAAGGGAAATATTTATGCCAATTGCTTATTCGTACATTAGGTTCAGCTCTGAGAAGCAGGCTAAGGGTGACAGCATTCGCAGGCAGAAAGACTTAGCATCTGAGTACATAGAGCGTAATTCTCAGCTAGGTTTAGAGTTGGACACCAGCTTACAGCTTACTGATGAAGGGTTGAGTGCCTATAAAGGAGTTGCTCAGACCAAAGGTTCATTGGGTGTGTTTAATCGCTTAGTTGAGGATGGGAAGATTGAAAGAGGTTCATATCTCTTGGTTGAGTCCTTAGACCGATTAAGTAGACAGACACCCAGAAAAGCTCTTGCTCAACTTGGTGCCTTGATTGATGAAGGAATTGTTGTTGTAACACTTAATGACAATAAGGTTTATACCAGCGTCTCGATGGATGAAGACAGTGGCATGAGCCTTATGTTTGCAATCATGCTGATGTCTAGAGCTCATGAGGAATCTGCAACGAAAGCAGATAGGGTAAGTAGAGCTTGGCGACAAAAGATGCTTAGAGTTGCCGATGGTGTGCAGCTTACAAAGAGAGTGCCTTTCTGGATTGTTAAGGAAGATAGGACTAAATCTATTGCCGATAAGGTTGCAGTAGTTAAGAGAATTTTCAGGCTATCTGCTGAAGGTCTTGGTGGACAGAGGATTACTACGCTACTTAATGATGAAGGTGTTTCTCCTCCGACAAGCAAGGCTACTAGGTGGGGAATATCTAGCGTTAAGAAGGTGCTGAACTCTGAAGCGGTACTAGGGTTATTAAATACTGCTGATGGTGTAAGGCATGAGAATTATTACCCTAGAGTTATCTCTGAGAAGCTCTGGATTAAGACTAGGTTTCAAGGTGTTGCTTCTAAGAGCACCAGAGATAGTCACAGTGTTCATCCATTGAGTGGACTATGCGTATGTGCAGTTTGTGGGGCTACAGCGACACGAAGTGGTAAGAGTGGACGGGTCAGGCAAGACGGCACAAAGAATATCTGGAGGACTATAGGGGCAAAAAGAAGCGTTGGGGAAGTCCAATATTTAAAGATGATGATGAGGTCAAAAAGTTTATTGGCAACTTTAAGCTAATGCACCCTGATTTTATAGATGCCGTAGGTTCTGGAATTGGATTGCAGCTTCAGGGTTTTGACGGGGCGGTAACGCATCAAGTATTGAAATTTGCTGACGCCATTGATTTGCCACTTATTCCAATACATGAAGAATATTTAGTGCCAGAAGATAAGCAAGCCGTAATTGAGGAGATTCTAAGGTCGTCAATGCAAGTGGTACTTCAGAAGGCTGGTCAATATGGAACTTTAAATGCTAAGTGGACTGGTTCTGCTGGTGGGTCAAGCAAGGTTGAAATCAATCTAACAAATCCAAAAGTTGGGAGATTTAGTTAAAGAATCGCTCTAAGAGAGCAACCATATCCCTTCTTTCATCGATTATCTTGTAGCCCTGAGACTTTAGTAGATTGACAGTAGATAATTTCTTTTCCGAACTTAAATGTACAGATTCAAACTTAATTAGCTTGGGTTTAACTTGGCTAAAATTAATCATCTTAATAATTTCATCATCAAAGCCCTCGGTATCGATTTGTAAATAATCAAGTTTAAGCAGTTCGTACTCTTCAAGCAATTTCGATAGAGGTTTGCAAGTCACTGCTTCAGCGACTAGGTCACTCTCTTTAACGCTATTTTTAATTAGATGCTCTTTATTAAACGATGCAATGCCTGACACCCAATGAGGATATTTATGTAACTCTTTTTGGTTGACTGAATAGATATTAAATTTTTCTGCTGTAGGGTGCAAGGCAATATTAAGAGGAATGATGTTTGGTGAGTCAGCGTAGTTAAGTTTTAGCCTGTCAAAAAAGTATGGCAAAGGCTCAATTAAAAGACCTTTACATTTGCGACTCTTAAAAAAAGGATAGATGTTATCGAAGCTGATGCCATCATTTGCACCCACCTGTATAAAACTTATTTCACCTTGTTTTTTAACAAGCCTGTCTAAAAAATAGATTGTTCGTCCAATTTTATTGACCTCGTAACCCCGACTTGCTAGAAACTTATTTATAAATTTTCGCACTGAGAATTCCAGAAATTTATTAGATTTATATTTTTATCATATTTTTAATTAATAATCTCTTATGCAATTAAGCAGCACCGTTGAGTTTTTTATTGGCTAGAGACCCACCCCCCCATGTCTTGATGCCTGAATACTAAATCATAGGTATTTCTTGCATTTAATCTCGATTTCTGGCTTGACGCGATACGTTTGCATCGCTTGGGCGAGCTCGTCGATGAGTGATGGTGGGTTCTCATAGATCATGTTGGGGAAGTTCACTGATCCGGTTGCGAGGGATGCCATATCGGGAGCGTGCTTGAGCATTGCACCGCGCTCACTTTGACTGCGCCCTCTGCCACCCGTAGAGAACTGCACAATCATGTCTGGGCAATGTTTACGAATGCCCTCTTGCACTTGGGCAAAAAGATCCGGGTCTGAGCTTGGGCTCTCGTCGGGCTTGCGCACATGAATGTGCACCAGAGCTGCGCCTGCTTCATAGGCCGCATGGGTTGACTCAATTTGTTCGCTGACGGTTACTGGTAATCCAGAGCAGTCTTTTTTACGAGGGACGGATCCGGTAATCGCAACAGAGATGATGGCTGGGGTGGTCATGGCGTATTTCTTGAATGGGTACGGGAAGCAAAACGGCCCACGCAGCTATCTTTGTGGGCCGTTCGTGCAGGTGTTACTCGATTATTTTTTGAGATTTAGCTGGGTACCTAGTTTGCTATAAAGATCAAATTGCTCTTTGGCAAATTTCTCGGTATCTTGTGGTGAGCGAATCGCTGGGATTGCACCAACCGTATCGTTACCACGTAGCCAGTTTGGATCTTTTGCTACTTCTTTGAGGACAGCTTGCCATTTCGTAACGACTTCAGCAGGAAGTCCGGGTGGGCCATAGAGTCCGCTCCATCCCATCACTTGCTCTAGATTACCAATGCCCATCTCTTTTGCTGTAGGCACGTCTGGGAATTCTTTTAGGCGATTGGGTGTTGAAGTTACGAGTGCGCGCATCGCGCCACCCTTAATCTGACCAACCATGGTGGTGAGGTTATTACAAATGAACTGTACTTGTCCGCCAAGTAATGCCGTGGTTGCTTCGCCACCTCCCTTATACGGAATCATCATCGCCGCGGTGGATGGCAATCCTAATTGACTGAGGATGACTTCCACTGCTAAGTGTTGGGTTGTTCCAGGACCAGCGGTTGCATAGTTCAACTTACCAGGATTTGCACGAATGGCATCAATCAGATCCTTCATCGTTTTGTAAGGCGCATCGGGTTTCACGACACACACCACGGGATTGAAATCGAGTAGTGAAATGAATGTGAAATCATTCCACTTATACGGTGTGCTGCTATCGAGTGCTGGGGTGATTGCTTGTGAGCCACCGCGTGATACCAATAAGGTGTATCCGTCTGGGGCTGCAGTTCTAACGCGCTGTGAGCCAATCGTACCTGAGGCACCAACGATGTTAGTAACAATGACCGACTGCCCGATGAGCTTACTTGCAACGACCGAGAGATTTCTGCCTGAGAAATCGCTATCGCCACCCACTGCATACGGTGCTACGAGGGTGATCGTTTTGTTGGGGTAACTTTGGGCAAATGCAGTTCCTGTGCCGAGGGCAGCTATTAATGCCCCTGTGATCACTGACTTAGCAATAAGGCGTTTACTTAAAAACATGGGGTCTCCTCCACATTGGGATGTTCTATATAGAACTGACCATAGTACAAGCCAGTTGGGGGCAATCCAATAAGGGTATTAACTAGGTCAATTGACCATAAAATCTTTAGGTCTTTTAAAGACCTTGGATCTTCTAGACCGTTAGCTCTACCGATAGTTTGGTTCCTGGCACGATGATGCCGCCTCGATCTCCGGGGGTTACAGAGCCCCAGCGGGAGGCAAAGTAATCGGGCAGTGGTCGAGCGGTGGTGGGTGCAATCCACAGACGCAGCAGATGGCGGGCCCGTTCTGGTTCTGGCCAGTTAAAGAAATCATTCCTAGAGTGCAAGATCTGATGGTTGTGTAAGAACTGGATATCACCCGGTTCAAAGGCCATCTGCAGAGGAAAGCCTGGTTCTTGCAAGATCGCATCGATCAGATCCATCACCTCGATTTGTTCTGTAGTGAGTCGTGGTGCATTGGGGAATCTACTTTGGGCTTCTTCTATATAGTGGCGCAGATACACGCACGATAGATGCCCTTGATACCAATTAAAGATGGGGATCTCAAACCATGGGTCTCTGCCCTCGGGTACTTCACCGCGACGATCCGTTGGGTACGGGGTGAACATTGCTGGGATCAGATCGGGGCGACGCTTAACCATTTCGTTATAGAGCGCCATCGAGCTAGCAATAAATGACTCCCCACCCTCTTTGGCTTTTTGTAAACAGAGTAAGCCAACGATGTCAGCTGAGTCGGTGTGGTAATCAAGCTTCTTATTGGTTTGGTAAAAACGAGCGCCTGCTTCGACTTTGGCGCCTTGATCACGAACATGCCCAAGGAGATGGCCTTTGCCATTACTACTGCGCAAGCTCCCCATGTGGCGTCCAATGCCCATATAGATGGTGGCTGCTTTCTCAATCGACCAGTTCTGAATTGGTAGGCCGCGCAGCATCACAAAGCCACGGCCTTGCATGAGCTCATGCAATACATCGGCGATAAATGGTTTTAGGGTCGCTACTGGGAAAGACTCGGTGGTGATGTTCTCTAGTGCAATGCCGGTTTTAGCAAAGTGATCGGCAGCAGTTTCTAGTTCAGCAATTTGCGCGGGGGTCCAGTGCACGATCCAACTTGGGCTCTCTTGGATGTCTTTGCCCTGCCAAGCACAACTTCCTTTTATATACCCCGGAATACTTCCCACTGTGCTAATTGCTTGACCGGCTTGCATGCTCATCTCCCTGATTCATTACTATGAGAACTAGTCTATTACAAAAAATGGCTATTTTGAGGGCTAAATTGGGGTTTTGAGAACCAATAGTTTGCATATTGCTCTCTTTTATAACCAATTACTATAGATGAGTCTAGATGACTCGGGGTGACTACTAATTAGTCTTTATTGTTGTCTTTGTTGACCTTACCCAGGATCGATTGCAAAAGTGGGTTCGTTTTAATGCCGTCTTTGCCCTTGCCGGTCTTCTTGGCAAGATCCGCCTTGGTGGCGTTTTTCATGCGGTGGGCAATGGTGAGCCCTTGGCGTTTGGCGAGGTCGGTTGATTTAAGGGTCATGATGGGTGGTGCAGTGTGACTACACCACCATTATCGTTCATATCACTTCATTAATCCAACGAAGGATCCAAAGTAGTAACCAAATGATCCGGTTAGCAGAATGAACACCATGATTAAGACCAGAAAGAGTGCTCCGAACTCAAAGCGTATGAATTTTGAGCGTAGATGAACAAGCTCTACGACGAGTAGCATTTTATTTCCTTTAGAGGTTAGTGATTGGTCTTATTGCTATCGAATGGACTGTCTAATTGTTCTAGTCTAGCTTCTTCGATCAATTTATCTCTATAGATACGGAGTAAATCTTCTAGGCGATCGTTGTCTTGACGTATCCACTGAGTATGCTCAACAACACGAAGATAGAACTCGTGTTTATTAATCTCTTGCGAAAGTCTTCTATGCTCTTCATCCAACATCATATCTACTTCCAACATCACCTCTTCGTTTGTCAACATACATCTCCTTTTTAAATCTGATTTGAGGAGTTTTAGATTAACGATTTAGTTTTTGATTGGGAATCAATAAGGGAGGATTTTGCTGTAGGGATCTTCCTACAGGATTCTATTGCTGTGTTCTATCAATATGTGGTTTTGGTCTTCTGACTAAATGGTGATGTGAAATTAGTGAAATAAGCCAGCAATCTAATGCAGTGCAATAATTTTGGACACCTGATTTATTTCCTAGACAGTAGTACGATTTGGATTGCCACTAAATTCAATAGGGTTATCTTTATGAAAACAATAACGTATTGCCTCGCATCTTCCTTGGCAGTTTCCTTAGGACTGGTCAGTTTGACCCCCACACTCGTTCACGCCAATCCCGACCCTAATACCATGGTCAATCAGTTTGAGGCGACCGGTGGAAAGTTTGAGGGCTTTCGTCGCTCGGGTGCAAAGGGTATTTGTGCCACTGGCGAGTTTATTGGCAGTGCTGAAGGTCGCAAGATCTCTACTGCTTCGGCGTTTAGTGGCAAACCAATTCCGGTGGTTGTGCGTTTTTCAGTGGGCGGTGCTAATCCCAAGGCTGCGGATAACACGAAGACTCAACGTAATTTAGCGTTGCAATTTAATCTTCCCAAAAATGAAGTCTGGCAAATGGGGAATATTTCTGCACCGGTATTCGGTTCTGCAACACCCGATCAACTCATGGGTCGCTTGCAATCCACCCAGCCTGACCCAACTACGAAGGTTGCTGACCCAGTCAAAGTGAAGGCCTTTGCCGATGCCAATCCTGAGGTATTGATTCAGGGTAGATACTTTGCCTCCCAGCCAGTCCCGGCTAGTTATGCTGCCACCAATTATTGGGGAGTCCATGGCTTTGGCCTCTCCAATGCCAAAAAAGAGAAGGTTTGGGGTAAATGGATTTTTGAACCGGTTGGGGGCGTACAAACCTTGACCGATGAGGAAGCCAAAGCAAAAGGGCCTAACTTCTTATTTGACGATTTACGCCAACGGGTCGCAGCGGGCAATGCAGCGTTTAACTTTAATCTGGAAGTTGCTCAAGCAGGCGATACGCTCACCAACGCAACCGTTCCCCTTCCTGAAGGACGCAAGAAGATTACCTTGGGTGTTCTCAAAATTGTGGCGGTCGCCCCTGATGGCAGCGGTCCATGCTTAAACATTACCTTTGACCCCAATATCATGCCTGTCGGAGTAGAAGGCGCCGCAGATCCGATGTTGCGTGCTAGAACAGCTCCCTATGCCATTTCTTTGGGGCGCCGCATTGTTGAGGGCTCGAAGCAACAATAATCTTGGTTTTAGATTACTATTTGTTTGGATTTAATTTAATTACGTCTTTGGAGATTCATATGAAAAAAGTATTACTAGCAACATCCCTCATGTGTCTATCGAGTTTTGCCTTGGCGCACGGCTGCCCAGGTGAGATGAAAAAGATTGATGCAGCGATGCCAACGGCTAAGTTAAGCTCTGCCGATATGAGCAAGGTCCAGAGTTTGCGCGCTAAGGGTGAAGAACAGCACAAAGCGGGTCAGCATACCGAATCCATGGCAAGCCTTGGTGAAGCCAAAAAGGTAATGGGCATTCAATAAGTTTTTCTATTGATGTACCTTAGTAAGGGTCCATAGCGGACCCTTTTTTATTTGGGAGAACGATGCGCTGTGGGATGCGTTGTGGGATGCGCTGTGATGACCGAGCCCTCTAAAGATTGGGTTCGTTGGTATCGCGTTTTAATTTAATTAAGTTCCAACGAATCACCAAAGCAGCCAAGCCTAATAAGAGCACTGCCCCACTCTCATAGATCAGATCCACGCTATTGACACCCTTACCTTGCAAGATAATCAAGCGGCACAGCGCTGTAATAGCAATAAAGATTGGAATCGTGATTGGTATTTTGCGGTACTTATAAAAACCGGCCACCATTCCTAAGACCTCGGCATAGATGAACATGAGCAGCAAATCGGTTAAGGCAACATCACCGGTTTGCACAACTTTCCACATTTCAATACCCACGGCATAAATCGTAAAGAGGGCAATGAGTACTAGGATTGTTTTTTCTGCAGCGGTAATGTAGCGATAAATATCAGGCATCGTGCTTTCCTTGGATCGGCGGTTTACTCAAGATTAATGGAGTCTACTGCAATTTGGCACAGCACTTCCATGAAGTCAAATCGGCCCAATCAGGTCCGTTTAGATACTTGCTATTTACTGGGTTCGAGTCGATATAAACCGCCTGCGCGCTCGTCGGTCAAGAGGTAGATGTATTGATCAGGACCAACCCGCACGTCTCTAATCCGTCCAATGCTTCCTTGGAGTAAGCGTTCTTCATGGACCACTTTGTCTCCTTGTAGTTCTAGGCGTAACAAGGTCTCTGCGCGTAAGGCTCCAATGAATAGATGATTGTTCCAGTTGGCAAATGCATTCCCCTTGTAAAAGGCCATCCCAGAAGGAGCAATTGAGGGAACCCAGACATACAAAGGTTGTTCAAGACCCGCCTTTACCGTTCCTTCCCCAATCTTTGTACCAAAGCCGTAATTAACGCCGTAGGTAATAATCGGCCAGCCATAGTTACGAGCGGGTTTAATGATGTTGATCTCATCGCCCCCTTGCGGTCCATGTTCATGTGTCCAGACCTCTCCTGTTTTAGGATGGATTGCCACACCTTGTACATTACGATTACCTAAAGTAAATTTCTCGGGCTTAGCCCCTGCCCTATTTACAAATGGATTGTCTTTGGGAACTTTGCCGTCATCGTGCAAACGAATAATCGAGCCAGCGTGATCATCTAATTGTTGTGCTCGCGCCATCTCACCACGATCACCCAAGGTGAGATAGACATAGCCTCCCTCATCAAAGACGATGCGCCCACCAAAATGGTGATTCGAACGAGTCTTTGGCTCCATGCTAAAGAGCACCTGTACGTTGGTCATTTGATCACCGAGGAGTTTGCCGCGTGCCAATGCGGTACCCCAACCCCCTGAGCCAGGTGCGCTGTATGCAAAATAGATCCAACCATTTTTAGAGTACTGCGGGTGTAAGACCACATCAAACAATCCGCCTTGGCCGCTTGCAATAATGTCTGGTAATCCGCTAACGGGCTTGGGATCGAGCGTGAAATCTTTTTGCACGATCCGAAGACGCCCTGCACGTTCGGTAATGAGTAGTCGCCCATCGGGTAAGAAAGCCACTGACCACGGGTATTGCAAACCTTGAGTGAGTGGCACGACCCGAAAGGACTGTTTCTCCGATTGGATGGTTTGCGCAACGACCGTACTGAGATGAAAAACGCCCAGCACCATCATGAGACACAGGGTGAGTATTCTCATGCGTAGCATGGCCTTAGGTAGCTAATACCCGACGCAGAAAATTTCCGATATCCACAATCTCATGGGGATGTACCGAATGCTCCATGGCATAGGTCTGCCACTGCACCGCATAGCCATTGGCTTCGAGTACGTCTTTAGAGTACTCACTGCGATCTAGCGTAATCACACTATCCCACTCACCATGCGCCATGAAGATGGGGGTCTGTTGATTTGCGGGGTTGCGGTTTTTAACAAAGGAGTCTCTAAGGGGCAAGTAACCGGATAAGGCCATGATGCCACCCAAGGCTTGCGGGTAGCGCAGCCCTGTGTGCAAGACCATCGCACAGCCTTGTGAAAATCCAGCCAAGATTATTTTGTTGGGGGCAATGCCATGACTGCATTCGTGTTCAATGAGGGCTTGGATAGCCTTAGCCGAACGCTCAATACCAGACTCATCCTCGCGATCGTTTGGACTTCTGCCAATAATGTCATACCAGGCGGGCATCACATAACCACCGTTCACGGTCACAGGCATGCTAGGAGCGCTAGGGAAGATAAAGCGGATACCCGGACATGCCGAGAGATCGAGTTGGGGCAAGATGGAGGCAAAGTCGTTGCCATCAGCGCCAAGCCCATGAAGCCAAATTACGGCTGCGGTGGGATGCTCAGCGGTCTCAATTTCAATACAAGGTAGTCGTTCCATTTGGTGGGCGCTCAAAGTGATATGTAAATAATGCTTAGTTGCTAATGCGAGTATTCTTATTCATTCTCTTTTAAATCCTAAGGAACAAAATGACTATTTCCATGTATCAGGCTAGCGTACCTCGACTTATTAATGCGCTCACTAATTTATCCAATGTCTTGCAAAAAGCACAAGACCATATTACAGATAAGAAGTTAGATGCCAACGCACTACTGCACTACCGCTTATATCCTGATATGTTTAATTTTACCCGTCAGATCCAAATTACGGCCGATACCGCTAAAGGGGTCGTAGCACGTTTAGCAGGCGTTGATATCCCTGCCTATGAAGATACTGAGAGTAGCATTGCAGAGTTGCAAGAGCGTCTTGCCAAAACCATTGCGTTTATGGGGAGTTTTAAACCCGAGCAGATCGATGGTACTGAGGACAAAGCGATTGTGACCAAGCGCGGTGATAAAGAAACCCATTACAAGGGCATGCAGTTTTTATTAGGGCATGCCATCCCCAATGTGTACTTTCATAGCTCGATGGCCTATGCCATCTTGCGTACCAATGGCGTTGTGATTGGCAAGCGCGATTACTTGGGCAATCCTTAGTCACCTCTGCCCTAGAGTAAATGCCCGGTCTTTACAAAGATGGTGCAGCCCTCTTTGCTAAATGGCTTGTGCATGCTCATATGGGGGCTTCTAATCCATGAGCCGGCTTCGTAGCGACCATGTTCGTCCTCAAAGACTCCATCAACCACGAAGATCTCTTCACCCCCATGGTGGCGGTGAGGGTTGAAATAGGTCTGCGGTGCCCAGCGTACTAGCGTCGATCCTGTTCCTTGGCGCATGAGAGGCATCACCGTCAGCCCCGGTACGAGTCCTTGCAACCATTGCGCTGTGTGGGTATTCACAATCTCGCGTTCGGTTTGCTCAGATCCCAAATGACGAAGTTTGACAAAGAGTGTGCAGCCCTCTTTGCTAAATGGAGCGTGTGACGAGCCTGGCGGGTTCATGAGGTATGTTCCTGCTGGGTAGTCGCCGGTCTCATCACTGAAGACACCATCAAGGACCAATATTTCTTCGCCAAGATCGTGGGTATGCGAAGCAAACTTTGCGCCTGCTGCGTAACGCACAATGCTCGTTGCTTTCGCTACCTCGTCTCCTATTCGGTCGAGCATTTTGCGCTCTACGCCGGGCTCTGGGCTCATCTGCCATGGCAGCGCATGATGATTAAGGACGATACGTTCTTTGAAGTCCGCGTGGAGGTTCATCTTGATTTAGTTGTGGAGTAAGCCTTGTGCATAGACCTGATGCTACCCCATTAGGAGCAGTGGATCATTTTTACGCTCTTTGCAATGCCAGTAATTTTATCTATACTAGCTCATATAATGAGCCTGTAGTCATCGATCATAGGCTCTGCTAATTATTTAAGGAGACTGATATGGGCGATATGGAGCGCTTGCATCGCATCAAATACATGATTCAGAGTCGGGGTTGCGTTCCCATTGATGACTTCTTACATACCTTAGAGATCTCCAAAGCCACGTTTAAGCGAGATCTCGAGTACCTACGCGATCGTATGAATGCTTCAATCGTGCATGACCGCTCCATGGGTGGTTATCGTTTTGATAAGCCTAATCACGGTGCCAAGATTGAGTTACCAGGCTTATGGTTCTCGGAGAAAGAGGCCACTGCCCTCGTTCTCATGCAGCACTTACTCGCCAATCTTGATACCGATGGCCTTTTAAGTCCGCACATCTCACCGCTGATGGATATCGTCGATGGTCTTTTGGGTCAATCCAAGGTGTCCGCTAAAGAATTACGCAAGCGCATTAAGGTATTTGGCATGTCAGCGCGTAAGAAGAACTTAGAAAACTTTGAGGAAGTTGGGGTCTCTTTACTAAAGCGCCAACGTCTTCATCTGAAGTATTACGCTAAGGGCAAAAATGAGACCACTGAGCGCGAGGTCTCTCCCCAGCGCATTATTTTCTATCGCGATAACTGGTACTTAGATGCCTATTGCCATTTACGTAAGGGCCTACGCAGCTTTGCAATGGATGGCATCCTATCGGCTCACCTGCTAACTGATAAGGCTGATGAAATCCCTGAGAAGCAACTTCATGAGAACTTTGCTGAGAGCTATGGCATCTTTTCTGGTAAAGCAACACAGCGCGCCAAATTACGCTTTACTCCTGAGAAAGCACGCTGGGTCTCCGCAGAGACTTGGCACGGCCAGCAAGTTGCTAGTTTTGATAAAGATGGTAGCTACCTCTTGGAGTTTGATTACAACCAAGATCCGGAGTTGGTCATGGAGATCATGAAGCATGGCGATGGGGTTGAAGTAGTTGGCCCTGCTAGTCTTAAGACAAAAGTGAGAGCTGAATTAGAAAAGGCCCTGAAGAACTATGCATCGTAGGCCTTTAACGATCCAATCATAAGGTCACGGGAGTGAGCCTTAGTTGGCCATTTCGTTTAATGATCGTGATCGTTTGGTTTACGACTACCGAAAATAATGATCAGCAGTGTAGCGACTCCCACACCTGAAAAAATTAGGCCTAGCGTTACGCTATCGAGCTCCATATATCCCCCACGAGTAAGTAATATGCCTCAGGTTAGCACCTTTTTTAATTGCCCAGAATGCTTTTTATTAGCCAGTCTATTTTTTGGGGCCTAGAGGTGCTTTCTGATGGCCAAAGTACAAATCAATTAATACCAGACCAATCGCATGATCAAGATAGCTGTCTGTTTTGGAGTCCCAAAACTCACTCTTCTCAAGATCAAAATACACTTCTCGACCATCAAAATTAAATGGCCCCTCCGTATTTTTTGGTTTCATGGCAATCACCCTTTAGTGGCAATGCGGTTAAGAAACGTTCTTAAAGCTGGTCTGATTCAATATAGCACGGCCATTCAGAATAAATACATCTCCCGTTATTTACTTAGCAAAGCGTTTTAGGTCAGCAAAGTCTTCCTCAAACATCTCCCCCATCTCTTTATGGATGATCTTGTTGTTCTTATCCAGAATAAGGAGGATAGGAATACCTTTTACTTTACCGAGCGATTGGTTGAGCTCGGGGGTCATCATCGCTGCTGGGAATGTATAGCCGTGCTTACTCATATAGTCTTTGGCTAACTTTGGGTTCTTATCAATCGAGATAGTGATGACGTTGATACTGTTCGGTGGTACTTGCTTGACGAACTTCTCGAGATAGACATTTTGGCGTTGGCAAAAGGGGCACCAGGAGGCCCAGATCATTACCAAGGTATTTTTACTGTTATTCGCAGGCAATGAGTAGTTGGTACCTGCGAAGGTCTCAAGCTTGCCAAGCTCCACAGTCTGACCAATGGTCATGGCACTCACCAACCCCGGGATGAGCAGGAAAGATAGAAGGATCTTACGTATCAGGTAATGAACGTGGGTCATTGACTATAGTCCTAGCATCTGTCGGGCTTCGTTAGAACTGGCTAACTGTCCTCCAAGGTCGCCAATGATCCGCTTGGCTCTGCTAACGAGTTGGGCATTGCTCTCGCAGAGCACACCCTTCTCCAGATAGATGTTGTCTTCCATGCCGACACGGATATGACCGCCCAAGAGCCATGCTTGGGCTACGATGGGGAACTCAGCTCGACTGATACCAAAGGCGGCCCAGATCGCCCCGCTGGGAAGTTGATCGCGCATATAAAGTAAGGTAGCTGGGTCGGTATTAAGGCCGTACTTCACGCCCATGACAAAGGTGTAGAGTCCAGGACCGTCTACTGTGCCGTCTGCAATCAGATCTTTGGCAAGATTTAGGTCCCCGCTATCAAAGATCTCAAGCTCTGGCATCACCCCTGCCTCACGAATAACCTTTGCCATCTTGCGGACGTTACTGGGGGTGTTCATCACCACATCGGCACCCGAGTTCATGGTGTTGAGATCCAATGAACAAATTTCTGGTTTTAGTGCTGCGACATGCTCGACTCGTTTGAGGGGGTCGCATAAGGTTGTGCCGGGTGCAAAGACTTTGGGGTCACCTTCGGTGGGCACATAGCGTCCACCAGGACCGGTGGTGAGATTAATGATGAGTTCTTTGTTCTGCGCCTTAATGAGATGCAGGACTTCAGCATAGTGATCCAACTCCATCGATGGCTTGCCGGTCTCGGGGTAACGCACATGAATATGCACTACTGCGGCTCCGGCATCAGCAGCCCCTAGGCAGGAGTCTGCAATCTGCTTTGGGGTAATGGGCAGATACGGGGTCATCTCAGGTTTGGTGAGATTACCTGTTACTGCGCAAGTTAGGATTGTTTTGTTCATTTGGGAGCTCACTGTTCTTATCAATTGATCATGTCATTTGAGCAAACTTTGGTGAGTCGGGCAATACGTCAATACGTATCAAAAGAAATTGGCGGAGCGGACGGGACTCGAACCCGCGACCCTCGGCGTGACAGGCCGATATTCTAACCAACTGAACTACCGCTCCGTATAAAGCATCATGCTTGTCATCGCATGACTGGCGTCCCCAGGGGGATTCGAACCCCCGTACTCACCGTGAAAGGGTGATGTCCTAGGCCTCTAGACGATGGGGACCTTGGACTACCAAAACTTCTCTTACTTTCTACTACTTTGTTTGGTGGTGGAGATAAGCGGGATCGAACCGCTGACCTCTTGCATGCCATGCAAGCGCTCTCCCAGCTGAGCTATACCCCCTCGCGTCTACGCACTTCCAAAACAATCCAAGATTTTAGCCTATTTTTGCTAGACGCTCGATTACTTCCTCTTTACCCAATACTGCAATCACAGCATCAAGGGCTGGGGTCTGGGTCGTAGCAAAGAGCGCATACCGAATTGGCATGGCTAAAGCAGGCATTTTGAGATTGTGTTGAGTCAATATGGTCTTTAAGAGAGCCCCAACCTGCTCCTTGCTTTGGGCTTCTTGAGTCTTTAACGCTTCTCTAAACTCGGTGATCGCGGGCCGAATATTTTCTGGGATGTTCTCTTGGATTTGTTGTGAGCTCAGTTGCGGCCGGTCTTGATAAAAGAGCTTAGCCCCTTCCACAATCTCTAATAAGGTATTGGCGCGATCTTTCAGTAATGCCACCACGGCCTCAAAGTTAGGGCCTTGGGCGATGTTGATACTTTGTTGATCGGCAAACGGCTTACATAATTGAGCAAGGCGCTTAGGGTCCCCGTTTTGGATGTAATGGTGATTGAGCCAAAGGAGTTTCTCGGGATTATGTTGTGCGGGTGATCGACCCAAATGCTCTAGATCAAACCAGCCAATGAACTGATCTTTACTAAAGATCTCCACATCACCATGTGACCAACCAAGGCGAGCTAGGTAATTGAGTATGGCTTCGGGCAAGTAGCCCTTCTTTTGGTAATCGCGTACGCTTAGTGCCCCATTACGCTTACTCATCTTCTCGCCACTCTCATCGAGTACGGTTGGGAGATGTGCATAGACCGGTGGTGTACCACCGAGGGATTTCATGATATTAATTTGTCGGGGGGTGTTGTTGACATGATCATCACCTCGGATTACATGGGTGATCTTCATATCAAGATCATCCACCACCACACAGAAGTTATAGGTTGGGGTGCCATCTGGTCTAGCAATAATTAGGTCATCTAATTCTTCATTGCTAATCTCGATCATGCCCTTCACAGCATCGTTCCAGATCACCGATCCCCCAATCGGGTTTTTAAACCGAATGACGGGGTTAACATCCTTGGGAGGTGTCGGTAAGGTCTTACCAGACTCAGGTCTCCAAAATCCGTTGTAACGCGGTTTCTGTTTATTGGCCATCTGCTCATCGCGCAGGCGGTTGAGCTCATCCTCACTCATATAACAGTAATACGCACTGCCATCGGCAAGCATCTGCTTGAGAACCTCGCGATAGCGATCCATATGCTGCATCTGATAGATGGGGCCCTCATCGGGGTCCATTTCTAACCAGTGCATACCCTCTAAGATCACCTCAACGGCTTCTAACGATGAGCGCTCTTGATCGGTGTCTTCAATCCTCAGAATGAAATCCCCTCCCTTGCTGCGGGCAAACGCCCAAGGGTAAAGAGCGCTGCGAAGGTTACCTAAATGAATAAAGCCGGTGGGGCTAGGGGCAAATCGAGTTCGAATACGCATGGGGATTATTATCTCAGGTTATGAATGAGCTTTTGGTCTTTGTCTGCGATGGCGCTCCGGTGCGCGGTGAGTTTGTGTCTTTGGGCAGTACTTGGCAAAGTATTGTGGAGCGTCGCAATGATCCTCCCGCGGTGCGCGCTCTCATGGGTGAGTTTGTGGCGGCAGCTACCCTGCTTACTGCCAGTATTAAGCTTGATGGCACATTAATTATTCAGGCGCAGAGTCAGGGTCCGATTCAGTTGTTAGTGGTGGAATGCACTTCGCAACTCGAGGTGCGAGCGACCGTAAAACTTAATCCCAATGTTACCGAGATCCCCGATAACGCCACCTTGGCGGAGTTACTCGATGCCGAAGGGAGTGGACGTCTAGCCATTACCTTAGACCCTAGTGATCGCAAAGCCTCACAAGCTCCCTATCAAGGCATCGTGGCACTAAATCGGCCATCGCCTTCGCATCCCGGTTTACTAGAACCAATTGAGTCGGTCAGCGAGGCCATCATGCTCTATATGCAAAACTCAGAGCAATTGGATACTCACGTATGGTTAGCGTGTGGCCCTGACTCAGTGGGTGGCTTTTTATTACAGCGCCTGCCCGATACAGGGGGTGCCTCGCAATACGACCCTGTGATGATGAGTGAAGGTTGGGAGCGCATCCAGATCTTGGGTAATACGATTACCAATGAGGAATTGTTGACGGTCTCCCCAGAGACCCTCTTGCGCCGCCTCTTTTTAGAAGAGTCCACGCAGTATGGGGTGCGTAGTTTCCCGACTCGTTTAGTACGCTTTGCCTGCCGCTGCTCACGACAACGTGTAGCCGATGTCATTCGGATGCTGGGTCAAGAAGAGGTTGATAGCATCTTGGTTGAGCAAGGAATGGTTGAGACCACCTGCGATTTTTGTGGGATGCAGTACCGCTTTGATCCGGTGGACTGTAAGCAAGCCTTTGCTAGTTCAACCCTTACTGATGCGGTGCGGCCTCCCTCTAAGGGACACTAGCGCCCTACTGTGTTTTATTGCTTTGGGTTAGGTGGCGCAGTGGTAGAACTGGGCCCGCTATTGTCTTTAGGCACGATCTGTACAAAGTACTCGCCCTCTTTGATCATGCCATGCTCTGTACGCGCACGCTCTTCAATGGCTAGCTTTCCTTCTTTGAGATCTTTTACATCTCCGGCTAACTTGTTATTACGTATCTCAAGTGCTGCATTTTTATCTTGCTGGGCCTCAAGCTGGCGCTCGAGCTCATACACCTTGATCCAGCCGCCCTTACCAAACCACAGTGGGTACTGAATAAGGATCAGTAAACCCAGCATGGAATAGATAATCAGGCGCATGCTGTGTTTTGCTTATTTACCTAAATTGCGGAGGTTATAAAACGCAGCCTTACCAGGATAGCTTGCAATGTCTCCCAGATCTTCTTCAATGCGCAAGAGTTGGTTGTACTTCGCAATCCGATCAGAGCGTGAGAGTGAACCCGTTTTGATCTGACCTGCATTAGTGCCTACGGCAATATCTGCAATGGTGCTGTCTTCGGTCTCTCCCGAGCGATGCGAGATCACGGCGGTGTAATTAGCGCGCTTAGCCATCTCAATCGCGGCAAAGGTCTCGGTCAGGGTGCCAATCTGATTGATCTTAATCAGAATTGAATTAGCAATCCCCTTATCAATACCTTCTTTGAGAATGCGCGTGTTGGTCACAAATAGATCATCACCAACCAACTGGATCTTCTGTCCTAATTTTTGGGTGAGGGTCGCCCAACCATCCCAATCTCCCTCGTGCATACCATCTTCAATCGAGACAATGGGGAACTGATCTGCTAGGTTGGCTAAGTAATCAGCAAACTCGGTGGAACTTAGTTGCAAACCTTCTCCAGCCAAATGGTACTTACCATCTTTGTAGAACTCGCTTGCGGCACAATCAAGCGCCAGTAGCACATCGTCACCGGCTTTGTACCCTGCTTTCTCAATGGCACTCAGAATGGTTTGTAAGCATTCTTGATTGCTCTTGAAGTTCGGTGCAAAGCCACCTTCGTCACCAACCGAGGTCGGCATATCTTTATCGTGTAGGATTTTCTTGAGCGCATGAAATATTTCTGCACCACAGCGCAGTGCTTCCCGAAAACTTTCAGCACCCACGGGCATGATCATGAACTCTTGAATATCGAGACTGTTGTTGGCATGCGCCCCACCATTCACAATATTCATCATTGGTACGGGGAGTTGCATGGCACCTGATCCACCAAAATAGCGATACAGGGGTAAGCCGGCCTCTTCTGCTGCAGCACGAGCAACAGCCATAGATACCGCTAGGGTGGCATTGGCTCCCAACCCGGCTTTGTTGTGGGTACCATCTAGATCATTAAGGGTGCGATCCAAGAAGGCTTGTTCGGTCGCATCGAGGCCCATGATGGTCTCTGCAATTTTGGTATTGATGTTCTCAACCGCTTTGAGTACGCCCTTACCTAAGTAGCGCTCTTGATTCCCATCGCGCAGCTCGATAGCCTCGCGTGATCCAGTGGAAGCACCCGATGGTACGGCTGCTCTACCCATGACGCCTGACTCTAGCAATACATCGCACTCCACCGTGGGGTTTCCTCTGGAATCTAAGATCTCTCTTCCAATAATGTCAACGATGGCACTCATGTAATCTCCTCAATAAATGGTCTTAGAACTCGATCGCACTACGAGTAATTTGCAAAGCGATCTTCTAAAAATAGGTTGTTCTGTTTAACACTAGCATCAATGGCCTTTAAGGATGCCAAGAGCTCTTTCAGATGTTCTAGGGGTACAGCGTTCGGTCCGTCCGATAGCGCTTTAGCAGGATTGGGGTGGGTCTCCATAAATAAGCCACTAATACCAACCGCTACCGCTGCTCTAGCAAGTACGGGGACAAACTCGCGTTGTCCACCGCTACTACTTCCTTGACCGCCTGGTAATTGCACCGAGTGGGTAGCATCAAAAACCACGGGGGCTTTTGTGCTGCGCATGATCGCGAGACTTCTCATATCCGAGACCAAGTTGTTGTACCCAAAACTAGCGCCGCGCTCGCAGACCATAAATTGATCGGGAAGATTTTTCTCTTGGGCCGCCGCTCTGGCTTTATCGATCACATTGTTCATCTCGTAAGGAGATAAGAACTGACCCTTCTTGATGTTCACAGGCTTACCGCTTTGCGCCACCGCTGTAATGAAATTAGTTTGGCGACACAGAAATGCGGGGGTTTGCAGAACATCGACCACCGCTGCTACCGAGGAGACATCGCTAATGTCGTGCACATCGGTGAGGATTGGCACCCCAATTTGTTTCTTTACCTTTGCCAAGATCTCTAAACCTTTATCCATGCCTAAGCCGCGAAAGGATGAACCCGACGAGCGATTGGCTTTGTCAAAGGATGATTTATAAATTAATGGAATATCCAGTTCTGCGCAGATCGTCTTAATCTGCCCTGCGGTATCGATCGAGAACTGTTCTGACTCGATCACACATGGTCCTGCAATCAGAAAGAATGGTTGATCTAAGCCAATATCAAAGCCGCAGAGTTTTTTAAACATGATGGATGCGTGTTGGATTAAGCAGCAACTGCGGTTTTGGATTGTTGGCGCGCGAGTGCTGCGCGGATGAATGCCAAGAAAAGGGGGTGTCCATCACGCGGTGTGGAAGTGAACTCGGGGTGGAACTGCACCCCAAAGAACCATGGATGCATGCTCTGCGGTAACTCCATCATCTCAGGAAGATCCTCGGTTGGAGTACGCGCTGAGATGATCATGCCTGCCTTCTCTAATTTAGGTGCGTAGATATTGTTGACCTCATAGCGATGGCGGTGACGTTCGTTCACTTCATTGCCATAGATGCTGTGCGCTAAGGTGTTTGCTTTCACGGGGCAACGCTGCGATCCTAAGCGCATGGTGCCGCCTAGATCAGAATCGGCTGCCCGCTTCTCAATCTTGCCTTCGCGATCAAGCCATTCGGTAATAAGCGCAACCACGGGATTGGGGGTCTCTGGATCAAACTCGGTACTGTTCGCTGCCTCTATCTTGGCAACGTGGCGGGCAAACTCAATCACAGCCAGTTGCATCCCTAAGCAAATACCGAGATAAGGAACTGCGTTCTCACGCGCGTATTGAATCGCTTTGATCTTGCCCTCGGTGCCGCGCTTACCAAAGCCTCCAGGTACTAAGATGGCATTAAGATCGTGCAAGCACTCGAGATTACCTTGCTCTAAGCGCTCGGAGTCGATATACCGAATATTGATCTTGGTGTGATTATGAATACCTGCATGCCGTAAGGCTTCGATTAATGATTTATAGGACTCAGTAAGGTCCACATACTTACCCACCATGCCAATGGTGACCTCGTGCTGTGGGTTCTCCATCTCGTAGACCAAGTGGGTCCACATCGCAAGATCAGCAGGCTTGGCTTGGATGTTGAGCTCTTTGCAGATCAACTCATCCATGCCCTGTGCTTGCAACATCTCTGGAATCTTATAAATGGTGTCGACATCCCAGACCGAGATCACTGCTTCTTCACGCACATTGGAGAAGAGCGAGATCTTGGCGCGTTCATCTTCTGGAATGCGTCGATCGGCACGACAGAGTAATACGGTTGGCAAGATACCAATCTCACGTAGCTTTTGTACCGAGTGTTGGGTTGGTTTCGTTTTCAGCTCCCCGGCACTTTGTATCCATGGCACAAGAGTTAAATGCACAAAGGCACAGTCGCCTTTTGGCAGACGCAAGCTCATTTGGCGCGCAGCTTCTAGAAATGGGAGTGACTCAATATCACCAACAGTGCCACCGATCTCACAGATTGCAACATCGGCTTTACCATCGTGACTAGCCTTTGCACCCCGCTCCACAAAAGCTTGTATCTCATTGGTAATGTGTGGAATGACCTGCACGGTCTTACCCAGATACTCGCCGCGACGTTCCTTCCGAATCACCGACTCATAGATCTGACCGGTGGTGAAGTTATTGCTCTTGCGCATCTTGGCGCTCACAAAACGTTCGTAGTGTCCAAGATCGAGATCGGTCTCGGCGCCGTCTTCGGTCACAAAGACCTCGCCATGCTGAAACGGACTCATGGTTCCAGGGTCTACATTGATGTAGGGGTCTAATTTTAGGAGGGTGACTTTCAGGCCGCGGGATTCAAGAATCGCGGCAAGCGAGGCGGCTGCAATTCCTTTCCCGAGGGAAGAAACTACACCACCAGTGACAAAAACGTATTTGGTCATCGCTTAACGTCTGTTGGTAATACGCAATTATAGCGATAGCGGCGCATCTGTCTAAAAAAAGATGATTCGGGCTTGCCCTAGGTAGAATCAATGGATGCGATTTCTAGCCGCCTTACTGATCACCCTACTAACCCTCTTTTACCTGCTCCCTACAGCGGTTGCGGTTTATCGTAAGCGCGCCAATACGGGGGCGATCTTTGCCCTAAACCTCTTTTTAGGCTGGTCTTTGCTGGGTTGGGTAGTTGCCTTGGTTTGGGCCTTAAAGCACGAAGAAATCCTCTAAATGCACCCGGTTTAGGGGTATTTTGGCTGGATTGCCTGTCAGTAAAGTTTTACAATATAGCCTACTCTTTTAGGCTCATTTCTGATCAGGAAACCCATGTTAGACGCATATCAAACCCATGTTGCTGAACGTGCCGCACAAGGCATCCCCGCACTTCCGCTTACCAAAGACCAAACTACTGAACTCCTTAAATTACTGCTTAATCCTCCCAAGGGTTTAGAAGCAGAACTCGTAGAACTCATTAGTTATAGAGTACCTGCTGGTGTTGATGAGGCGGCCAAGGTCAAGGCAGAGTTTTTGGATTCTGTTGCCAAAGGGAAGATTGCTTCTCCATTGATCTCCAAGGTCAAGGCAACGGAGTTACTGGGTACGATGCTCGGTGGTTACAACATCAAACCGCTGGTTGAACTTTTAGAAGACAAAGACTGTGCCGCGGCAGCTACGGAGGCATTGAAAAAGACCTTATTGATGTTTGATTACTTCAATGATGTCAATGACTTAGCCAACAAAGGTAATGCAAATGCCAAGGCTCTAATCCAGAGTTGGGCCAATGCCGAATGGTTTACTAGTCGCCCCGCTGTCCCAGAATCCATGACCCTGACGGTCTTTAAGGTCACCGGTGAGACCAATACCGATGATCTATCCCCTGCACCCGATGCGTGGAGCCGTCCCGATATTCCCCTGCATGCCACCATCATGCTCAAGAACCCCCGTCCTGGCATTGAGCCCGATGAAGCTGGTGTGCGCGGTCCCATGAAACAAATTGAGGCCTTGAAACAAAAAGGTCATCAGATCGCCTATGTGGGTGATGTAGTGGGTACCGGTTCTTCTCGCAAGTCAGCGACCAACTCGGTCTTGTGGTGGACCGGCCAAGATATTCCCTTTGTTCCAAATAAGCGCTTTGGTGGAGTCTGTTTGGGTAGCAAGATTGCACCAATCTTCTTTAACACCATGGAAGATGCGGGCGCTCTGCCAATTGAGCTTGATGTCAATCAAATGAACATGGGCGATGTGATTGAACTGCGCCCTTACGAGGGCAAGGTTTATAAAAATGGTGCGGTGATTACCGACTTCGCATTGAAGTCCCCAGTGATTTTGGATGAAGTACGTGCTGGTGGTCGTATTCCTCTCATCGTGGGTCGTGGTCTAACTGCGAAAGCGCGTGCGTCTTTAGGTCTGCCTGCATCCACCGAGTTCCGTGTTCCCATTAGTCCTCCTAATAATAAGAAGGGCTTTAGCTTGGCACAGAAGATGGTCGGTCGTGCCTGTGGATTACCAGAGGGTCAAGGTGTTCGTCCTGGTACCTATTGCGAACCCCATATGACCACGGTCGGCTCACAAGATACCACCGGTCCGATGACCCGTGATGAGTTGAAAGATCTTGCGTGTTTAGGGTTCTCGGCAGATCTCGTGATGCAATCCTTCTGCCACACCTCGGCCTATCCCAAGCCCGTTGATATTCGCACGCACCATGAGTTGCCTGCGTTTATGACCAATCGCGGTGGCGTTGCCCTACGTCCGGGTGATGGTGTGATCCACAGTTGGTTAAATCGTTTATTACTTCCTGATACCTGTGGCACTGGTGGCGATAGTCATACGCGCTTCCCCATTGGCATCTCCTTTCCTGCAGGCTCAGGTCTCGTTGCCTTTGCAGCCGCAACCGGTGTGATGCCCTTGGATATGCCAGAGTCAGTATTGATTCGGTTTAAGGGCAAGATGCAGCCCGGTATTACCTTGCGTGATTTAGTCAACGCAATACCGCTCTATGCCATTAAGCGCGGTCTTCTCACCGTTGAGAAAAAAGGTAAGAAGAATGTGTTCTCAGGTCGGATCCTCGAGATTGAAGGATTGCCTGATCTCAAGGTGGAACAAGCCTTTGAACTGTCCGATGCCTCGGCTGAGCGTTCTGCTGGTGGATGCACTGTGCATCTCAATAAAGAACCCATCATCGAGTACATGCGTTCTAACATCACCTTGATGAAGTGGATGATTGCGAATGGTTATGAAGATAAGCGCACCCTCACCCGTCGCATTAAAGCGATGGAGTCGTGGATTGCTAATCCACAATTACTCAAGGCTGATGCCGATGCCGATTATTTCGAGGTCATTGAGATCGACATGAACGAGATCAAAGAGCCCATCTTGGCTTGCCCCAATGATCCTGACGATGTGAAGTTCTTGTCGGAAGTACAGGGTGACAAGATTGATGAGGTGTTCATTGGTTCGTGCATGACCAATATTGGTCACTTCCGTGCTGCTGGCAAGATCTTAGAAGGTAAGACCGATATCCCAACGCGTTTATGGATTGCACCACCTACGAAGATGGACGCGATGATCCTCACAGAAGAAGGCTATTACGGTATCTTGGGGCGCACAGGTGCTCGCATGGAAACTCCAGGTTGTTCTTTGTGTATGGGCAACCAAGCGCAGATGCGTAAAGGTGCTTCTGCGGTATCCACATCGACACGTAACTTCCCGAATCGTTTAGGAATCGATACGCGTGTTTATCTTGCTTCAGCAGAACTTGCTGCCGTAGCTGCCCTCCTTGGCAGAATCCCAACTATGGCAGAGTATCTTGAGCAAGTGCAATCGCTTAATGCCAAAGCCGATGATGTCTATCGCTACATGAACTTTGACAAGATCAAAGACTTTAGTAGTGTGGCGGATACGGTTAGTGTGTAAGTAATAGGCCTCTGTAATGCAAAAGCCCAAGGTTTTAGGCCTTGGGCTTTTTTTATTCTAGTTCTTACTGCTTAGCTGACCATTTAAAACATCAATGCAAGACTGCATGTTGAGCTTGCTTCCTGCGTTTGTGAAGTAGCCAGGCGCTATGGATTCTGGTGACGACCAAAATTGGCCAAAGCAAAGCGCAAAGCGCGACCCAAAAAATACGACTTTCAAATGGGTTGTCATCTGAGGTCCTCGCCTTGTGAGGACCCTCGCTAAACAAGTGCCGCTGTGAATACGTTACAAACCCAAAACATGCTCCAAAGAGTATAAAAAGGGTGATAAAAGTTGTGTCGTTCATCATGTTTACCTCACATAAGTTGAGTAAAGTAATTATTACACCAAAATCTGTAAAAATTAAGTTACCCAAGTTTTGTTTGATAGGTAAATAGGGCTATTTTTAATGCAGTGCAAAATAATTAGCCAGT